>JBGSJT010000450.1:0-36615 GCA_041741715.1 Pirellulaceae bacterium | reverse complement strand
TGTAACGATTAGTGGAGTAAGGCTCGAAGGGAGAAATCTGGCGCAAGTGGTCAAAGCCACAGCGAGTGTTAATCACTCCTCACGAACAACCACACTCAAGTTTAATTCGAGTGCTTTTTAAACATACGAGCGAGTGGGGCGCCGGATAGTTGGAAGTGCCGTCCGATTGCGGGAATTTGGGGACCCACTCGCTGGCGCGTCGAGCTGATAGCCGAGTTGATAATGTTGAAAAATTTGACAGCCGGGGCTTCTTTCGGGTATGTTAGAAGCTGGGAACCGTCTGTCTGCTCCTCGTCCGCGCGCCTCTTCTGCCCCCTAATGAAGGATTCTTGGAATGCACTTCCAACATCATCGCTCAATAGCTTGGATCGCTTGCCTGGTGGTCATCAGCGCGGCCTGTAGCGTTTTGGCCCAAGCACCACCAGTGGCCGAACTGAGCAAGGAACAAGACAGAATGGCTCGCGACTTCCTGCGGGGCAAGCTTCCCGCTTCGGAGGAAGCCAAACGGGCAGTGGAAATGAAGATAAGAATGGAAGTGGAGCGGCTTCGGCTGCCTGAAGCCAAGAGCTTTGAAGATGCGCAGAATTTAGCCAAGTTGGACGACATGCGCAACACGCTTGATTCGAGCTTCATCTCCGGTGCTAAAGATCCGGTGGCACGAAAAATAGCCACCAAGACCGTAGCGGAAACTGCCGCCAGAATTCTGGGAGAACCAGTCTCTGTTCAAACCAAGATCAATCTGCTGGCACTGCTGGCGGAGATGGACGAAACAGCCGCCAACGGAGATAGCCCTCCCGATCCTTCAAGTGACGCATTGCGAGTCTTGTTTGGCGTCGCTGTCAACGATAAGTCACCTGTTTACCTCCGCGCCATTGCGCTCTATGGACTCAATCGCCATCTTGGTCGTTGGTGGTCGCATCCCACGCATTTGCCCGCTAACGCTAAGAAAGCAGTGTTATCCCTAACAGTCAATATATTGAATTCCGAGCCTAAGAGCGCGTTGGACGAAAGCAGCCACGCGTGGTTGCAACGCCGCGCGTACGACTGTTTAACTACGACCGGTTCGATGGCAGGTGGCAGCGCGGCGCTGAAGCATCTGGCCGACCCCAAGGTAATCCCCAGTGTGCGCATGTCAGCGCTGCACTACCTGTCTCGCTTTGACTTGAGCGACAAACGCTTCGAGGCACAAAATGCTCAATACCTCATTGGCCTCTCCCATTTCCTACGCAGCCAATTGGTCGACTGGTACAAACACGAAGAAGACACGCTAAAAGCCAAATCGGGGGGCGGAATGGCTGGAATGGCTGGTGGCGGCTATGGTGGTGGCGGCTATGGTGGTGACGGCGGAATGGGTATGGGGGGTGGTGGGTACGGCGGTGGCGAAGGAGGTGGCTACGGTGGCGGAGCAGGCTATGGTGGTGGCATGATGGGGGGTGGCATGATGGGTGGAGGTGAAGGCGGCTACGGTGGTGGCGGCGGTTATGGCGGTCCAGGTACACTCGGCAAGCCTAAGCCGAAGGATACTCAAACCTGGCAAGTTCGCCTGGCGCGGCGGCTCATCAATCAAATCTCGCAATCGGTCCACGTGGCCCTCGACGGTAAGCCGATGGCCGAGGAAAACGTGGTTGAGGGGGTCAAGCCAATTAGTGCCGCGCAGCTTCCCCCTGAAACGCAAGAAAAGATCGCAAAGCTAATCACGGCCGTTGATGATTTTCAATTGGCGGTCAACGATCCAATGTTGGTTCGCGATATGAATAGTCTGCAAAGGCAAGCCGAAGGGTATATCGAAGAGATCATGGATTTGGTGAAAGAAGTACCCGGTTTCCTCGATCGCTATCCAGAGCTGATTGAAGACGAGGAATTGGAGACGGCCAACGATCCGGCCCAAGGCTCGCCAAAAGCCGATCCTAACGACGCCCAGCCCGCCGATGATGTCGAACCAGCCGTCCCAGCCGTCCCAGCCGACAACTCGACTGCGGCCAACAATTAGCATCTCTCGTAGCTACGTTCGGCAGAACGTAGACTCCTGCGGTCTGGCGACCGCAACGACCATATAAGCCCGACGCGACGCGGTCCAACTAGGATGGAACAGCAGTGAAACAACGCTATCGGGTCGCTGGTATTTCGTTCGAGCACATGCACATGGGGGACAATCTCCGCACGGCCGCCGAGCATCCCGACTGTGAAGTCGTGGCCATCTGCGACGCTGATCGCGGACGACTAGGTGACGCACAGGTCGCCCTGGGTCTGCGCGACGATCAACTTTTCGCCGACTGGCAGCACTGCATCGAAGCGGCTCGCCCCGATTGGCTCATCCTCTGTCCTGCCACCGGCGATCATGCCTTGTGGGTCGAACGCTTGGCACCCTTCGGACTGCCACTGCTGATAGAAAAGCCGATGGCCGCTTCGCTGGAAGATGCTGATCGCATGCTCGCCGCCTGTCAGCAACACGACGTGACGTTGGCTATCAATTGGCCCATCGTTTGGGTCCCTGCTCATCGCACCGCCAAGCGCTTGATCGATGAAGGTGCCATCGGACAATTGGTCGAAGTGCATCACTATGGAGGCAATCGCGGCCCGCTCTGGCACACGGCTGGCAAGCGCGAGATCTCGGCCGAACAAGTCGAGCTCGAAAAGCCCGAGAGTTGGTTTTACAAACGGACCAAGGGGGGCGGTTCTATGCTGGACTATCTCGGCTACGGTGCCACCATCGGAACTTGGTTTTTAAATGGTGCCAAGCCGATTGAAGTCACCGCTGTCATCGACGCTCCCGTAAAACTGGAAGTCGACGAGCATTCAATTACAGTCGCGCGCTATGATTTTGGATTGAGTAAATTCGAGACTCGGTGGGGGACCTACACCGATCCTTGGACGCACCAGCCACAGCCCAAATGCGGTTTCGTTTTAGTGGGGACCGCCGGGACGATCAGCTCGTTCGACTACGAATCGTCGATTCGCGTGCAGGATGCCAAGCGTCCCCAGGGTGAGATGATTCCGGCCGACAGCCTGCTCTCTCCCACCCAGAATCCGATTCAGTACTTTGTTGATTGCTTGCAGCATGGCCGGCTCATTGAAGGGCCTCTTTCTCCAGGGATTAGCCGCATTGGTCAGCAGATCGTCGATACCGCTTTCCACAGCGCTCGACAAAAACGGACACTCGCCTTGCTGGAGTGAACTCAGGCGCTGGCCGTGGGCACGATGCTAAGTTGAAACCCACGCCTACTCGTCTCTTTGGTTCTCTTCAGCTTTGATGCTGGTCTCTTCAGCTTTGTTGCTTTTCTCAGCAGCTTCGCGGGCGACCTCTTCGGCTATCGCCGCCATGGCTTGTTCTGACGCGAAACGCTGCTCCTCCAACTTATCCGTCTTCAAGCGTTGGGCCGCGAGCCGTTCGGCTTCGATCCGTTCCTCGGTGGCGCGTCGCTCGGCGGCGACTCGTTCGGCTTCGATCCGAGCCTCCTCCTCCACTTTCAGCCGCTCAATGACTTTCAAATGGACATTCGACATCGATTCGTCACCCAGCGCTGCGTATTCGTCCGCCGCACGCTGATGAAAATCGGGGCGTCGCGGGCTAAGCTCAATGGCTGTCTCCGCAGCCGTCAACGCTTCTTTGTGGCGCTCGAGTCGCGCAAATACGTGCGCCAATGTATCGTAGTAATCGGCATTGGGCTGTCGCTTGGATTCCGCCACCGCCCGCAGAGCATAGCCCAGTGCCTCTTCATAGCGCTCGGGGTGCAGTTCCGCCAAGCAAAAGGCTAAGTTGTTCAAGTACTCCGCTGAGTTGTCGAGACGGTTGATGACTTGTTCCAAGTGCGGGATGGCCAGGTTGAGTTGGTTGCGGAGCAGTCGTATTTCAGCCAAGACGGCATGCGTGGCGGCTGTGGCGGTCCCCTCAGCCAAAGAAGCCTTAAGATGCTCGATCATTTCATCGCTGGGAGTCGGCCCCTGCAGTCGAGCTAACACAGCAATAGCTTCCGCAACGTACGGATTGGACGGATCGATCCGCATCGCTTTTTCGAGATACTGTAAGTTAACCGTCACCTTTTCATTGGCCAGCGATTGACTTTGGCTGTACCGCATCATGTAAACTTGGGACAGGGCTCGCACAATTTCTGGAGTGCGTTCTGCCTCTTTAGCACTAAGCACTTCCTCAGCGCGATCGAAATTGTTGGTCAAGGCATACGTCTGGGCCAACTGCCGGCGGGCCGTAGTGTCCTTGGGATTGTTCCGCAGCACGGCCAGCAAATGTTGCTCGGCGCGTGGCCAAGCTTGCTCAAGCAAGCGTACGTCGTTGGCGCTGGCCGCGCGCTGGGCCAAGGCAAAGTTGTCTTCAGGATACCGCTCTGCGCACATTTCCAACAGCGCGAGCGATTCTTGCTGTTCTCCAGAGAGCCAATACAAGTCGCTACCGGCTAGTAATATCAACCGTGGACAACGCTCCCACCGCTTAGCTTCTGAGATGTGATGCTCGAACTGCCGCGTGAGCTCCACCATCTCTGCCTGATCATTGGCTCCCTTTTTTTGTAAATCGAGCAATAGCAACTGGGCCAGCAGTGCATGCGCTGGAGCGTAACCGATACCGCCAAGTGGTGCGACCTTGGCTAACATATCACGCGCTTGATCGATAGCACCGCGTTGCGCAAGCGTGGCTGCAATCACAAACTGGCTGCGCTCACTGGGGACCAGCATTTGCACTCGGCGAAACAGTGTCTCGGCAAAACGGGAAACCTGCCGAGGATCGTCAGCGTTGGTCGGGTCGGCGTTCAGTCCGTTTTCCGTGACCTGGGGATCTTCTGGTGACCTCTGCTGACTGTCTGTCTGGTCGGAACTGGACGTGGTAGCGCCGGTGGTAGTCGTGCCCCCCACCGACTCAACTTGTGAACCCTCCGCGTCGGTTTCGGCTGCAGTTGGTTTCGCCGCTGGTGCCCAAGCCGTTTCCCACTCGGCGATCTCCTCATTCCCCAATTCCATATACCACTGAGCCAATTGACTGCGATCACGCCAATTTCCCGAGGCGGCTGCCACGGCGACGCCAGCCAACAAGAAAAGTGGCAACCAGCACAATAGGGCTTGCTTCCACTCACGCGTGATGAGCCAGTCGTAGAAGAAGCCGGCTAGTGACACAAACCAGCGGGTTGGATCCAATTGCATGGGATGAGCTCACAATCTTCAAGGAATGGGGCGACCTATCATGGCACTACCTATAATGATAGTCGACAATGTGGTTTTTCACATCACGCGCCGCATACTCATGCACCAAAGGAGAATGCAAATGACTATCAAACACCGTATCGTTTGGCTTACCGCAGCGACTCTGTTCGGAACAGTTGGCCTGAGTTGTGCCCAAGAAACAAGCACCGCACCTCAAGCACCTGCCGTAGTATCGGAACAATCGGAATCATCGTCCGCGAAACTAGCCACGGCCACCTTCGGCGGAGGCTGCTTTTGGTGCGTCGAAGCGGTGTTTGAGAATATGAAAGGGGTCACATCGGTCATCTCGGGCTATGCCGGCGGTCGCACTTCCAATCCTAGCTACGAACAGGTTTGTACCGGTCGTAGTGGTCATGCAGAGGTCTGCCAGATTCATTACGATCCGCAACAGGTCACGTTCGAGGAACTTCTGGAAGTTTTCTGGAAGACCCACGACCCCACCACACTCAATCGACAGGGACCCGATACGGGGACACAGTATCGTTCCGTAGTGTACTACGAGAACGAACAACAACAAGAGTTAGCTGAAAAGTATAAAAAGAAGCTGAATGATCTGGACGCCTTTAACGGACGACGGGTGGTGACTGAGGTTTCGAAGCTGATCACGTTTTACCCAGCCGAGGAGTATCACCAAGACTACTTTTTCAAGAATCCTAACCAAGGCTATTGCGCGGCCATCGTCCGACCCAAAGTGGAAAAGTTTAAGCAAGCCTTCGCGGACAAAGTCAAGGATCACTAATCGATGAGCGAACGAGACCTGCGCGAGCAAATCGTGATGCAAGGCAAATCGCTCTTCGCACGCCGCTATACAAGTGGTAGTTCTGGCAATATCAGCGTCAGGCTTCCGGACGGAATTTTGATCACCCCCACCAATTCTTCGCTCGGCTCGCTCGACGCAGATGCGATCTCTAAAGTGGATTGGGATGGCAATCACTTATCGGGCGAAAAACCCTCCAAAGAAGCCTTCTTGCATTTGAGCATGTACCGCATGCGTCCACGCGAAGCCTCGGTGGTGCATCTTCATTCTACATGGTCAGTCGCCGTTTCTTGCTTAGCCGATATTGATCCCGCCAATGTATTGCCCCCCATCACCGCTTACTACGTCATGCGTGTGGGGCAACTGCCATTGGTCGACTACTATCCGCCAGGTGACAAAACCCTGGCCGACGCAGTCGAAAGTCTGGCTGCCAGCGCGCACAGTCTGCTGTTGGCCAATCACGGTCCTGTTGTGGCAGGCAAAAGCCTTGAGGCCGCCGTCAATTCCATCGAGGAGTTGGAAGAGACTGCGCGGTTGTATCTCGTACTTCGCGATCTACCCACACGCTATTTGACCGAAGCCCAGTGTGAAGAACTGCGCACGCTGTTCCCTAGCTAGCAACTTTTGCGATTGACCTGCGGTTGTACGTTCGTGTATTGGGCAAGGTGGAGGTTTGCAATGGCGAACCTGCGACCAACCGTAAGAGAGAGAACTGCACATGCTCGGTCGACGACTTTGGATTACATCCGCCATCGTTAGCATCCTGTCCTTGCTCCCTGGCAAGCGTGCCGCAGCACAGCAGGGGAACAGTGTCAATTCTGCGGACCGCTTGACGACGCAAAATATTGCATCGCTCGAGGACCAGCTCAACAAGGGCCTACGCGCCGCGACCCCTGAACAAAAACAGTTCGTGCAAACGGTAGTGGTCTATGTCGATCAAGGGAAGATACCGCGCGCCATGGTCAATCTAGTTTACAAGTGGTCGTTGGAACGCAACGAGACGATCCCGTTTCCCTATTTCGAATACGCGCTGCGCGTGCTCTCGAAACGAAGGGGAGTCGTGTTGCCGTAGTTTCGAGGAGACAATTGGCGCGTCGAACTGGTATAGGTCACTAATCGCCCCCTTGTCTCATGAAGCAAAACCAGCCAGTTCGGTGGCGCGATGCACGCGCGAAATCCCCAGCATAAAGGCGGCGGTTCGCAAATCGACTTTCTGCTGCAACGCTTGTTGCCAGACTTGTTCAAAGGCTTCACTCAGCGTGGCGTCCAATTCTTGGCGGACGCGATCCAGACTCCAGCGATAATGTTGACGGTTTTGTACCCACTCAAAATAACTGACCGTTACCCCTCCGGCGTTGGCCAAGATATCGGGTAGCACGGTCACGCCGCGCTCCACGAGCGACTCATGGGCGGCGGGGAGGATCGGCCCATTGGCTGCTTCGATAATGATTTCAGCCTTGACCTTATCGGCGTTCCCCTCGTGGATCACGCCACCCAAGGCGGCGGGGATCAACAGATCGACATCCAATCCCAGCAGGTCATCGACTGGCAGCACTTCCGCTCCTTTATAACCAGCTAGCGATTTATGTTCCAACGAGTGCCGGAGCGCGCCACGAATATCTAACCCCTGCGGATTGTAATAGCAGCCCGAGATGTCACTGATGGCCACGATCGGAAAGGTAGCTTCACTGAGAAACTTGGCCGCGTGGGAACCGACGTTGCCAAAACCTTGGATGGCCGTGCGGCATTTGTCCAGTTTGACCCCTTTGCGTTTGAGCAACTTGACCGCCAGTATTCCCACGCCACGACCGGTCGCTTCTTCACGCCCCTTGGCACCATATTCCTCAACCGGCTTGCCAGTGATGACAGCAGGATTGAAGCCATGGTATTTTTCCCACTGATTGCGCATCCATGACATGACTTCGTGGGTCGTTCCCATGTCTGGAGCTGGGATATCGGTGTCAGGTCCAATCACATCATGGATGCCGTCGACGAAGGCTCGTGTCAATCGCTCCAGTTCCTTTCGCGACAAAGTGCTTGGATCGACGGCCACACCTCCCTTTGCACCGCCATACGGAATGTTGGCCACGGCTGTTTTCCAAGTCATCAAGCTTGCCAGTGAACGCACTTCATCCAAACTGACCTCAGGGTGATAGCGCAAGCCACCCTTCATCGGGCCGCGAGCATTGTCGTGCTGTACGCGATATCCGAGGTAGGTTTCGACTCGCCCATCGTCCATCTCAACCACTACTTGCACGGTCAATTCACGCTTGGAAGTGATCAACAACTTGCGAACCCAATCGGGCAAACAGAGTTGATCGGCCGCTTTATTGAAAAAGTAGGTGGTCGCGTCGCTGGCTTTCAATTCAAAATCTCCCCATCGCTTATAATCGGTCGTCTAGAATCATTCTGAGCGAGTCGACATTATAGACCGAGTGTCCGGAGCTGGCCATGGTTTGAAGTGCTGAGCATCGTGCCGAAAATAACTGTTGTAGCTACGTTCGCCAGAACGTAGACTCCCTGCTAAGCTGCTACCATGAGTCTCCCCAGTTCCGAACTTTGGCCGCGTATCCACCAAGCAGGACTGGTGACGGAAGCGGAATGTCAACAGTGGGCCGCCGAAGTTCTCCCCTCTCTTACCGCTGAGGAACAAGTCAACGGACTGAAAATTCTGCAGCGACTGATTGAACTGAAGAAACTGACCAAGTACCAGGCCAAAATTCTGGCTGGGCAATCGAAACTGCCGCTACGTGTCGGAACCTGGCATGTTTTAGAACGATTAAAAGATCCGTTGTGGTCCAATTGGTTGGTGGTGACGCATCAGAGTTCGGCAACCAGCACGTCTTCGAACGCGTCACCAATGTGGGCGCGGGTGCTTGACTCGCAGCTGCTTGAACAACTCCAACTCACGGCCCCCAGCCTACCGCGGGCTCTCAAACTGGCATCGCTTAAGCACCCAGTATTGCAAGCGACGCTGTTGCCAGAATTGCTCGACAAAAAACTATTGGTCTTAGTCTCACCGCTGGTCGGTCAGCCGCTCAACGAAAAATTCGTAGGCGGTGGTTGCTCAGTTGAGTTGTCACTGAGCATCGTGCGGCAGATCGCTAGCGCGCTCGCCGAACTGCATCGACTCGGGTTCGCGCATGGTCGAGTATTACCCGATCGAATTTACTGGCAGGCTGACCAAATTATGTTGGCTGTCGACCCGCTGTGCGCGGCCACCGCCATTTCGCAAGCAAGCCCAGCGGGTTTGATCGGACAATCGCTCGAGGGCCTATCTGTGGCTCAATTCCTGGCACCTGAATTTCAAATTCCTGGACAACTCCCGACTCCCGCCACGGACATCTATGCGCTGGGTTGTCTGTGGTGGTGGTTGTTGACAGGTGCACCTCCAATCCAAGAGACTTCGGCCGAGTTAACGTTGCAACATGCGCGGCCTCTGCCGCAGTTGCCTAGAGAGCTACCAATGAGTGCGCCGGTGCGGCGTTGTATGCGGCACATGCTCGGTCGCAATCTGTCATCACGCTTTGCGTCTGCCGATGCACTGCTGGCCGCCCTGGATGTGGCGGTTCGTCCGATCGTCACCACCGCCGAACAACAGCCGGAGGCACCGTCATCCCCCGCGCCGCTCGCTGCTACTCAATCGGCACACGTCGCTCCCAGCCATGACCTTTCGACAAATCCTGCATTGACTGCGTCCATCACTAATTCGAAAACCAAGACGCGACTACAGAAACGTCGTCGGGGGATTCCGTGGTTGGTCCCCGTATTGGCTGGTTGTGGTTTGCTGGTTCTGATGTTGGTCGCGCTAAAGTACAGCGGAGTGTTGCAACCGAATTTGGGCTCGGACCAGAGCACAAACAGCGGCGGGCTGGCGAATGTTAATCCAGCGCCGACTGGTACCGATCTAGGCAGTTTGCTCCAGCGAGATCCCCGCAGCGACCTGTACCAGATCGTTAACGGTATTGGCGACGGTATTGCCGACGGTGGCGAGCCTCTGCTGTGGGTACCACCGAATATGCCCGCACCGCTGCCCATCGATTACCTTCCCCCTGGAGGTCAGTTGTTCGTCTCCTGGCGTCCAGCCGAATTGTTGGCTGAGGCGTCTGCGGGGCGCGATGTGCTGGCTACGTTGGATCAACAACTCTCTCCCCTTCTGGCTAACGTCAGTCACGTGGCCGGAATACCGCTAGAAGAGATCTCGCAAGTCACGCTTGCTTTTTACGCTTCGCCTACTTCATCGGGCCCGCCTCAAGTGTGCCTGCGGTGTGAATTGGTCTCAGCGATAACACTCAGTCTGCTCAAGAGTGCGTGGGGCGAGGGATTGACCACACAGAGCTTTGGCGAACAAGCCCTATTGGTCAACTCAAAGCAACTCGGCTACTACGTTTTCGCGCAACCGCTGGTCGACTCGCAAAGTGTTAAAGAGTTCGGCGTGGGCCCTGTCGACTTGATGCGTGAAGTGGCCGAGGCGCGCGGGGGTGCGGGACCGCTAGTGCATCAATTGGAAAATCTCTGGCGCAACTCGGACCGGCAAGCCGAGCTATCGCTGTTTGGCTCCGCCCCCTTCTTGCTCACCGAAGGTCGCGTCTTGCTTGGACCAGAGTCGTCCCGCTTGAGGGCCAATCTCAAGGAGCTGCTCGGAGGAGATCTGCGGGCCGTCGGATTGCAAATGCGATTCCAACCGCAGTGGTACATCGAAGCGCGATTCATTGGGGCCAATGCGCTCGAAGCGGGCAAAGTGCTGGCTGGCTATCAACGCCAGCTAGCACAATTGCCCGCCGCGATGGAAGCACGGTTGATCAGCCAAACGCCCCATCCCTACTGGCGCGCTATCGCTTTGCGACTTCCACACATGTTGCGTACCTTGGCCGAGTACACGCGGTTTGGTGTAGAAAATGGTACGGCCATCATCAATGCTTATCTACCAAGCGAAGCGGCCAGCAACATCTTGCTCGGCGGTTGGATCGCCTTACAAGATGATCCCTTCACCGTCGCCGTCAATGCCAGCTCCACTACCACGCCGACTGTCGCGACTGTGAATACTGTCGCGATTATGAATGTCGAAGAGTTTTTAGCGAGACCGATACGCTTGAGTTTTGATCAAGAACCGATCGAAGGTGCTTTGAGTCTGGTAGCTGCGGAAGCCAACGACGGTCTACCACCCGGGTCGGTTCCCCTACGTGTGGTGTTAGATGGCGACGCCTTCGAAAAAGCTGGTATCACCCGCAATCAACAGTTGCGCGATTTTCGAATCGATGGTCAAGCGGTGCGAGTTGCGTTGACGGAAATTGCCAAACGCGGCAACCCGGTAACGACAGTAACCGACACGCGGCACGACGATCAGAAATTAATTTGGGTCGTGGTCGCTGAGCCTGACAATCCCCAGCGATCGATGATCTCGTTGACAACTCGCACCGCCGCTCAGGCCGCTGGTGTCGAACTACCGGTTGAGTTCCGCTAGGTTAGCAATCGAACACCCAAAAGCTTTTTGCCGCACATTTTCTTATCGACTTTTGTCTAACTCGCTGACGGTTCTGAAAGCAATACGATCATTTGTCGTCCGAGCGCCTCAGCGTAGCGTTCGAGCGTGGTCATAGTCGGATTGGCGTCTTCATTGTTTTCAAGTCGAGAAAGAGCAGCACGGTCAATTCCCGTCCGCTCTTGAACATCCGCCAGGCTCAGCCCCTGTTTTTCCCGTTCGGCTCGCAGTGCGGATAACAGTTGCCGCAACGGTATGCCTTCCTTCTTTAGTATCGCCAGTCGCTCTCTCGCTCGCAGTCGAATATCAGGCAACTCCTCAGCAATCTGTTCCCGCACTTGCGTGTAGCGCGCGCGTTCCTCTTCTGTTGTCTGGCGATAGGTTCGCTTACCACGTTCTTCTGTCATCTCTAATCTCCCACTTCGTATGCTGTGACAGGATACACAACAAAATCGCTGATTTCGTCGTAAACCACTAAGATGTATCGCCCGTCGGGTGTGTAGCCAAAGACGATAGGCAAGTCCGATGATCGACTAAAATCATGATCAATCGGGTTAAAAAACACTTCTTCGACGTCGGCGGGTGTCAAGTCGTGCTCCGCAATGTGCTCAACGTTGCCATCCGGTTCATCGTCCCAAATGAACTCGTAGTATGCCATTTCCCATTGCCCTTCGGGGGTGTTGACTTATATTACATCGACAGCTCTATCTCGTCAAGATTCTGATTCGATGTGCTGTATTCCCGATCCGTCAAAGTCAATGAGTGGGTTGTGCTTTCAGAGAGTGACTATCAACTTGCTGAACCATTTGAAATCGACTGCTCCAGCGCTGATGCCATTCGATAGCAGAAACAGTTCCTATACAGATGAAGTTCTACGGTAGAAACAAATACCGTGCTATTGCAGATACAGAAACTCGTTCGAGTTTAGTAGCACGTGACAGAAGTCGACGAGTCGCTCTGAGTTAATTGCCAGCGAAGATTGATCGGGCGCGGCACCAATAAACTGTAATCCGCGACTGAGTTCATCATCGCTGGGGGAACGTCCCCAAGTCCATAGAAATGCTGATTGCAACAATTCACTGGCGTCTTGATCTTCAGTTTGACTCAGTCGCTTGGCCATACTTCGGGCGCGGGCTAAGGCATACTCGCCGTTGAACAATAGTAGAGCTTGCAGGGGAGTCGTGGTGGCATCGCGAACAGCCACACTTTTCAAACCATTGGCCATGTCGAAACTATGGAGGAATGTATCGAGATTGTTGCGGAAACTCTTGACGTACAGCCCACGTCGCGGTGTCGCTTCGTCTACGCTGGCTCCACCCACGATCGGCTGCAACTCACCACTGGCGACCAGCATGGCATCGCGCATCTGTTCTGCTTGCAACCGCCTAACTCGACTCCGCCATAATAGTTTCTCATCTGGATCAAGAAGTTCGTAGCGGTCGCTCTGGGGATGATGAGTGGATTGTTGCCAAGTGGCGGAGAGCAGAATTTGCTTGTGCAACTCTTTGAAACTCCACCCCTGCTCCACGAAGGTTGCTGCCAGCCAATCGAGTAATTCGGGATGCGATGGTTGCGCCCCCAATCTCCCAAAGTCATTGGCGGTGGCCACTAATCCTTGGCCGAAATGCTGTTGCCAGATGCGATTGACAATCACACGTGTGGTCAGCGGATTGCGCGGATCGCCAATCCAATCGGCCAATTGTGTTCGACGTTCCAGGCGATCGTCCTGATGCCCAACCGTCGTACTGACAAATTTCGCGGGTGGTGAATGTGGTTGATTCCGCGCGTCGCGATACTCGGGGAGTGGAACCGTCGACATGACGGTCAAGAACCCCGGATCGATTGGAGTCTGATCGGGATCGTCAGGGAGCGTAGTGGGAGAGAGTGAACCGCGATGATTGCTGACCGTCATAATGCTCGGCAAAGCGACCGGCTTGAGTTCGTCCCAGGCGGCCAACTGGGCTTGGAGCCGATCCAGTTGAGCTTGCTCCTCCTTTTTGATGGACTTAAGCGGACCTCCCCCTTCCTCCAGGAATTGACGGCTGACCAAATAGGCCATCTGCTCATCGAGGCTGCTTCTTAGTTCTGCCGGAGTATTAAAACAGGCTTGAATGTCGAGCGGAAATTTGTCGGCGGTGCTTTTCCATTTCCGCGAGTTGTAAGGTGCCACGATCTGCTCAATCTGTTGCCGGATCGAAGCGGTGGCTTGTTCCCATTTTAACAATTGCAGTTGATAAGCGCGGCGTTGCTCGTCCGTTGCACCATCGATATCGTCGCGCCAGATCAGAGGTTCGAAAAAGGCGCGAAGTTTAAAATAGTCGCGCTGCGGAAGCGGATCGAATTTGTGGTCGTGACAACGTGCGCAGGCCATGCTCAAACCGAGAAAGACATCGCCGGTGACATCGGTCATCTCGTTCATGATGTCGTTCCAGAGCCCACGCGCGTCGCGCTGGTTGTATTCGTAAATCCCCAACCGCAGAAAGCCAGCGGCAATGCGCAGTTGCGGGTCGCCTCCATCGACGTCACTGGCGCTCAATTCGTCACCAGCCAATTGCTCGCGCACAAATTCAGGGTAGGGTTTGTCACTATTAAAAGCGTCAACAACATAATCGCGATAGCGCCAGATGTCTGCGCGATAAGCGTCCTGATTCCAACCGTCCGATTCGCTGTAGCGCACTAAGTCCAGCCAGTGTCGCGCCCAGTGTTCTCCATAGCGTGGGTCGTCCAGCAATTGCTGAATGAGCCGCTCCCACGCGTCGGTCGATCCGTCATTCACGAAGTGGGTAATTTCCTCTGGTGTGGGTGGCAGGCCCAGCAGATCAAAATACAGTCGCCGCACTAAGACAAGCCGATCAGCTTGGGGGGCGGGAGTCATCCCGATCGCTTCCAGACCGCCGAGCACAAAGCGATCGATATCGTTCCGCGGCCACTGTTCGAGGTGTAGTTGCGGTGGCGTTTGTTTGATAACCGGTTGGAAAGCCCACCAGTGGCGATCTTCGTCGGCGATCGCTCCCGACTCTTCGCGTAGTTGTTTGGTATTTTCCGGCCAAGTGGCACCTTCGGCAATCCATTGTTCGAACCGTGCAATGGTTTGCTCAGCCAGTTGACCGTTGGGTGGCATTTCGAAACTCTCGTACTTGAGCGCTTCGATCAATAAGCTAGCTTGGGGTGCCCCGGCTACTAGCGCTTCGCCACTCTCCCCTCCCCCCTTGAGCGCCTCAGCGGAATCGAGTCGCAGACCTCCCTCTTGTTTTTTGGCCCCATGGCACTGAATGCATTTGGCTACTAGGACGGGGCGTATTTCGCTTTCGAACAATTCGATTTGTCGCAGTCGTGACACTTCGTCTGCGAACAAACTGTCCCCAAACAAACTAGGTGCGAACCATTGCGAGAAAACGGCGAATAGCAGTAATAGATTGCGCTTCATGGCAAAACACGACCGAGGGGAGAGGTTTAAGGTTTAAATTGGCGGGTGCATCCGATACCTTCATTTTAGTCGAAAACGGAGGTGGCGTGGAAATGCCTCTGGGAGTCGAAGTGGGCTTTCGGGTACAATGAGCGAGTCCGCGACACTTAGGCACCCATATCAGCCCGACTCGCCAGCGAGTAGGTCCCAAATCTTCGCGTGGTTTCGGTGATCAGGCCCCAAATGCCAGAGATCCACTCGCGGGCGCGTCGAGCTGATACTATAACGCTCGACATCAAAACTGGCGCGTCGGACTGATACTCACATCATTTCGGGTCAACGGTGGTACTGACCAACAAATTTTAACCATGTCAGGGAGGTCGCATGAGTCGTTTGACGTCATTTATTCTGGGAGTGCTTGTAGGCGCGGTAGGTTTATTCGTCTCGGAAAACTATTACGTCGTCCGCTCGACTGAGTCCTTTCACTTGGTACCCAAAGTTGCCTCGAAGCTGGAGTTTCCATACCGCGACATTCGCGCGTACTCGGTCGAGGACTGGAAGAAAAACGTTTCGTTGGGAGCCGCCATCCTCAAGGCCAACAAACCCGATTTGATGGTTGATTCGCTCACCAACGTGCGGTCCAGTTTTGACAACGTCCTGCAATCGCTGGGAAGCGGGAACTAAATGCTACCCACTTTGTACGCCTCACCGCGCGAGTGGTCCGGTGTTGTCAGCAACTGCCAGGAAGAACCGGGCAACTGGGGCAAAGCATCTCGGTACTGATTCATCGACTCGGCCGAGAACAAGCCACGACGCGAGTCGGATGAACCAAAACACCTAGCCTTAGTGGGACAGCGCCACTTACGGTCCCAATATCAGCTCGACGCGCCAGCGAGTGGGTCCTACTTCACTTCCGCGAATAGTTTCAGAATGCGAGCACGGATTTTGTCGGAGGCGGTCAACTCAACTTTGTTGGTCCCCATCCAGGTTTCATAACCCCCCAATTCATGTTGGGCGGGGGTCGGCAGATATCCATACGAACCTCCGGCCAACTCAATGGTAAAGCAATCTCCCAGAGGGCAATTGGCTTTGATGTCGAGTCCTATTTCTGTGAAGACTTCAAAGGGGATCGCGGCAATCCCCAAGTCACCGATGCGCACAACTTGCAGCGGCACGGTGATCTTCTCGGGAGACACGGCCAGTTGCGCGACGCGGTCGGCGTAAGTTTGTTCGTGTGCCTGGTACGGTTTTTCGTCTTGGGGCTTAGCTTTGACCTGACGGAAGTACTCAAGCATTTTTTCATCGGGGCGACGTACCGTTAACTCAAGCTCCGCTCGCGCGGCGCGCAGTTCGACCCAGTCGTGATATTCAACTTCGGGCAGCGCATCCGCCACGCGTTTGGCAATTTTTTCACCCACCCTCTGCATCTTCACGAAGTCGGGTTGCGAAGAACCGCGCACGGCGAAGTTGATATTGTTCACGTCGCCACTGGTACCATTGCTGAGCATCCCAACAAAGGTAGGTGATGCTCCTTCGACGTTGAGCAACTTGCCGATCTGTTCCGCGAAGATGGCAAAGTAATCGGCGGAGATGACTCGCGCTGGCACGCCTCCAACGTAGTGCAGCGAATAATTACCCAACACACACAGCGGTTGTCCAGCGGCGGTTTGCACTGAGATGAACGACACTTCTGGATCTACGGGGCCAGCAGGACGTATAAGCGTCGCACTCGAACTAGGATTCATTCTAACTTGGTCGACGCCACCAAACGGATTGCGCCGCTGCTCTTCTTCGGCGACATACCAACGTCGATTGTGCAACTCCGAAGCATCTTCAACACTCCCCCAACCAATGCGAGCTGGGGCGAGTCGTTTGTGGGCGATACGCACGGCGTCGGCGATGCGACCCGCCAGAAAACTCTGATAGTCGCCCAGTGAATCTGCGGCCACGAGCCCATTGTCGCTGCGCGCCGAAGTGGCTGAGTGGGTGTGCGTGGCGGCAAACAATTGCCCTGCGATGGGGATGCCGGTCGTCTCCGTGACACGCGCATAGGCGGCTTGGAATACTTCAGCCGGGACGCCGACGTTGTCGACCAGCACGATGGCTAGCTGCGTTTGGCCATCGTCGAGTACTAGTGCCCGGGCATGAAGTTCATCATGGACTTCATCGGCAGGTAGTGGCGACCAACCACCCACGATCGGCTGTCCCAACGGCGGAGTGATGTTGGTGGTCGCCGCTCCAGCTCGGAAAACCTTTGGCGACTGAGCTGGGATGACGGTGGAAATACCGAACAATATGACGAGTGGTAGTGAGGGAAAGGCTAGGCGAGACATGTTGGTGGGCTCCTCGATTCACAGAGACAAAACAAAAAGCGGCTGACCGACATTGTAACGCACCGGCTAAGCTGCTATGCACAAGTATGCTGTCAACCTACTCTCAATTAGCGTCGCTAGCAACACTGCTTGTCGTTTGTGGCTGCAGTTCGCTGGTCTCCACCACTCAGCCTGGTGTAGCGGCGATCGAGGGGGCGCAGAAGGGGGACAATCGACTAATGCAATGGGCCTCGGGGCTGCGTCTGAAGGAGCCCAAACAGCCAACTCACCAAAAATTGTGGCGGCCCGATTTGGCGGTCTTGCCCTACGCGGAGATCGAGAGCGACCGAGTGCGGTTGTTCAACATCCGCGACTGCGAATATCGCGCGGAGGACGATTATGACGTGCGGCACCAGGATCGCGAGATTCTGTTGAATGATGTGCGCACTGTCGACTTCATCGTCGTCCCGTTTACCAACGCACCGATCATTGCCCACACCATGCTCAGCTTCGGACTAGCGAATGGCGAGCAGATAGTTTTCTCCGTGGAAGCCCGGTTGGAACCACATGAGAACTACGCGCTCGTGGCAGGGACGAACAACGAGTACGAATTGATGTGGGTCGTGGGGACCGAACGCGATCTGATTCGGTTGCGTACGGAAGTTCGCAATGTCGACGTATTCCTGTACCCGACCCGCGCGACGCCGCAACAAGTGCAAAAGGTTTTTCTGGGGGCGGTGGCGCGCGTCAACGAAATTGCGCGACAACCCGAGTTCTACGATTTGATCAGCAACAACTGCACGACAAACATTGTCGAGCTCGTCAATCAGCTCCGCCCTGGTTCCATTCCGGAAGATATTCGAGTGGTCTTGCCCGGACATTCCGATCGATTGGCGTATGACTTGGGGTTGCTGGCGGCCGAAGGGCCGTTTGAACAAATCAAAGCGGCCAGCAAAATCAATCTGCCAGCCAAGCTGCACGCCCACGACCCCAATTTCTCGCAAGCCATTCGTCAGCGCTAAAGTCCATGGCTTTCCCGTACGTCAGGCTTTCTTGCCTGACATCTAGCATCTAGCATCTAGCATCTAGCATCTAGCATCTAGCATCTAGCATCTAGCATCTAGCAAATCAGGCAGGAACGCCTGACGTACGGGCTACGCCTCTGGCGGAAGCTGCGTTGGTGGCGCAATAGACGCGGGGGGCGTTGTCGGTAGTACACTTTCCTCGTCGATTTCATCCTCCTTGGGGACTTTAACAATCGCGGTCAGTGCATCCCCTTCGTCGACGTTCATGATGCGGACACCTTGGGTATTGCGACCGATGATGTTGATCTCCTTGGCGGCCACGCGTTGGATCTTGCCGCGTGAGGTCATCATCAGCAATTCGTCGTCATCAGTCACTGGAACAATGCCGATCACTGGACCGTTACGCTTGGTGGCTTTAATATCCATCAGACCACCTCCACCGCGGCGCTGCGTGCGATACGATTGAGTAGAGGAGAGGTCTTCATTGGCATCTCCATTCTCAGCATCGCCATTGGTCGCGTCATCCTCGGCCGCAGCAGCATTGGCATCCGCGGCGGGTGGTTCAGTGTTTTCTCCATCAGTCTCCGCATCGGTTTCCTCAACCGGGGCGAGCTTTTGCCCAGCACCGAACCACGTGCGTTTGCCATACCCCTGTTCGCAGACGGTCAACAGCGTGGCTTCGGGATCGGCGACCACCATGCCGACGACCGAGTCTCCCTTCTTGAGCCGGATCCCTTTCACGCCGGACGTATTGCGGCCCATCGAGCGCGCGTCGGTTTCGGCGAAGCGAATCGCTTTTCCAGCAGCGGTCGACATCAGGAGTTGCGCTTCGGGGCCGACCACGAGGACGTCGACCAATTCATCATCGTCCTTCAACTTGATGGCGATGATGCCACCTTTTTTCGGTCGGCTATAGGCATCCAGTGCGGTCTTCTTCACTAGCCCGCGCTTGGTGGCCATCATTAGGAAGTGACCTGGGAGATCGAAATCGCGAACCGCCACGCACTCGGCGATCTTTTCTCCTTCGGCCAAGTTCAAGAGATTGACCACGGCGCGACCACGGCTTTCGCGACTGAGCTGTGGGATGTCGTAAACTTTCTGCCAATACACCTTACCCTGCGTGGTGAAGAACAGCAGATAGGCATGGGTACTGGCCACGAACAGGTGTTCGATTGGATCTTCGTCTTCCGACTTGGCACCGGTGATCCCCTTGCCGCCGCGACGTTGCGAGCGATAAGTGATGGAGGGGATGCGTTTGATATAACCACGATGGCTGATCGTCACCACCATCGTTTCTTCGGTTATCAGATCCTCCATGTTATAGTTGCCGAGTTCTTCGTGGCTGATCTCGGTTCGTCGATTGTCACCGAAGCGTCGCGAGATTTCCTCGGTCTCTTCGCGAATAATGGCGTAGATATTGTTGGTGTCGGACAAGATTTCCAGATAGCCATCGATCTCGGTCAGCAGGGCCGCATGTTCTTCAGAGAGTTTATCTTGTTCGAGGTTGACCAACTGTCCCAGACGCATAGCCAAAATGGCGTCGGTCTGCACGCTCGAGAGCGAGTAGGTATCCGACTCGCCGCGATCGAGTTGAAATTCCTTGAAGCCACGTTCACCCAAAGCGCGTTGCATCATCGCGGCGGGAACTTGCACTCCCATCAGCCGCTCCTTGGCCTCGGACTGCGTGCGACTGGAGCGAATGATGCGGATGATTTCATCGATATCGGCGAGTGCTAGTAGCAGACCTTCGACGGTGTGCTTGCGTTTGCGTGCGCGGGCCAGCAGAAACTGTGTGCGGCGGCGAATGACAATCACGCGATGCCTAATGAACTCCTGCAGCATCTCCTTCAAATTCAATTCGCGCGGTTTGCCGTCGACCAGCGCTAGGAATATAACGGAGAAGGAATCTTGCAAGGGAGAGAACTGATAGAGTTGGTTGAGAATGATCTCAGGATCGTGCCCCTGTTTGATATCGATCACCAACCGCACTGGCTCCTTCAAATCGCTTTCATCGCGAATGCCGGAGATACCTTTGATTTTGCCTGTGCTAACCAAAGCCGCGATCCGCTCGATGACTCGATCGCGAAATTGTTGGAATGGAATTTCGCTGACGACGATCCGCGATCGATTCTTGACGGTCTCAATTTTCGTGCGGGCGCGAACGACGATCACGCTCCGCCCCGTGCGATAGCCCTGGCGAATGCCGTAGCGTCCGCAGATGATGCCACCCGTCGGGAAATCGGGACCAGGGACAATCTCCATCAATTCATCGATGGACGTGTCGGGCTCGTCGACCAAGGCTAGGATGGCCGTGCAGACTTCGCGCAGATTGTGCGGGGGAATGCTGGTGGCCATACCGACGGCGATACCCGTAGCACCGTTGACCAATAGATTTGGAAAACGGGAGGGGAGGACGACGGGCTCGGTGCGGACTTCGTCGTAAGTGGGGACGTAATCGACCGTGTCGAGCTTGAGATCATCCAGCATCATGGCGGCGGCGGAACTGAGACGCGCTTCGGTGTATCGCATAGCGGCGGGTGGCAGTCCAGCGATCGAGCCAAAATTCCCCTGTTTGTCGATCAGGGTTTGCCGCATGTTCCACTCTTGGGCCATGCGTACCAGAGTTGGATAGATGACCGCTTCACCGTGGGGGTGATAATTGCCGCTCGTATCACCGGAAATCTTGGCGCACTTGACGCGCTTCGCACCAGGTCCCAGCCCCAGATCGTTCATGGCCACTAAAATCCGGCGTTGCGATGGTTTGAGCCCATCGCGGACGTCGGGCAACGCTCGGCTCACAATGACGCTCATGGCGTAAGTCAGATAGCTATCGCGCAGCTCATTCTCAATCGGCTGTTCGACGATTCGCGTTCCATCCGCCCCCTCTCCTCCATCTCCCGCACCAGCATTTCCAGGGTTGTTCACGTCATTTGGGGGTTCGTCGGCCAAGCCAAAATCCTTTACTCGGAGAGCAAAATCAATCGCCAAACGAGTCTTCGGCTGGGCCTTCAAAAGAGGCTCGAATTCGACCGCCTAAGACTCACTTCTGGAAAGCCGGGATTATACCGCAAACCCTTCGTTCCAACAAGCTCCCGATGGCCGAGGTGAGGCCCGTTAAGTTGTTGGTTTTCAATGGTTTGCGAATACCATCACGCTCCCGCAGGATGCTCTTCCACTGTGGCCAGCGAGTTATCCGGTACGAAGTCTCCCACACGCACCACATTGACTGTTTCGAGGCAGACCGTAACACGCTGCTCGTCCGAAATCTCGCGTCGTAAGAAAGCTAAAATCAACGCACTTAGCTCTTGTGTTACGATGACTTCGATGCGGACTTGATTGCGACGATGGGGAATGCCATCGACGATATCGCGACGCCCCGCACCCGTGCAGGGGAGTGACGTAAAGCCGCTGGCCCCAAGTCGAATCAATTCCAGCTCCAACCAATCTTCCAACGTCTCATCGGCTACGATGGTCAGTCGATGGACGGTCCCCAATCCGCGGCGCCGCGCCGCGTGCGCATTGCTACTGAGGGGTTGCAAGGCGTCGAGCCCCACTAGTTCAAGTCGCAGTCCTTCCTGTTCAAAATCTCGCTGGAGTTCCTCCAGCTTTTCAAGCGTACTATGATCCACCAAGTTGGTACCACTCAGATCCACAATCATATTGCGTCGTTGTACCAATCCCAGTTGTTCGATCTGGCGGCGGAATGGAATCCAGTTGCTGAAGACGGCTGAACCTCGCGCGGTGATGCGACTCGTCGATTCATCCACGTCTTCGACATCCAGGAAGGGTTTGAACATCGAACGCAGTGGCACACCATTGATGTTGTGAATCACCAGCTTGAGCGCGATGCCGATCCCAATCCCCATGAGCAAGTCGGTGGCTAAGACGGCTAATAAAGTCGTCACGAAGATCGCCAGTTGCTCCCGACCCACGCGATAAACGTGCACGAACTCTGAGGGATGCGCCAAACGAAAGCCGGTGTAGACCAGCATCGCGGCCAAGGCCGCCAGGGGGATGCGATGGAGCACAGTCGGTATCAGAGCCACACACAATAACAGGAAAATGCCATGCCAAAAATCGGCGAACCGCGTCCGAGCTCCATTGTCAATATTGGCCTTGCTGCGGACGATTTCTGAAATCATGGGTAAGCCACCCAGCATGGATGCCGCCAAGTTGGCGGTTCCTACCGCGATCACGTCGCGATTCAGATTCGTCTTGCGCTTCCACGGGTCGAGCAAGTCGACAGCCTTGGCACTCAACAGCGACTCTAAACTTCCCACGGCGAAGAACATAAATACCCACTTCCATGCCATGGGCTTCGAGAGCGCGCTAAAGTCAGGTAGCGTGAACTCATTGAACATGCCGAACATGCGGTCAGGCATCTGTACTAAGTACTGATCCCCCAGTTGATATTCGTGGTTCTGTAAGTCATACGAATGTTTGTGGAGCAAATCGAAAGCCATCCCCATCGGCACGGCAACTAACAATACTACCATCGGAGCTGGTATGCGCTTCAATAATTTGAAGCGACGCCCGACGTAGGGCCAGATAAACATGATTGCTAGGCTCACCAAGCCAATCGCCGCAATGGCCGGATTGGCTTCCGCGACATAGTGCGGAAAATCGCGGAGCATCTCTAATGGTTCTCCCTTGGCCCCCAGCACACCCAGCGCCACTGGGAACTGTTTGATGATGATGATCACACCGATGGCAGCCAACATGCCATGCACGGCCGACGTTGGAAAGAACTCACCTAAAATGCCCGCCCGGAAAATGCCAAAGAATATTTGCAGCACGGCCGCTACGACTCCCACGGCCAAAGCAGCGCGGTAGGCGGATATATCAGCCGCATCCCAGCCGCCATTCATACCGTTCCCACCAAACGCTTCCACACAGCCAATTACAATCACGATCATCCCAGCGGCGGGCCCTTTGATCGTCAATTCACTGTTGCTGATGAAGGTGGTGACCAGCGCTCCGATGATGGCAGTAAAAATTCCAGCGATCGGCGGAAAACCACTCGCCAAAGAAATCCCCAGGCACAGCGGCAAGGCGATCAGAAAGACCAATAAGCCAGACAGAAAGTCATTTTGCAAGTACTGTTTAAAGCCGCTCAAATTGCCGCGAGGGACTGGCTGCATGGTAGGTTGACTCGACATGGGTTTACTTTTCGGTGATACGGTTGAAGGAACTTAACTCGGGAAATCTCTCGGTCTCTGGCGGATTGTCGCGAGGTTCCGACAGTGGCGGCCCCTCCGGTTGTCCCTCTTCGTGTTCGTCACTTGGCAACTCTCCGGGCAACTCTCCGGGCGAGTCGTCTTGCGTGGCTTCGATCGGCAATTCGCGCCGACGCTGCTTGCCGAGTTCCACCGCCGCGTGGTGTCGCGAACTGACACCCGGTTGTGGTACCAATCCGCCACCTAGGATCAAGAGCGATAGTATTAACACGGCAACTTGTTCCGACGGTCGTACGCGTAACGACACGGGGGATGTATGACGCTTGCCGGTAAAGACGCGAAAGTAGACATACATGATGGCGATGCCGTTGAAGGCGGCTGCCAGCACGACTGCTGTGCCTGTCAATGGATAGACGTCGACCACTCCCTCGACTAACAACTCTAGGCCGATGAAACCCACCGTAGCGGGAAACCCTATGGAAGCCATCCCGGTGAGCAAGAAGAAGCCCGCCAACATCGGCATTTGTTCATACAACCCATGATAGTCGGCTAGTGAAATTCGACCGATCCGCGATTCAATACCGCGCAAGGTGATCCCAAAGCCGGTCAGTGACAATCCCACCGATAACCACACGCACAATGCTCCCGTCAATCCAATTGGAGTCACCAATTCGAGTCCCACCAGCACCAGCGAAGCATTGCTCAGGAACAGGTAACAGAAAAAGCGTCGCGCTTCGCGTTGGATCATGGCCATGCCTGAAGCGTAGACGGCAGTGATCAGCGAAATGATGGCGATGCTCTGCAACGCCCAACTGGGGGCAATGGGCAAGACCAAGCGCATGGCCGCGTAGGCGCCAGTTAGCGGAGTCACAAATAAAATGGCCGTCCCGAAAGTGGCTTTTTCGAATAAGTCGGTCATCCAGCAGTGCATCGGTGCGACGCCACTGCGGAGCAAGGCGGCGGCGGTGAGCAGGGCTCCCGCCAGCAAAGCGATTTCACCCGGTTGCTCAGTCAGTTTCAGCCAACTCCAACCTGCCAGGAGCAAGCCCGCGTAGACACTCATGTGCAACACGTAGACGCGCGTGCACTTACCACGCTTGCGCATTTCAATGTACGGTGGCAGCGTGGCTAGGATCAGCAATCCGACCAAGACCCACGATGCGCGACAACTGAGCGTCGCTAGCAAAATAGCTTCGCTGACTAAAGCCCAAGACAGCGAAAAACGCCCAGCTTTCGTGCGCACCGTCGACAGGATCGTCACCAGGTAAATCAAGGCACCCAAGGGGAGCAGGGGAGCACTCAATTCATCGATCACAAATACGTCGGCGTGAAACAAGTACGCGATGACATCCCAATGATCATGCGCTTCGAACTTTCCCAGCCCCGCAAAGTCGATCCACTCGCCGAGCGTGCACAGCAACGTCAGCGAGCAGACCCCAACCGTCAAACGCTGCGCCAACTCGCGGTCGCGCAA
Source organism: Pirellulaceae bacterium (assembly GCA_041741715.1). Lineage (GTDB taxonomy): Bacteria > Planctomycetota > Planctomycetia > Pirellulales > Pirellulaceae > Aureliella. Next base: position 11,774 of record JBGSJT010000450.1, on the reverse strand, counting down.
CCAACGTATCCCGAAAGCACCCAATAGCGGAACAAGGATGGCGAACTCCATCCACGGAAAATGCAATTCACTCATTTAAGCGGCCCTTCCAGTCTGAGATTCTGGATGCAATTGGGCATCGTCCGACTCACGCGATGGCTGCTGAGAAATCCAATCGGTCCAGCGACGTTCCATCCCATCGGACCATCTGAAAAACTGCAAGAATGGATGGACGATCCAATTGTCCAAGAGCGTGTCGAGATAACCACGTTCAAATCCGAAGCGATAGCACCACAGGCGAAAGCTGGCGGGGAGCATTTTGGCAAGCGGCGTACCAGCGTGTGAGAGTCGCGCGCCGATGGCGTTTTCCAAGTTGTGGTAATCCTTCAATAGTGTTGGAGCACGCAGCAATTGCATGGTCCGCAACGAAGCATGTCCGATGATGTGAATCAGCGCCAAGTAGCGCAGCCCGCAACCAATCTCGACGACGATGATTCCGACTTGCGTTAGCGAGGCATAGGCCAACGAATTCTTGACGTCCGTTTGCACGCGCGACATCAGCGTGCCGAACAGGGCAGATACTAGTCCGACCAAAATGACGAGTATGCGTAGGGTCCAGGATTGGTCTAGAATGGGGCTGACCCGTAGCAGTAGATAGGCACCTAAGTGGACTGAAAGTGAGCCATAGAACACGGCGCTGGAGGGAGTCGGTCCTTCCATGGCACGGGGCAGCCAACCCGAAAACGGGACCAACGCCGACTTGCCAGCGGCCGCCACCAACAGCAGCGAGCCGACGACTAGGGCATGGTAGGGGTCAATGGCGGCCGTCCCCTCGGGCCACGGCCCTGCCCCCATCAATCCGCCAAAATCCCCCGCCCCAGTGAGTTTGTGCATGGTGAGTGCGGCGATCAAAAACGCCGCGTCCGCCAAACGATAGACCGACCACACGCGCGCACCGTTGCGCACCGGATTCTCACGTTCGTGAAAATAGGCGATCAGCAGCGCTGAGGAGAGGCCCACCAACTCCCAGCCGAAAAATAGAGTTTCAATCGTTCCCGCCAGCGACGAGATCACCATCCCCGCAAAGAAGAATGAATAGCACAGAAAGAAACGGTTGTACCCCTCTTCGCGATGCAAATAGCGACGCGTGAAAGCGCCCACCACACCACACAACACGAACGACAGGATCGTGAATGGAACGCTCAGTCGATCAAACACAAACTTCAAATGGAAGTGAAAATGCTCTTGCTCGATGGCGATCCAATCACCCAACTCAATCGGCACATAGCGTGTGTCGAGAGCGAGCATCATGGCCAGAATCAAGAACGCTGGAATCAAACCCAACACCACCGCTGCGCTGGTAAGTCGCGCGATGACCGATTCGCTGAGTGGTCGTCCCAGTAACGTGGTCAAGCCCAGGATGGCTAACAGCAACGTCGGGCTAGCAACGACCGCCACTCCAAAGACTAAAAATAGTTTGTCGCTCATTTATCGATCGTCTCCTGCTGAAGCAGTGCGATCTTCTGCGTGGTTTTCCATCAAGCTGGTTCCATAGGGAGTGTGGATCGACGCGAAGCCCAAGTGGTCGCGGTAGCCGCCATACCACTCGCTCGAAGATGTTGCGAGTGGAAGTTGATCTGATTGGGAGATGTAGTCGACGAATTTTCCAGCGACAAAACGCTGCAATCTATTGTGCACTGGATCGAACACCGCCAACTGCACCCAGTCCTGGCGCACTAAGCGATCAATGATCGACTGCGCGTGCATAATGTGCAGCATCTTCTCTGGAGTTGTTTCAATCACAAAAAGAATCCGAAGCGGCTCATGGATTTCAACCATCTGAGCAGATAGCCCAGGTCGAATATCGCTGGCGGCACCCGTCATGACCCCGGCCAAGGAAGCGATATTGTGAGGGAGTTTCGAACCACATCCATAACCCTCGTTATCAACGGTCGAGAACAGGTATTCCAAACTGATACCTGCGCACACCGGAATGGCGGCTCCCAAAATCCTCCCCAAGATCGAACCCTGTTCGTCGTCTATGCTGGGGTCGTAGGATGTTAGAAACGCGCGACGATCGAGAAATAGACCGCGGCTCCATTCGCGACGTCCCACGAAACACAACGCGTTGGTGGCGTGATTGTATTCGGGCCGCGCCTGCGACAGGTCTTCGGCTCGTTCTTCGACGTGCTCCAAGGCTTGATTGGCGGTCATGGTTAGCGGGGCCGATTCAAAGCGACGCGATCTTTCGTGAGCATTCCGCGCACGCGCTGCGTTGATACTCCGTTCAACACGACGAAATAGATCGCGGTGCGAGCGTGGCAACTGGTCCAGATCAAAGTATTCGACATAATCATTGCAGGTATTGTGATACGCCCCCACAAATCGCACATCTGGCGGTATGTCAATGCCGCTCTGAGCCACCAGTTCGCGTACGCGAAGATCGTTGGCCATCAGGGCGAAGGAGCGCGCGTTGGGGCCACCACGACCTCCGCTGCAGGCACCACAGTTGTAGGCCGATTCGTGCGGATTGTTCATGCTGCTACTACCATGTCCAGTAAACAGCACGAGCGGCGCAAAACCATTTACCAAGCCGATGTCTTGCAGAATGCGAGTAACGATCCCAGCCATCTCGGGAATAGAGTAACCGAGCGCGTCGAACTGGGGTCCAGGTTGCTCAGCCACACGTTCGATGTGCAGTTCCGTGGCGGGTGGGCGTACGAAACTTCCAAACGTCGATCTCAGGCGCGAAGTTAAGCGGGGAGCGAGAATGCGAGCCACCAGCGGGAAGGTCGCCAGCGATCCAAGCACTCCAGTGACCATGCCACCCACGAGGGTCCGTGAACGCGCATGCACTTCATGCGTCATCCGCCCGACCAGTTTGCGGCGTTGCGAGCGAGTCTCGCTGACATCAGTGGCCGAGAAGACCGGCTCCTCGCGAACGTAGTGATGCGGCGTAATGATAATTGGACACAGTGGTCGATAGTGCGCCTCGGCCGCACCCTGGTAGTACATGGCCACGGCAAAGAAGCCGGCTGCGCTAAGGGTCTGACACTCTGGATCACATTCTTCCAAATGGCGTCGGAAAGATTCTTCGCGATCGTCGATACAGCATACGATCTGAAATGCGGCTTGCACTCCGGCGGGCTGAACCTCCTCGCTGGCCTGCTGCCGCGCGCGGTGATTAAGCAGCGCATCGAGCGCCTCACAGCGATACTTGCGTTCGTAGGCCAGATGAAAGATTCGTCGTCGTTCGACACTCCCGAACGTCGTGATTTCTTGCAATAACTGCTGCCACTGCACGGGAGCTAAGTGCACGAGCTCTTGAGGGCTCCAGCCACGCAACTGCGCCAACTGGAACACTGTAAAACCTTCTTGTGCCGGTGTTTCGCTTTCGCCATCGCGGGCCGCACGCAGCATCCCCTGGCGAAGTTGGTTTAATTTGTGAAGTGGTCGATCGGCATCTCGTGGCCATTCCTGCCGCACCAGTCCTTGCAACGCATGGCGTTCCAGGATTAAGCGCACTGCCAGGAAGCCCGTCAGTGTTCCTGCCGGTGCCGGAAGGGGAGTCCAGGGAGCATTCGATTCCATTTGCCATATCAAACCAGCCCAGCCGCGCAGTGCCAACAAGGCATGTAGGATAAAATCGTCTTGCTCATCGTCAGCAACACAAAACTGTTCTAGCGATTGTGCGATGGATTGCAGCGGAGTCACCTCTCCATCCACGATTTGTTGTAGCTCACGTCGCAGGCCTCGCATCCAGGGGGCCGTGGGGGCGGCCGAACAAGCGAAGAGTCGCGCGAATGATTGCAAGTATCCCGAGTCGCGTCCGGGCAATTCCCAATCGGCGAATCCCTGATCGAGAAAGGCGGCGGTAAAGCGAATCAAGACATCGTCGACCAAGCGATCGGAGTCACGTCCGCTTTTTTCCAAAAGGACATCGCGCAGGCGTAGATAACGCGGTTCGATAGAGACCGGCAAACCTTTATTACCGCGCGCTTGGCCTACTCCATCTTGGCACACCCGCCACAGAAATCGCAACGTGAACGACTCCCAATCTCCGTCGGACCACCCCTCCACTCGCCGCTGGCTGCTGCTGTCCTGCAACAGATCGCGCACCAACTGCTGCGTACTTGTATTGGGTTCATTCAAGTTGGAGCGCAGGCCCCGTTCGACCCAGGTGCGCGTGGCGGCAATCATTTGGTCGCGCCGCGTTGCTTCGACCTCCGCACGAAAACAATGATGGGCGTTGGTCTCGGCGATCAACCACTGCAGCTCCGCATCAGGGGCGGTTTTCAATGGAAACTGCAACATGGCCAAGCGGAGCGCGTACCGCGTGCCGAACGTCGCTACCAATTGTCCTGCGTCATCCCCCAAGTCGTCTAGCAATACAGCTTGCAGATCTTCCAGTCGGATGCGACCACTGGCCAGTTCGCGACGGAAGCGATGCTCGAGCAGGTAGGGCTCACAGTCGTAGAGTCTCCCGCCTGCCACCACTGCTTGTTCGAACGTCAATTCTTCGAAGGCATGCAGCGTGTTATGGTGCACGAATACCGATATTGGCCCTTGAGAGGGGAGCAAGTGCGTCGCCTGTTCGATGCTGTGTCGAACGCTAGCGTGTGCACCTGGTTCAAGATGGTGTGACGGTGGATGCTCGTTGACGGCACGCGAATCGTCAGCCACTGGATTCGTCGGAGAAGTGGGTGAAAGGGTCATGCTGGGTTGCCTTGAGTGGTGTTCACTGTCAATAATTGGGCCCACTCTTCAGAGGCCAATAACTGCAATACGTTTTGATGGGAGCTGAGCTCGTCTAAAAAACGATTCACTTTGAGTGCGAGAGTAAGTTGAGCTAACAATTGACCGTGAGCGGTTTCGTTGGGGGCGAGGAGCAATAACACGATGTCCACCGCCGCACCGCCGCGACGATTGGAGGGGTGGCTACAGGGGTAGGGAAGCGGTTGCGACAGGTAGCAAATACGTAGCAGAAGCGGCAGGCTAGGTGCTAATAATGGATACCGGGGATGCGGGATGGCGATATGTTCTGCAATAGGTATGCCCGCCGCCATTTCCCGAGCTAGTAACTGATCCAGTAGTAGTTCTCGATCTAGTTTCCAATCGCTGGGTAAGCCATGTACGACATTGCGAAAGACTTCGTAGCGATCGCTCCCCGATACGTCAGTGTCGACACCTCCTCGCTGGAGAGCCTCGAACAGTTCAATTTGTGATGGCGAGGTAGCGTGCATGTGGGGAGATGGAAGTATACTGATTCTCGAAACCAACGCTTGTTCCCAGGCTCCTGGCTGGGAACCAGTGGGTGGCGTTGAGCGATAAGACTCATTTTTAGTCTCATTATCGGTGCGCTGCTCGGTTCGTTAAATATTTGTAAGAATGCCGCCACTGTCCATGCACGTTTTACTGGTCGAAGATGATATTTTGCTAGGCAAATCGCTCAAGCTGGGCTTTTCCGAGCATGGCCATGAATGCACCTGGGCACAGCTTGGCCGCGAAGCACTGGCGGCTAGCGAAGCACACAATGTGCATGCCGTGGTCTTGGATCTGATGTTGCCGGATATGAGTGGTTTGGAGGTGCTCGGTGCGCTTCGCGCGCGCGAGAAATCCCCGCCGATTCTGATCTTGACCGCGCTCGGTTCGGTCGAAGAGCGGGTGCGCGGCCTCAATAATGGTGCCGACGATTATCTGGTAAAACCTTTCGCCTTTGCCGAACTGATGGCGCGGCTCCAAGCGCTGTTGCGTCGCTTGGCTCCTCCGGTAAGCAAGCCGACAGAGTTCAAGGCTGGACCTTTGACGCTGGATATTGCCACGCGTCGCGCCCGCCGCGATGGAGTCGATATAGAACTAACTACCACGGAATACAAGTTGTTGGAGTTCTTACTGCGTCACTCGGACCAAACAGTCACGCGACGGATGTTATGCGAACATTTGTGGGACGCTAATTGGGAAGGAGTGACCAACGTTATCGAAGTGCATATCAACCGCTTACGTGCCAAGATCGACCGGGGCTTCCGACAACCGCTGATCCAAACCGTGCGGGGGATTGGCTATGCTCTCCGAACTAAGTAAACCTTCGCGACGGCGGACGCTCCGCTTTCGCTTGATGGCTTGGAATGCCTTGGTCGTGGTGGTCACTGCCGTGGTCACGCTGCTGGGGCTGCGGGAGGGGGTGCGATATACGTTGATACGTGAACTCGATCAACTGTTGACCGAGGATGCACGGGAAATAGAACTGTCCTTGGTGAATGTCGATAGCGCCGAATCGCTGCAACTGCATGAGCAGCTCGACCGCAAGGACGCTGGTCACGCGCAGCACAAATGGTTTGTGCAGTTGATCGCTCGCCCGTCGCACGTGCTGTACCAAAGTCAACACGCCCCGCGTGAGCTTGCCAACTTGCCATCCACCGCGAATTCGCTGCAAACGCTGGACGACTGGCGCGTGTTTGAGCGCAAGCTGGCACGCGTGACTATTCGTGTCGGTTCATCGCTGGAGCTGATCCGCGCGGACGTTGGTCGCATCGATCGGCTGGTGGCTATGGCGGCCACGGTGGTGCTGTTGGTAGCTCCATTATGCGGCTATTGGTTGGCGGGGAGGGCCACGCGACCGCTCAACGAGATGATCGCTACAATGGCTTCGGTCCATCCCTCGCGGCTCGACGAGCGGCTGCACATCCGAGGGACAGGGGATGAGCTTGATCGACTTTCAAACGCCTTCAATGGGCTGCTCGACCGCATCGGCAGTTATCTGCAAGAGCATCGCGATCTGCTCGCTGATTCGGCGCACGAACTGCGCACGCCGCTGGCGGCTATTCGTAGCAGTATTGAAGTCACCCTGGCCAAGGATCGCACGGGCCCCGAGTATGCCGCGTTGCTATCGGAGATTATTGAGGAATCGGCGTCGCTGGAATTGTTAGTCAATCAATTGTTGCTCCTCTCCGAGAGCGAAGCTCAGCGATTGAAAGTCAACGCGGAACGTGTGCGGTTCGACGAATTGATTGAACGGGGAGTGGACATGTTCAGCGGATTGGCCGAGTACCGCGACATTCAGTTAACGTGTGGCCTCTTTCCGGAGATGATCATCGAGGGGAATCCACAACACTTGCGACAAGTCATCCACAATTTGTTGGACAACTCGCTCAAATTCACACGTTCCGAGGGACACGTCGTGGTGGATTTGAAGGAGCAGGGAGGCCAAGCTGTCTTTACCGTGCGCGATACTGGCGCGGGGATTCCCGACGACGAACTCCCTCTGGTGTTTGATCGCTTCTTTCGTGGTGATCGTCGTTTGGTTCAGACCGACGTCCAAGGGACCGGTCTAGGGCTGAGTATTTGCCGCGCCATTGTGCGCGCTCACAATGGGACCATTGAGGCTACCAGCCAAGTTGGCGTGGGGACCTGCTTTGTCGTCAAACTGCCACTATTAGAAGTTGAGAGTGGCACTGCAAGATAGGCTGGCTGGCTCTTACCGACGCCAGCGATCGCGAAAGTTTTCGCGGAACTGGCGAAAGACGGAAGGGGATTCCGACCAAGCATTGCTAGATGTCGGCCTCACCAGGGGTGTTGTTTTTTCAGTCCTCGGAAGGTTGGCCACTTTCGTCGCGGCGTCTTGATGGGGCTGATAACGGAGTAGATACTCGCCCCAATGACTGTCGAGCAATTGTTCTGCGGGGAAGGGGTTGTTCTCCCCCAGTTTCTGTTTAGCGACCAGCAATTGTCCACGTAAATGATTGCGTTCATCGGGTTGCAAGAACGATTCGAAGATTTGCACATCGTCGACCCACAACTTGCCTGGTCCGATCAACTCGATAGAGACAGAGAGTTCAGCGATCGTTTCGTGGGAGACGTCTCCCACAAACAACGTGGCCGGTCTTCGTCCCCAGTCGATAGGAATGGGAGTGGTCCCTGCATTTCGCGAACCCAGGGTGAGTGCGCGCTCGAAGCGTTCGCCGGAATGCGTTCGTCCAATCACGGCCAACTTGACCAGTAGGGGTGGACTGACCGCCGGTGCTCGCAACCAAGCTTGTACGGCCAGTCGGCCAGTGCGTGGGGGAGCGATGGGGCGGCTCTGCGCCCAAGCGGCGACATTCTCTGAGCCAAGATTCTCTAGCAGTAGACTTGAGCTTCCCGTATGTGGCAAGTCGAGTGATTTTCCGATGCTGACTTGAGGCAACGCTCCGACATTCCAACCGACCGGTTGCTGATGCTCATCCCAGTTTTCAAAATCACCCTGAATGTTGGCTAACAGTGTTTGCTGCCCCAAGTCGGCGGACTGCGAGACGAGCGTATCGAGTTGATCGATTTCACGCCGCACCTTCGCCAACGCGTCATCGGTAGGTGTATGCCTAAGGCTGGTGACATTCCAGCTTGGATCGTCGACTTCGATAGCCACCATTTCAAATGGAGGAACTTGCAACGACCATAGTTTTTGTTGCTCGTCAGCTTTGAGCTTGAATTGCGCGGTACCCAAGAATTTCCAGCGTGAATCAGGTAGTGAGCCTTGATAGCCAATGCTCACGGCCTCATTCCAGGGTGCGTTATTGACGATCTGCAGATAAGCTTTGCCCTGGTAGGTTCCTTGACGCACGCTGAGATTTGTGCTGGGTTCGCGTTGTAGGCGGACTGCGGTCAGTTTGACAGGCGGAAGTTCCCGCAGCCTATCAAACAGTGGATCGACTCCAGCATCATGTCCACTGAAGGGTAACCAACCACCTTCGAGCAACAACAGCGGATCGGAGTGAAAGATTTGATTAATCAGCTTTTTACGCGCATACTCGCCCGGGGGAGAGAGGCTGGGATAAATCCAGCGTGGCGCGGGTTCGCCGAGTTTTCCCGCCGCTGCGAGCTGATGTCGACGTGGATAGCGCAGCACCAGGGCAGACGTATCGGCCCCAGCAAAGAACTCCACCAGCCCGCGTTGTCCCGATTCATGACGGATCCAATCTTGTGCATCGACACCGTCACTCACCAGATCGAATGAACCGCGCATTAGTTCGACCTGCGGTGACTCGGCCAGGCGCTCTGGTGAAATGCCGAAAGCCAGCAGGTATTCGCGCGGATTGCGGATGATGGCTTCGGCGTTGATAAAGTTGGTTTCGGTTGGATAAGTATCCCACAGACGGACCGCGTTCAAATACAATTTTCGCTGCTCGCTCCCCGCGCTCACGACTGCTCCCAAGCGCGCGTGGAACTTGGTCAGCTCAGCGGCTCGCCATTCGAGAAAGGCCAGTCGCGGAGCGCCACTGAAAACCGTTTCCAATTGATCGCGGGGTGGTAGCTTCAGTTGCGCAGAGGACTCGAAGTCGGCCAGCGTTTGCGAGTCATACCCCCAACGATCGCCAGCAAACACCAACTGCGACTGATCATCCAATTGGATGGCCAGCCCCGCCAGTGAAGGATGCGCTCCGTAGCGATCGACTATGTCACGGACCACTGTCAGGATTGCTTCTTGCACTCGCGGATTCAGTGGATTGTAGCGCGGCGTCCCGCGACTTGGGGGCGTGCTCCCATGAGCCAATGGTTGTTGCCAGAGCGATTCGTGGCCAGTGGCATTCTCAAAACGCCTTAAGGCCGGTAGCGGTGTGTTCAAATCGAGCGCCACGATCAAGCGCAGATGATTGCGATCAAAGTGTCGCAACATTAATTCTAGGGCGTCCTTGATCTCTGGCGCGCGCCCATCGGAGAAGAAGGTACCGCTGTCATAGCGTCGCGTGGGAGCTAGATACTCACTGGGAAAGATCGCCCCACCTTCGGAGAAGCTCTTGACTAGCAAAGTGTTGGCACCGCGCGCCTGCAGCAGAAGGCAGATCCGTTCGATCGACTCCCGCCAGGTGCTCCACGCTTCCAGCGGCCTGCCGGTCAGGCTATCAACCTCGCGTTTAGCCGACACGCAATCGGCCAGCAGTGGTTTGTCGAGATTGATCCCCACCATTCGCTGGGCCGAAGGCGAATCAACAGCCTGCGAGCCAGTCGACGTTGGTGCCATTTCAGCCCGCTCAAGTTGGATGCCACTTACAGAGGCATCAAGTTCTTTGTGCAGGTTGGCCAAGACTACGTAGGCTCGATCACCGCGCGGCCAGAAAATTACTTCATGCTCGGTCACTTGTCCTGACTCGCGATGGGCTTGTCGGGGACCAACACTCACTCCTGAATCGAGGCTCAGCGGTGGGAATTCACCAACGACATTGGTCTGCTGCAAACTAATGGCCAACTCCGTCGGGAGATCGGTGGGGACGGATATCCGCAGACGGTGCGGTGTATCGCCGGTCAAGCCTGTTAGCGGAATTGCCAACCAACTATCGGGCTTCAGTGTCAAGCAGGTGGCAGATTCCGATTGTCCACTGGCTGGATTCGGAATCAACACTTGTCGCGAGTCAAGTTCGCCGTGCGTGAGCGGTTGATTGAGCGAACCTGTGAGGGGATTGTAAGCTTGCAGCTTTTCTGGCACACCCAGTTTAGGCTGTAGCCCCATGGGAGTGAGTACATCCAGCGATGAGAGCCAAGCTAGGCTGCCGGGCTTGCTCGCACGCCAGGGGTCGATCGCCACTAGCGGCTTCCATGCGACAATAGACATGGGGGTGGCCTGAGGATCAAACGCAATCACATCTACTCGACGCAGCAGTGGCTGTGACGTGGCTACCAGTGAATTCAAATAGCCTTGTCGCGTCAACGAAATCTCCAAGTGATAGGCACCTTCCTGGTCCGGTACTTGCATTTCAATCTGGGCTGATTCGAAGCTTCCATCTGCGTCGATCGTCAGTGTTCGTTGCAACGACTTCCCAATTGGCTGGCCGCCCCGAACGAAACGCATGTCTGCCGTGACTTGCCCCGCATTCAGTCCGCTGCGATAGCCCGACAACTCGAAGTGACAGGCCTGATTGACCTCCAAAATCCCAGACGGGTTGGACATGCGCACACGTACGCGATCATGCACTTGCCGTTCGATCGCCACCCGATTACCGCGACCATCGAGTGTTTGAATCCAATTCCCCTGCAATAACTCGCCGAGTGGAACTTCGAACTCAGTGGGAGCTTGCGCGCCTGGATTCGTAAAGCTCAATCGTAATTGTGTCGTCAACGAACCTTGGATTCTTACATCGACTCCTCCAAAGAGAGTCAGGCTAGTCGACTGGTGCTCCAGAGTTTGCATGTCGCCATTATCGATCGAGCCAATCGAATCGCTTTGGAGACATAAATTCCGTACGGCTCTGATCGTACCGGAGTCGACGGCAATTGTTCCGGCGTAGGCGCGCTGCGAGTCACCGCCCCACACGATTCGCAATTCACACGTGACATTAGAGGCAGCAGTCGTCGTTTGAGCAAATAGGGTCGGGGAACAAATGGCGCTCGCCGCGACGACCAGCACAAACGCCAGCAGCACCAGCGCGCACTGATGACACCGCAGGCAAATTGGATTGGCCGACGGTAAATCAGGTGATCGAGCACGTACTGTGACGTGTGGACATCCGTGTCCGACAGTCATCTTGATAGTTCAACCAATTAGCGGAGAGAAAAAACGCAAAGTCGCGGTGGCACTTTAAGTTATCGCTTAGAACGGCAATGGGTGTCAATCTTAGAAAAGCCGCACAGGCGAGTTTGCTTGGCCAATGCTAGCTAGCGTTCACTCTATTACGTCATTAATACCAGCTCGACGCGCCAGATGTAACGTTAGTTGTCAATTGCGTCGAGCGTGATGACGCTGATTTTTTTTTGCATATTTTGGACAAAGAGTTTACCATAGGCGCAGGGACACACGGTCCCGCAATTTACGGGTTCCAAAGAGGGAG
>JBGSJT010000449.1:0-4493 GCA_041741715.1 Pirellulaceae bacterium | reverse complement strand
ATGCTTAAAGCTAGCCCGACCAAAACTGAAACTAACTGGATTAACGGTGTACGAATTTTTTCGGGAACTTGCCAAACTCGGTGCGTTCCTTGGAAGAAAAGGTGACGGTGAACCCGGCTGGCAAACCATCTGGCGCGGATTCCAAAAATTGCAGTCACTACTTGACGGCATGCGCCTAGTTGGTGCGATTTAGTCTTATGAATTGTGGGTAATGACAAGCCTGTGTCCCCGGTGCTCTCCTCCCCGGTGCTCTCTAGTGCTTCATCCATTCCTGATTTTGGGCTTTGTGGTAGTGGACGAGGTTACGAGTCCCTGTCGTGCGCCGGGTCAGTAGGACGCGTTGCCTCGTCCACTACCCACATACTTAGGTTAGACGAAACACTAGTATGAAATGCGCAGCAGACTGCTGGTGCCGGGTTCGAATTTGCCATCGATGACCCAGGCATTGCGGAGTAACACGTAGAGACTTCCGTCGTATCCCAGACGCAAGTCGACGGGGCGGCGGAGGCCACTGGCAAATGTGTCAGCCGAATTGGCAGTGATTGCATCCGCTGTTTGAGGATCGAGCGTCTTAATCCACCCCTGCACAAAATCGGCGAATAGATATTTTCCGTGATACTTTTCGGGCCAGGAAGAATTCTCGGGGACAAACAGACTGCCACCGATTGACGACTGTGGATAAATGTGAATCGGGCCGACGTACTGCGGGTCTTGCGTCGGTCCATGTTCGATCGTTGGCCAGCCATAATTGGCACCGGCTTGACCGCGATTGATCTCTTCGAATTCTCCTCCCACATCGTTGATCAACAAGTCGCCAGTCTGCGGTTGGAAGGCAAAGGTGAAAGGATTGCGGAGTCCATACGCCCAAATCGCGCGGTACTTGCCTTCGATTTGCTGATAGAAAGGATTGTCTTCGGGAATGCTGCCGTCAGCATGGATACGCAGCAATTTGCCTTGGAAGGTATCGAGCTTCTGCGACGGTAGGCCTGCCGTTTGTTCACCAATTCCGATATACAAGCAATCATCGGGACCGAAATGCAATGCGCCACCTTGATGACCGGCGGGGACTTTGCCACCGAGTTGACGTTGATCGTCTCCCTCCAGCAATTTTTGTTCAGAGTGTGGTCGAGCGACATCGCCAACCGCCAATAGTCGACTGACGACATGATGCGGATAGGGATCTTTGGCAACGTAGCAGACATAGACGTAAGGCTGCTCTGAAAAATTGGGATCGATCGTGACACCAATCAAGCCGCGTTCCCACTCGACGTGTACGGGCAATTCGGCAAAGGGGGTGGGGAGTAGTTGTCCATCCTTGATGACGCGCAGCGCACCGGTCTGCTCGCAGATCAAGATGCGGCCATCGGGGAGTGTCTCCATGGCCACCGCGCCTGTCATGCCGGTGACGACGGTTTGCACCTGAAAGCCCTCTGGCAATGAGATTGGTCCACTAGTGGCGGCTCCCATTTTTTGCTCGGGGCCACGCAGCGATTCCAAGTAGGCGATCAGGTCGGTGAATTCGTCGGGGCTGATCCCCGTGGCCACGCCTTCAGGCATCAGCGACACATCGGCGACTTGCTCTTGCTCGACTTTGGCCGCGTCGACTTCGATCAATTTGTCGGTCGCGTCGAGTACGCGAATCAGTTTCTCCGAGCGTTCCTTGACAATGCCACTGACGACTTGGCCGGAGTCGAGTAAGAGAGTGGTGGTGCGATAGCCTTCCACGATTTGCCGCGATGGCTCAAGGAGTGATTCGATCAAATGCGGACGATCAAATTTTCCACCGATCTGTGATAGCACCGGGCCGACCGCGCCACCCTGCTCTTCGATACGGTGGCATACAGCACACTTGGTCCGCGCTGCATCGAAAAATAATTTCTTCCCGACCTGTGGATCACCAGCGGCGGTCAAGGCAGCTTGTTCAAAGCGGCGACGGGTCACAACATCGTTGCTGAAGGTTTCGTCGTCGCTTACGGATTTGGTTTTGTCCGTGTCGCTAATTAGACTCAAACGCGACAACTCTTGCGAGATCACGTCAGCTTGCGAGGCGTGTGTGAAACCGATCGTGAACCTGGCAGGCAGTGGTCCCGTGGGAGGCATGTGTTGTCCCGCATCTTGCCAATCGGGTCGTCCAAAGCCAAACACTGTCATTTGATGCAACGGTTCCGTGGGGGAATCCTCATAGGGCCAAGCCACGTAGCTATCAATTGGGCTGCTTGATTGATGGTTGACCAGGAATAGCGAATGAGGCGATTCAGCGGCGGCGAAGGCGACCCATGGCACTACTTCCTTCCAGGGTTCGCCCAATGGAGTTCGCCGTCCACTGGGGCGGATGGCTGTGTCGTGAGCACCTTGGCTGTCGGTGTCGAGCCTCCCACCGGGTGTTCCTTCGTACAAAAACCAGTAGCGAGCGTCAGGGATTTTCAACAGCGTGAAGGTAGCGTGCGTCGGATAAAAATCCCACACTCCCTCCGCATCCAGTTGTTGCGTGATTGAGTGAATGCGCACATGTCCCGGTGTGGCGAGAGCAATAGTGCTAGTGAAAGTGTTGTCGGTTTGGTATTGGCCAAAACCGTACCCGCAATGAAAGAACTTGACAGGCTGACCGCACTTGGGTAGCCCGCGATACTCACCTTGCGATTTGTCTCCGTGGTGATAGGAGATCCAGTCATGACCATCGGCATCGATCAGGCTTGCAAAGCCAGCTCCCTGTTTGCCATAGAGATAAGTGGTGTGGGACGTGCGGATCTCAAAACACTCCATATCGCCGAAAAGAGTCTCTTCACTGATTTCAATATCGGGCCGATCGGCCATGACCGCCGTTGTCAGTAGAGGGAGCAGCAGCCAGACAAGTGTTGGAATACGCATCGATTCGTTCGCTCAAAAAAACTATCGGTTGACTCGTTTTGCAATAAAGTCGCTGATCGCTCCGCCGGTCAGTCGCTTTGGCGTCACCCCATAGTGTAACGCTCCTGATATGCAATTCGCCAAAAAGAACTGATCGCAAGAAACACTGATCGGCGGAGCGATCAGCGACTATCGCGCGAGCAGTTACAAAAAGTTATTGACCTAGCTCGACTATTTTCAGATCTTTGATACGGATTTGCATGGGTGGACCAGAATGTAATTGGAAGGCGATGATGCCGCTCGCCCGGCGATGAGCCGCATCCTCGTCGATGCCAACTGACATCACGCGCTCGTTGATAATGTGCGTGAAGGTAAAGCCACGCGCCACCACGCGCATGGTATTCCAACCTTCGCGGTGGATTGCTTTTTCGAGTTCCAGCGGATCTCCTACTGAACCGATCACTTCCAGATGTGGTTTCTTGGGCGTCAAGGTATTAGTTCGCACGATGACAGCTTGGCCTCTTTGGCCCATGAACATCCGCCCTTGTTCGTCGAAAAACATTCCGGAGAAACGATCGATGGGACCATTGTCGGACTTATGATGTTGCGCTTCAAAATCGGATTGATAGCCGCCGACTGACCACTGGCCAAGTTCGCTGCTGCGGTATTGAACGCCTGAATTGTAGCCGGTGACTTGATATTGAAACTGCAAATCGAAGTCGGAGAATTCGCCCCCACGGTAGATGAGGAACGTGTTCTTCTCGGCTTTGTTTGACTCGCTGGTCTCACCGATTAGCTCTCCATTTTTCACTCGCCAAAATCGCGGATCGCCATCCCAACCATCCAGGTTCTGACCATTGAAGAGCTGTTTACCGGCGGCGGGTGCATCTTGCGCCGAGAGTGGTACCGGTGACATGGCAAGCACGATTAGTAGGGCGCAGAGCGACAGCCCTGTACGTTGGGGCGTCGGACGCGCGAGACACGTTGGGGTTTCAGGCATGGCTAGAGGCTCCTTGGAGTGATGGAGTGATGGAGTGATGGAGTGATGGAGTGGGTGGCACTGGCATGGCCAGTGTTGTCGAAGGGTTTGAGTTAGAATACTAACTGATGTGTTGAGCGCTCGCAGTAATGAATTTGACTTATCACGGGGCTTACTAGTGGAGGTGTGCTGGGGGAGTGAATACCTGATTCGGCAAACTAATCGCAGGGGAGAGTTCAGCCTGGTTTCGACATTGGTTACTTCGACATGTTGGATAATGAAAACTTTGGTCAGTACGATATACTTCGATCTTCACTGGCTAGCCAGTGCCACCCACGAAAGCAGGTCTCAATGGCTTAGCGTTTTGATTCGAAGTAATTTTTGATATCTTGGCTAATCTCAGTGGTGGCTGTAAGTCCGCGATCGAAGGCACCGGCGAAGTGGACGAAGCCGTGGATCATGCCGTCATAGCGGCGCAGTTCAAGAGGTACCTTCGACTCACGCAATTTGGTGGCGAACTGCTCCGCTTCGTCGCGCAACACGTCACAGGCGGCGGTAATGATCGTGGTAGGTGGGAGTCCGGCCAGCGATTGGGCTTTGGCGGGTACGGCATACACGCCTGCTTTATGCTCGCCCAAGTACTGCTGCCAAAACCATTTCATGTCGG
>JBGSJT010000448.1:0-8339 GCA_041741715.1 Pirellulaceae bacterium | reverse complement strand
TGCCTCGAAAACTTTGTCATCGAATTCGTCGAAACGATAACGCCAAACCTGGTCCATCAACATCAAAAGGTCTCCCACACGTGACGCGACGATACTGCTACCATTATGCGCTTGGATTGATGTTTAGTCAGCAGTCTCCTGCGGCTAGGCGTTAAACGATTCTCCGTCGAAGATTACTCCCCAACTCCAACTCCCAACTCCATGCCTGACGTACTCGACACACTTGCTGACTTGGTGCGCATCAACAGCGTCAATCCGAACTATGATGGCGGTGTTCCGGAAGTGGCTTTGGCAGACTATGTTGAGCAATTCTTCGTTCGGCGTGGCATCGAAACATGGCGACAAATGGTTTACCCGGATCGCCCCAATGTGATCGCCAAACTTCCTGGCCGCGATCCGCACCGACGAATCGTGTTCGAAGCTCACTTGGATACGGTTTCCGTTCAAGGCATGACCATTGCTCCGTGGGAGCCGACGATTCGCGACGGTAAACTTTTCGGTCGTGGTGCGTGTGACACGAAAGGGGGGATGGCGGCCATGCTGCATGCGGTGGCCAGCTTGATGGCTGATAACATTGTCCCGACTTGTGAAGTGATCTTTGCAGCCACGATCGACGAAGAGTTTTCGTATCGCGGTGTGGTGGCATTGTGTGATTCGCTCACACCGGGGCCGGTCAATGCTGAGGCGCTTACCCGTGAACTTGCACCTAGCCAGCCGTGGAGTGCCGAAGCGGCGATCGTCGCCGAGCCGACCGACTTGCGGCCCGTGATCGCCAGCAAGGGAGTGGTGCGGTGGAAGGTCGAAGCATTGGGCGTTGCCGCGCATTCATCCAAGCCCCATTTGGGAGTTAATGCCATTGAATATATGGCACAGGTGATCATTGCTCTGGAACAAGACACCCGTCGATTGTCACTGCGTAGCCATCCGCTGCTGGGTCCCGCCACGTGCAATGTGGGTGTCATTCGCGGTGGAGTCCAAGTCAACTTTGTGCCCGATCGCTGCGAGATCGAGATTGACCGCCGTTTGCTCCCGGGTGAGAATCGCGAACAAGTTTTAGCCGATTATCAACGACTGGTTGATAAGTTGGCAGCCGATCAGGCAGGGATGCGAGTTGTCATGCATCCGCCGATGCTCAGCGATCGACCGTTGGAAACCAATTCGAGCTCCCCGGCTGTGCAGACGATGGTTCGCGTGCTGGAACAATTAGGGTTGGACCGTGAGCTGGTTGGAGTCCCCTTTGGGAGCGATGCCAGTAAGTTCGCGGCGATTGGCATTCCTAGTATGATTCTCGGCCCTGGGAGTATCGACCAAGCCCACGCCGCAGAAGAGTATATTGAATGCAGCCAAGTGGTTCAGGCTGTAGAAATCTACCGGCAGTTTTTGATCCAGCACGCGTAAAAGAATTGCATTTGTAGCGGAAGTCGCCAAGACTTTCGATCGCGCATGGCCAAACCGAAACTCTTGGCGAGTTCCGCTACGAAAAACTACGCGCAACACACACCTTGATTTTAAAAGGACATTGCCATGCAACATGAGAACTATACTACATTCTCAAGACGCGATTTTATTGAGCACGGACTGGTAGGAGTTGCCTCGATCGGCGCTTTGGGGTTGACCCGCCAACATGCTGCTGGTGCGGATGGAAAATCGACAGGCTGGATCGACGCACATGTGCATGTATGGTCACCCGACACCAAGAAATATCCACTGGGTGAAGGCTTTCAGAAGTCGGATATGCAACCGGTGAGCTTCACAGCCGAAGAATTATTTGCTCATTGTCGACCAGTAGGTGTCGAGCGGATTGTACTGATCCAAATGAGTTTTTATCAGTACGACCACACCTACATGAACCAAGTCATGCAAACTCATCCAGGAGTCTTTTCTGGTGTGGCGCTCATCGATCATCGCAGCGACAAACTACTAGAGCGGATCGATGAATTGGCCAGTATTGGCATGCGTGGTTTTCGCTTGCATTCCCGAGGGGATGCGGCGAGTTGGGTAGACGATCCCGGGATGGCGAAACTCTGGACGCGAGCCGGTGAGCTTGACTTGGCCGTCTGTCCCTTGATCAATCCGGCCGATATCCCGATTGTCGATGCATTGTGTAAGAAATTTCCTGACACCACCGTTGTCGTCGACCACTTCGCCCGCGTGGGCATCAGCGGCACTATCGAGGACAGAGACCTAACGCAACTTAGTAACTTGGCGCGGTATCCCAAGGTACATGTTAAGACGTCCGCCTTCTATGCACTCGGCCAGAAAGCGGCACCCTACATGGACCTGGCGCCCATGATCCAGCGCATTCACGACAGCTTCGGCGCCGAGCGGATGATGTGGGCTAGCGACTGTCCGTTTCAAGTCCAAACGCCGCATACCTATGAAGCTTCGCTCAGTCTCATTCGCGACCGCTGCGATTTTCTGTCCGCTAGCGACAAACAGTGGATCCTGCGTGGCACAGCTGAGAAGGTGTATTTCGCGTGAACGAGAACTTATTAATTCGTTTAACCTAAAATATGACACGTCTCTCAAACCGCCCGCAAGGTTAGCATCCAGCGGAGCATTGCAGTCTTAGTGGACGAGGTCACGTGTCCTGGAGCACGGGACTCGTAACCTCGTCCACTACCGATTGCGACACTTATTATCCGCACGTTGCTAAGTGTTGAATCTACTACTGTAGACGGTTCTGTGGCACCTTGCCACACGGTGCCCAATCTGGTCAAAAATACCAATCGCAGTTTGTCGCACAGCCGAGCGCATCGCAGCAGCTCATTGTGCGCAAGGTGCAATCCGTCTTGGCTGAACTGAAGGTGCATGATGAGCTGGAGGAAATCACGCAAAACACTGTCAAAGAGCTACCTGCCGGGCCGCATCGACGCGTTCGCTCGATCTCAGCTGCGTCCCCATGCCCGCTTGCCGGGCTGGTACGAAAGTTTTGTAGTTAGCTTTGCGTTCCTGCCCGGGAAGCGGGCTGTTGATGGAAACGAGCCCATTACAGGATATTCTTTTTGCCCTGCCATGCCTCAGAAAACCTGTCCGCCGGGGCTGTTACCCATAGATTCTGCTGAAGCGAAAAAAATGGGCGTCATCACGCTCGACGCAATTGACAACGAACGTTACATCTCGCGCGTCGAGCTGATATTGGAGGGCCCCACTCGCTGGCGCGTCGAGCTGATATTGCGGATGAAGGGGAGGTTGCCCAAGCAAGCACTCTCACGCAAACCACTCCGAGTGTTTATGATAATGTCTGTAGTCACTACCAGCTCCATCAACCACTTGCCTAACTCCATGCCACCAGAAACTGAACGACCACTGCTGGATCCACTATCTCTGTCGATCATCACGTTTCCCCATCCCGGCCTGCGATACGTGGCCAAATCGATTCGGCGAGTCGACGCGAATTTAAAGCTTGTCGCCGCGCGCATGCTGGAACTGATGTATGAACACCGCGGAGTGGGGCTGGCCGCGACACAAGTCAACCTTCCACTGCGATTGTTCGTTATGAACGCGACAGGCGAGAAGGGGGAGGGTGAGGAGTATGTAGTCATCAACCCTGTCCTCTCTCGCCCCCGTGGCAATGAAGAGGAACAGGAAGGCTGCTTGAGTCTCCCCAATATTCATGGCAAGGTCATTCGCGCCAAGACGATCCACTTGAACGCCTTCGATTTGAAGGGGAATGAGCTCAACATCGACTTGACCGGTTTCGACGCGCGCGTCGTCCAGCACGAAACGGATCACTTGGATGGCGTGATCTTTCTGGATCGGATGAAGGAAGGCGCAATGCTGGAGGATGTGGCGGAATTCGAGGCGTTGTGCCTTGAATACCAATCGCGACAACGCACCGGCGAGATCCCTCCCGACGAGGCCTTACTGGAAGATTTAATAGCTTGGGAAAGTCGTTATTGCTGAGGCAACTATGTCAAACACAAATTGCAATCTACGTTCACCACGTTTAGCTTCCACTATTGCGGCTCGTGCTTGGACTGCGACGCTGCAAATCATCGGCTGGGGCGTGTGGCTCCCAATGTTACTCTCACCAACCCTGGCCGCCGAGCCATGGCGCGTAGGATTGGCAAAGGTTGACATCACACCCGAGGAACCACTGCGACTGAGCGGCTATGCAACTCGTGTTGACTCGCATGTGGGTATCGCCGATCCACTGGCAGTGCGTGCCATGGTGCTGTCGCCAGCCGATTCAGACGCCGATGATCAATCCTTGGTTCTGGTATCGATCGACAGCATCGGTGTTACCAGTCTCATGACCGTCCAGCTCGCTCAATGGTTGGAACAACAGTACTCAATTCCACGCAATCAACTGGTCGTGTGCAGCACACATTCTCATGCCGCACCCCATGTGGTTGGCCTTCTGAAAAACCTGTATCGCGAGCCATCGACCGACGACCAACAAGCGGCTACGGCACGATATACGGAGCGGATGAGCGCGGCTATGCAACAGGCTATTGAGGCCGCCATGCAGACGCGTCAGCCAGCCACACTGGCCCTCGCCAATACGGAAGCCAAGTTTGCCATCAATCGTCGCGTGCTCAACAATGGAACGTGGACCGGCTTTGGCGAGCAGACCGACGGTGTCGTCGACCATCGCGTGCGGTTGATGATGGTTCACTCACCACAGGGGAAATTGCTCGGGGCCACCTATTTGTATGCCTGCCATTGCACGACCTTGGGTGGTGACTTCAATCAAATCAGCGGTGATTGGGCCGGACTCTCGGCAGCGCGACTGGAACAACTCCATCCTGGCAGCGTGTTTCTGCCCGTGATAGGTTGCGGTGCCGACGCCAATCCCAATCCACGCGGCAGCTATGAAATGGCTCAGCGACACGCGGCCGAATTGGTCACTGCCATCGAATCGCAACTCGCTGGTAATCAACCGTCGACGCCTCTACCACAGTCGGCGTTTCCGGTGGCTCACTTTGGATACGCGGGTCTTGCTCCCGAGCAACCGACGTCCGCTTATTTAAAGGAGCAACAGGCTAAGGAAACGCCCAATGAACGCCGCTGGGCGGAAGAAATGCTCAAGACCAAACAGGAGATGGGACGGCTTCCTGAGACTTATCCCATGCCAATACATACTTGGCAATTTGGTGATGAATTAACTTGGGTGTTTCTGGGAGGAGAGGTCGTCGTCGACTATCAACTGCAGATCGAAAAGGAACTTCCCGCAATTCAGACTTGGGTGGCGGCCTACACCGACGATGTCTTTGCGTATGTGGCCAGCGAGCGCATGCGCGGCGAAGGTGGTTACGAAGTCGACTTCTCGATGATCTACTACTTGCAACCTGGGCGTTGGCAAAGTGGTACCCAGTCGTTGGTCGTCCGCCGCGTGCGCGAAATACTGGGTGAGTCGCACAGTGAAGAACGCCCCTTGAACGCGGAACAAGCGCTCGCGGCCGTGCATGTTCCAGACGATTATCAAGTGGAATTGGTGGCGGCTGAACCTTTGGTCCAAGACCCCATCAATTTGGCCTTTGGCATCGACGGTCGCGTGTGGGTCGTCGAGATGTCCGACTATCCACTCGGTACAGAAGGTGGCGGTCGCGTAAAATGGCTGCGTGACACCAATGGAGATGGCAAACTCGACCAAGCCCAAATTTTTGCCGAAGGTCTCTCGTATCCAAGTAGCGTCATCCCGTGGCGCGACGGTGCGCTGATCATTGCGGCTCCCGACATTCTCTTTGCGCGCGACGTGGATGGTGATGGTCGCGCCGACCAGATCGAGCCCTGGCTGACCGGCATCGAACCAGCCAATCCGCAGCATAGAGCGAGTGGTTTTGAAATCGGCCTTGACGGCTGGCTCCATTTCGCGGCTGGGCACGGCACGAAAGAACTGACCAGCCTGCGCACTCAAGTCACCTACAAAGTCAGTGGCCGCGACGTGGCTTGGAATCCCGACTCGGGGGAGATTCGCACCACTTCAGGCGAAACACAATTTATTCGCGGTCGCGATAGCTTTGGCAATTGGTTCGGCAATAGCAACAGCCAACCGATGTATCAATTCGTAATTGAGGATCGCTACTTGTCGGGTGCGTCGCTGAGTGGTGGACCGACTCACGACCTACTCACGCCTGCCGTGGCGCCACCCGTCTATCCGCGAAGTCGCACCCTCGATCGCTTCAATGATTTGTACGCCTTTAATCGCTTTACCAGTGCCTGCAGCGCGATAGTGCTCCGTGTCCCAGGAGTGAGCACTCCGCATCAAACCTCCGCACTGATTTGCGAGCCAGTACACAACTTGGTGGCGCGCATTGAACTGAGTCTAGCAGGAAGTTGCTTTACCGCCACGCACCAACCATCGGCGGGTGAGTTCGACTTTTTCACCTCGACCGATCCCTGGTCGCGTCCCGTGCGGGCGGTCAATGCGCCCGATGGGAGTGTGTGGATTGTCGACATGGTGCGACGCGTGATCGAACATCCTGAATGGATACCAACCGCTTGGCAACAGCGACTCGATCTCCGCGCGGGTTCGCAATTGGGACGCATTTATCGTGTGGCCCGACGCGATTATCACCTACCGCCATTGAAAGAGTTACCGCGCACTGCGGACCATCTGCTACCTGCCCTGGCCAGTGACAATGGAGCGGTGCGCGAACTGGCGTTACAAGCCATCATGCAGGGTGATGAAGTGGCGATGGGAGAGCTCCAACAGGATATTCGGCGGATGGCCTTGGAGCATGACTCAGCCGAGGTCCGCGCCGCCGCACTCGGTTGTTTGCTCGCCAAAGGCTGGTTGGTCCCCGCCGATGTGAGCGCGGCCCTGCAGGACAGCGATGCGCGGTTGGTGCGCTACGCGTTGGAGTTGGCGGAGAATTTCACCGCGCCACCAGCCGAACTCAGACAAGAATTAGACCGCGTTGTCGTTCGTAATCTTGGTTTGCCCGTCGACCTACAATGGGTGTTGACGTCGACGAGATTTGCGTCCTTCGATGCACGCGATGGACTGGTACAGATCGCAGCTCGGTCCAGCGGCGACGAGTGGTTGCTGAAAGCTTTGTCGCTGGTTCGCAATGAGAACCAAGCGCTGGCGGTGACCAAGCAGTTGCTGCAACACAATCGAAGCGCGGGACCATTGTCACCTCAGGATTTCAGCCATGTCGAGCAGTGCTTGACTAAACTCTGGGTTCGATGCCATGTGGCCCAGCGACATGATCTAGCACTGGCCGAACTAAATCCGCTGCTATCAACCGAGCGATCGAAGTTCAACAACGGGCAACTGCTCCTCCTGTCCAGCATCGCACGAGCTGGCAAGTCAAATGTGGACTCCGAATTACAGTCCGATAGCCCACAACTGGCAACACTGCTCAAGCAAGTGACCGAGCGGATCGTGGAGCTTGTGCAAACGAACGAACTCTCCGAGGCGGAACAACTGATCTTCGTCAATTTGTTGGGGAGTGGGTTGGCCTCGGACGTGGATGAAATCAAAATCGCCACGGCCTTCCTGCAACCTGACAAATCAACACAGGTCAGACGGAGTACCAGCGAATCGATGCGCCGCATGCGCGGCTCGGTCGTCGCAACCACGCTGCTCGACCAGTGGAGTCAATTCAATTCGGCCTTGCGCGCTTCAGCCGGATCGACGCTGCTGTCGCGACGTGAATGGGCACAGTCGCTGGTCGAAGCGCTCGAAGCGAGGCGTGTTTCTAGTGGAGAGCTCGATTTGTCGACGCTGGCGCAATTGAGAACTTACGACGATCGCGAACTACGCAATCGTTGCCTGGAACTTTTCGGACAACCGACCGAGCGCGCACAAGTCGTGGCAACTTACTTGGCGGATCTTCCGGCCCCAAAAAAGACCGCTCAAGGTGAGAAGCTGTATGTTGAGCACTGTGCCGCCTGCCATCGCGCCGCTGACGGCAAGCCCCAATTGGGACCGCCGCTAGAAAACCTTCAGCACTGGACGCTCGATCAATGGGTCACCGCCGTGCTCGACCCCAATCAGGCCGTTGAACCCAAATACCGACAAAGCACATTGCTAACCGAGGATGGACAGGTCATCGCAGGTTTAGTTTTGCAGCGTGGTGAACAAGAACTTCACGTGGGCGTTAGCGATGGAAGCATCAAGCAGATCCTCCTATCCGACATCGCGGAGGAACAGCAGTCTGGTCCATCATTGATGCCTGTTGGTTTCGAACAAAAGTTGACTCCCGAGCAATTATCAGAACTGATTGGCTTCGTGCGGCAATCGCCTTAGCATCGTACGGAAAATTAGTGTCGGAGGTTTGGTTCGGATAGTGTAGACTTCTAGGATTCTGATTCGAGAGTCATGAGTTTACCCTAGGAGGCCAAGGATGGCGACACTGTTGTTCGAAAGTGACGCGGCGACGGAA
>JBGSJT010000447.1:0-11448 GCA_041741715.1 Pirellulaceae bacterium | reverse complement strand
GGAGGGATGTCAATTTCCGGCCAAATTCCCCCAAAGTTGCCGACGAAGGCTTTGGGATAGCCCTTCACAGACGTACGCGATGTCGCTGCAGATCCGACGTAACAGCCCAATGAGTATCCGATGACGGCCATATCGCCAACGTCTTTACGATCGTGAACGGCATTCAGTGCTTCCCCTGCGGCTTCGATCCAAGTTTGATAGTCTCTGATTCGGATCTTCTCGATCTCCTCAATGTTCAACGAACCCTGGTCAATTAGCATGAGATGTTCGTAGGGGCACGAGTCAAAGTATCTCACTAGAAAAGTCGCGTATCCTTGCTGGCTGACAGACTTGGCATTAGGGTAATGTACGGCCCGTCGAGTTAGGTTCGTGGCCCCCTCGACTCCATGGAATATCACAACGGCGGGATGTGGTCCTTCGCCTTCCGGCAAGAAGCAATCCACGTGTATTTCGTGATCACCAGGAAGCTGCACAACGAATGTTTCGTCGGGCAGCGGTTGGGATAGGCATATGCAACCGAGAGGCACGCAGACGTCACCAGGATTGCCACCAGACTGGCAAGTGTTACGACTCGGGCAGAATGAACGGCTAGTAAAGAAGCCGAGAGACCGGCTGCGATGATTTGCAGTACTATTTGCATCGCCCACACGCCAACAACTGGCATCGTCAATCTCAAGATTAGCATTGCTATGACGAGCGTTATCAGGGAGCCGATTGAACACCCGACAAATACAAGCACAAAGTTGCTATTTATGTTTCCGTGAGGAGGTTGATTGTGTTGCACGCCGAACACAGACAATGTAGCTACCAGCCCGGCCAGCACCGTTGTTTCGCGAATTCCGAATCCGGCCCAACTGCGAAATGCTCCGCAACCACTCGATGAAGCCATTCAGCCACTGAACGCCGCTCCAGTCGCAGTCAATGTTTACCTTGCGGTAATTCTTCGCAAACGTGCGGATTGTGTCTGCCGCTTCGCAAGGTTGTTTGGTCATATGCAAGGTCGACGAATAGCAGGATTAAGGCGGGTGTGCACATTATCTGTGGCTAGTATTGCGTCGTCTAGCCCGAGCAGAGTGGCCACAGACTGTACTACGCCAATTCTATCCGACCTGTGGTGGGCGTGGCAAATGCAATCCTCGCTACAGTCTTCGTCACTCCTCAATCCGGAATAGCGGCTTTTCTGAGTACTCTGTCGGTACGGACACAATGTGCTCTGGCAATTCCACATCGCTCCGGCGGCGACTAACGACGCGAACGTACCCGAAGTAGCGTCCGCAATCCGCCTCCAGGGCCTGGATTTCCGGATGATTATCCGGGGCGATTACTCGGTGCCAGTCCAGCCACCGTTGCCAGCCGTCGGGCATGGCGTCGGCCAAATGAATATCCACGATGCCAGTTCGTTCCCAATGTCGACGCCACCAAGCCGCCGAATGCAGGCACCAGCAATCCGTAGTCCACCATTGGCGAAGATGCTCGGGAATCGGATCTTCGATTTCCTGACTGAACCCTGCCCCTGCAATTCCAATCTGACCGCTCGGCTTTACGAACCGTGCGAGATAGCTCAGGTAATGGTCATCGGTGCCGTAGTAAAAGAAGGAGTCTATGCTCACGATGGCGTCGAAGTAATCTTCAGCGAACGGTAGCGAACGGG
Organism: Pirellulaceae bacterium; assembly: GCA_041741715.1. Lineage (GTDB taxonomy): Bacteria > Planctomycetota > Planctomycetia > Pirellulales > Pirellulaceae > Aureliella. The sequence continues at coordinate 9,797 of JBGSJT010000447.1, read as the reverse complement.
CGTCCGCGTGGATCGGAACCACGCCGTCATCGAGTCCCGCATCGCGGATGCGCTTAAAGTTCTCTGATGCACTAAACCACAGGTCAGTAGCCCACACCTGCACGCCGAACTCGCGGTGCAAGAAGATCGACGACGTAGCCCGTCCGCAGCCAAGGTCAAGCACCCGCATTCCGGGCTGCAGGTCCAGCGCCGCTGCGAGCCACTCAGTCAGCCATAGCGCGTTGGCCCCGCCGCTCGCGCCGGCTATTACCCATTCAGGATGATACTTCGACGAGCGGGGAAATTGCTCAGAAAGTAGTCGCGTGTCCAAGGTCGATAGCTTCTTTCAGCGAGGGTTCCTCAGTGCGGCAAGATCGGCTCCGACGATGGCCGGTAGATTCCGAGTGATATTTTCTACTGTCCAATCCCACCATCTTATATCCTGTAGCTCCTTCACAACTTCATCTGGAAACCGCTTCTTAATTTGTTTGGCAGGATTACCTCCAACAACCGAATACGGCGCAACGTCGCTGACAACGACCGACCGAGCAGCAATTATTGCTCCGTCTCCAGGTTTGTCCACTTTTTGCGTTCGGCACTTGTCAACTCCTCTAGTAATTTGTTGCGTTGAGATTCGTCAAGTAATGCCGCGAAAGCTAGAGCTGCATCAGCCATTGAGGCAGCCGAGTGACTGCGAACCTGGGGTGAATACGTTCCCACGATACGACTGGACTCGGAAACGTAGCCCGAATGCTCATGGCCTTCATGGGCCATCGCATGACACTGAGCGAAAGCTATGGCGACAAGTAGGAAGATTTTTTGTTCATGATATACCCTGTTCCATTAATATGCCTGCAATGCTGGTACAGCGCTGGAGTTCCAGCGAGAGTGCATCATACCAAAATGCACAGGCGACTGAAAACAATTATTCGTCGTGGCACCTGTTGGAATGCTTCCTCATCACGTCTTCCAGATGACTCCCGAGGCCCACAGAACGCCGAGCAAAGTGACGATCAGTCCGCTGACCTAGTAGAAGCGGTGAGCGGCGTTGCCGTTGCCCCAGAGGAGTCGGGATCGGGCAACCAGCAGCCGACAGACGATGAATTCGCTTTTAATTGTGCCGCAGCCCAGCATGAAAAGGCCGACTGCGGTCATCAGAATTCCTCAGAAAATATGCATTCGCAAAAGGTTGCGCTCTCGAGTGCGTTGATAGTGACGTAGCGATCAATCTGTAGTCCGAATCAGCCGAATGCGAGTCGGCTGAGGCAATTCGAGCGTGTTGTCGTCGACATATGAAGTGAGGTTATGGAGTCGCTTCAAACTTTACCCATTCAATATTCTTCGGGTATTTGTCTGATTCCAAACGAGTCGAATGCAACAGTTGGACTTTCCAGCGTTCGTCCTCTCTGACCATCACTGCACTTTCGAGCCAAACGACGGTCCGCAGCCCGCCCTCACGACGAATCTCAGCTTTATTCCAGTAGCTCACCCAGGCCACGTCGCCTTTCTGTCGAGCTCGAATCTGACTGAAGAAGTTCTCCCGCTCATACGGTTTGCCCGTGGGCTGGACCGCATCCACGAGTTTCTGCATCGTCCAGTCTTCGCCGTGCTCGAGTAATTGGAAGTCCTCTGTTGAAGTCTCCTGCATAGCCTTGCCATCGTGTTTGGACATCGCGGCAAACAGTTCTTTAACTGGTTGAAATGCTGGATGGTCCGCAGCTTCAACAATCCCGCTGAAGAATAAAACGCCACAAAGCCAAAATCCGACATGCAAAATTTCGCGTACCAAACCACTGATTTTCACGACTTCCACTCCAGTTAGGAAAATGAATCGGGACAATATGAGCATTCTACATTGAGATACAAGCATGTTGCGAGCCGCTGAGATCGTCATTGAGGCGAAGCTCCCAGACCTGCCCACACCACGTGAAATGGATCTAGCCCGGGTCATTCACGCTACAACTATGGACTTAAACGCCGTGCGATCAAGGCGGCGATCTAAAAAAAATTGATTGGCAACAGCACGGCTCACTGAGACTTGAGGCGTTTCTTCGATCAGTTTTTCGAGCTCACCTATTTCAAAAAGCGGGAGTTGATTGGGATCGATTCGCTCGCGCTGCTTTCCACGTAGCGCCGCGATCAGTTCGATACGCTGATGATAGTGAAAGAAACAATCAATGAACCCAAGTCGCCGATCGGTAGCTCGTCCGCTTGGAGCGGAGCGACGAAGAACGTACACGACAGGCTTTCTACTATCTGAGTTCAACGAAAGGCAAGAGAAGGCCATCCCGAAACACCTGGGGCACCAATGAGTATGGCCTGCGAGTACTTGGGAAAGCGGTAGCAGGTGGCAGCGGGGCAAAGTCGACTGGCTGGCGATACGGTGCTAAGTCGCTTCGTCCAAGAGAGCGGCGCACCGCGCATCGGTCTGGCGCACTGAAAATCGACTGCTTCTATCCGGTGCCGATTTCTACCCAAGGACACGCCCTCGAATGCTGCGTAGATCTGCGCAACCATCTGCGTATAAAGTACTTGCGGAAATGCAAAGCTAATCGTCCCAAACCAGCCATGCTGGGTCTTCCTTGGGAATCGCTTACGCAATGTTCAGGAGCAGTTTCCGGTCCCTGGTTTGCAATACGGAAAGTGCGAGCAGAAAAGCGGGTTTCCTTGTACTAAATGCGGTAGGCCATCGGTCCTGTTCACCACATTCGGTAGCAGCAATCCAGAACTACGCAGCATTCGACACGCCCTCATGTGCGCGCTGCCCAACTCGCGGATGTATCCATTTGACTACACATGCCGGTGGGCTCTTGGGAAACCCGTAATCAGTGCGATGTACGGAACCGATAGGGATTCTCTCGCAAAAAGCATTGACAATGCAATCGTCGGAGAAATACATTGTGGCAACAGCAACTGAGGAAAGTTCTCTTCCAACTTTATTTGTGCGAATCCTTTTTTTCCAAGTTCGGTAGACAGATCATGCGCAAGTCGGACTATTGGCGGCCGAAATTATTCACCCTGCGACGGTTCATCTTCGGCTTACTATTCGCTAGTTGCATGTCACCGGCAGATGCACAGGTTTCGGAAATCGACGGTGAATGGAAGCTGATTCGCGTCGAGCGTGCTGGCAAACCTGTAACAGGCTCCATGATTTCAGAATTTTCGTTTCGGGACGGGAAAATGGGCGGTCTACTGACCAGTCGTTACTTCGTGCGTCCGGATGCTAATCCAAAAGAAGTTGACGTTTTTAGTGTGGCAGCTGGGCTTGGCATTTATCGCATTGAGGGAAATACGCTCACAATTTGTAAAGGATTGGAACGCCCAGTTCGATTTGAAACGACCACTCAGGACTGCACAATAAGTGTTTACGAGCGCATCCCCGAAGATAGGATCGACGCGGATACAGCGCTACTGGAAGGAACCTGGAAAGTCGTCAAGTCGCGAAACGCTCCAGTTACGGGGGTCAAGCAAGTTCAGTTCGAAACACACCGAGCGTACAGCAATACGGTTCCGGGTAGCTTACATGGACGCACTGCTTCCAAAGGTAATTCGAGCTTGCTTGCCAATATCGAAGTTCGACTCGATTCAACTGCCAATCCGAAGATTATCGAGGCAAAATACACACACGGGAAAGGCCGAATTCTGCAAGGGGTTCCCCTAAGCGGATTCTACCGCATGGACGGAGCAAAGCTCGTTTTTGAGTTGAGAACTACGAGGCACCAATCGGGCATTACCGGCCCCGTTCCGTACGGCCCAGTCTGGCAGATACAACTGGAACGCGACATAGTGCCTTAGAAACAGGTAGCCAAGTCGTTGCTCTTGATGTCGCAGTGGAACAATGTCTGGCTCGTTGAAAGCCACCTGCAAGTGGGCAGCCAAAATTTGCCTATCGTGCATTCTCTTCAAAATTTCATGCCATTAGTGAACTCCCGCCGCTTTCGTTGGTCCAGCCGCCGAGTCGCAAACAGACAGCGAACTGCGTGAGATCGATTTCACCCATGGCAGTTCCAGCTGCTAACTGTTAGGGGTTCTCGGCACCTAAGTGGAATAGTTTGTAAGGCGAGGAGTCGCTTTGGAGTTATATACACGACTTCAGGGAACACGGCACTACGCACTAAGATATGTTGACATTTGTCTGCACGCACGCCAGAATCTGAACGAATCGGAACGTGAGCCTGGCCACTCAAACACGATGAGAATCGATCTTCACAAGAGTTCACATGAACAAGACGATCCTGATTTTAGTAGGTCTCGTTGTGCTTAGCGGGTGCGAACGAATTGTGATATAGGCGAAAAGCCTCTTGGTGTCGGTGCCTCCAGAGCCCGAAGAGGTTCACGTCTACTATCTTTTTGAAGGCATTATCGATTCGTGGGAGGGATACCAGCCAAATCGTCCATCTCTCTGGCTCTTTTGACGAACGTCGCTTCGATGAGCGCCGGCTTTCTCCCCATTTAGACTGTGGGTGAATTAATTTCACGCACCGCTATCGATACGCTTCTTGCAGCTGCAACGGTCGAATCCGCCAACGGCTCGATCTCTGTCTTTAGCGTGCTTGAACGCTCGCGCCCGGAGTGCAACTGCTCACATCGACTGTACGTTTTGCGCAACTCGTCGCCAGGCATTGGTAACCTCGGGTCGCGTCCTGGATCGCTGATCGTGGTTTGATCACAGGCAAATTCGATTTGCTCAGCGAACGTTTGCGTTGGTCGTATGCGCGAGTCGGCATCATCGGCCCTCGCCAGGGCGCGTTGACGTACTGGTTCTGGCAAACCGCTTTGTTCATTCGCTTGCAACCGCCAAGCGATTTTCTTGATCATCCAATCGCGATTGCGGCTACGCGGCGGTTCACTGCAAACCGACTCAAAGTGCTCTCTTAAGGCGGCAGTCTGCATGCTTTTCATGCGCGACCTCCTGCCGGATATTGAGGCTCATAAATCTCTCCGTGGCCGAGAAAATATAGAAACGTTCTCGCGGCGCGTTTACCGCTGGTCACAGAGAGCGGTAGAATACGACGGGTGGCGAGTGTCGCGGGAGACGGGCGTCAACCTGGAGGTAGGCGCAGTCCCCTAAAGCCTTGGAAGACCACTGGTATAACTACCAATTTCACCCCGTATCGTTCCGCATTTGGTCGAGAGTTTTCTCTACCGCTTCGAGCTTGGATGGCTTTATAGCGCCTAAATGAATTTTGACTATCGCGTTTTGCTTGACACAGACGTTCCGATCATGCAACAGATGCTATGTATGTTTGGAAGGGCGTTCGACGACTCATCAACGTACTTAAGTAAGCAACCTGGAGAGAGCTATTTGGCTACACTTCTGGCTAGTCGCAGCTTCATCGCCGTCGCAGCGATCTCTAGTGATCAAGTTGTCGGCGGACTAGCAGCGTACGTTCTGGATAAGTTCGAGCAGGACCGATGTGAAGTCTACATCTACGACCTCGCGGTAGACGCAGAGTTCCGTAGGCAAGGCGTCGCGACGAACCTCATCAGGATGGTTCAGTTGGAAGCAAGAGTCCGTGGTGCCAGCACCGTCTTTGTCCAGGCAGACCATGAAGACGAGCCCGCGATGTCCCTGTATACGAAGCTGGGAATACAAAAAGATGTGTCGCACTTCGACATCGTGGAACCAGACAGCGCAAACTAGGTTATAGCTTGAAAAAGGTAAAGATCGCGCCTGCTGTCAAACCCACTGCCCAACCCGCCGATGCGCAGCGCCAAACCGGTTTGGGCTCATTGTCCGCTGGGGTTTCTGGTACCGGTGGCTGGTAGGGATTGGAGATGTTCGGGCCTGGAATCTAGCCAGTTGAGAACCCATTGTGCAAAGGGTCATCTAGAGCGGTGTCGCCACGTAGCTAACATCATTCAGCACTACCTTGCGTCCTGTTGGCTGAAAAACATCTGTTGTGACGCTACTGACTGCAATGGCAATAGCTTTTCGAATTTCCGGTGTTTCACCTACGTGTGTTGATTGTGAGGCTAGATCCCAGTTTTGGCCTTCAGATTTAAACGTCAACGTTGCTAGCAGCTCGCCAAACAGGTAGATTTTGACTTCCATGATTTTCCTCGCAAACAAGTCGCATCATTAAATCAGTTGTTGAATGGTTCGGCTGGGCTCCGTACGACCGGAGACAAGGTTTACCCTATGCAATCAATTTTCCGCAAACCCCTTCCTTTTTCTACCAATCTGAGGTCTGCTTCGCACGCTCATGCGCGTTGCCCAATATAGCCCCCAGCGCGCCAAAACTTTCTTGCAGATTCTACCGAGCTTCTTGAACAGAGGACTTGAGCTTCGGCTGACTCTCGCCGATCCAAGTATCAAACCTACGAGTCAGCGCGACTCTGATTCCGGCTCTTTGTACGCGGGAGCCGAAGTCAAATCCTTATTGGTTCGTCCCGAATTAGCAATTTCCGCTCGAACTACTTTGATTCTTTCTGATCGGCCGTTTGTTTGCCACCGATCTTGAACCGCTTGATAGACGCAAGGAACGACTTCTGATTTGCTTTGAAATCTGTCGTAGGCGATGTTAACAACGCAACGATGACGTCTTTTTCCCTGGGAATGGCGATCCAGTGTTGGCTCGTTTGAACGGATCCTTTGCCATCGATTGCCCCCCCCGTACCTTTGCCTTCGACGACAAGCGACATCGCTCTCTTTCCATCTACGTCACGGACGTCCTTTTCTGACACCGTTGCGCCAAGACTCTTTTCCATAGACTTAGCGCTTTCGTCGACAAGGAAGCGCGGATCAAAAGCCTTTCCTGGTTCCTGTACGAACAAAACAATCGATGCCCCTTTCGAACCGGCGTACGCGGCGCGAGCGACTCCCGGGACAGCATAGCCCTGCAAGGGTGCTTTCCTCCAAGGCTGCGAGACCTCGATGGTGAAGTCGTAATTGCTGTCGGAATAGTTGTTTGTCTCATCTTGTGCTACCGCATCGCTTCGTGGCAAAAGAACGGCGAATAAAACGCCTAACGGGATGGCGAAAATGTTGAAGGATCTTGTCATAGAAGCTCTCGTGAAAAGTAAGGGACGGAACTAGTAATTCTCGGGCGCGATCAAAAGTAATTATCTGGCGCGTGCGCCCGATAATTAATACTGAGCATACTCAATTTTGCGGTTTGAATGGACCGTGAATTTCGATGATTTCCTATGCTTTTTACAATAATTCGGCTTGCAGAGCTTTCCAGGCATCTCGAAACATCAGGCGCAAGCAAACGGATCAGCCGTGACGACCGCGATGCCTATAATCGCTAGCCACTCACCGATCATCATGAGCTATCTCAACTCAACTATCTACTCCTTCACCGACGCGGGCATCAATCCGATAGCGTATCACGATACCGAACACTATCGCGTCACCAAGACATTTCCTGACAACCCAGAAAGCATTCTCAAGCATTTGATGGATTAGGGTTTACCGTAGTGGATGAGGTTACGAGTCCCCTGGAAACCGCAACGTGGACGGTACTCGTAACCTCGTCCACTACCCTAAAACTTGAACTCTGACAAAGTACTATTGGCGGTAAATTTGTTGCTGTGGGAGCGTGTCCAAGAACCAGCTTGAACGACTAGCGGCAGATGGATTTTTCATGATCCATAATGCCGTTGAACAAGCGACTGCGAATGACCTCGTGACCGCTTGCCAAGCAGCGTTTTCGGATGACGCTGGGGGGCGCGCTCGATCAAGTCGCGGCCATGACTATGCTGCTCGAAATCTTATGGACGCTGTACCGATCCTGAAAACGTTTTGGCAAAGACGATGCATTACGGCAGATGCTCACCCTGCGGATTCATCTCGACAGAGTGACGGGCGAGAACGGGGCCGCTGCGAGTCATTCCGGGTTCGCATGTTTTAAGCAACAGGCGAAGGCTTGGGAACTGAACAAGCAGCCACAGTCTATGCATCTGAAGGCGATGACAACACTTGCGATTTCTCGGGATGATCGGCTGGCACTTCAAAGCTTGGTGCTGCCACGAGACGATCGCTTCCGTAATCTTTGTCCGACTGATGGCAGCTGGCGCAACCATTTTCCATGAACACTTTTCGGCCCCGCTCTGCCAGCTCGTCCATTGAATGGGGGTTGGTCGGCGGCTTCAATGAATAGACGTATTTCGCCAGCGCGTATAGTTGCTCAGCGCTATAGCGGCCAAAGAAAAAGGCTTCTGGTTCCGGTCGCTCACTAGAGTCTTTGCCAGCCGGAATGAACTCGTCAAACTGCGAGAGGCCGTCCATAACCTGATTGAGCGCTACGTAACGCATGAGGTCCTGAATACCACGATGGTGCTGCAAGCCTGTGCGATCCAAATAGCTTCTGGCTTGAAGCCCGAACAGGTCCGGTACAACCACAGGAGATTGGGGACTTGAACGGTGCCGAGCAATAACGCCCGGTGGAACAGAGGCATGCGCCGCCCCCAGGTCAGCAAGCGGCATCGACCATAAACCTTCCTGCGGATCCGGCACGATCCAGGGAGCGCCGAACAGATTTCTTTCCAGCCCGCGCACCGCATCCGGAATCGCGCCCTGCTCAAGCATCTGGGCGGCATACATTTGACCGAACGGGAAGTTGCCTTGTGCTCCGTTGACGGCCATACCGTCGCTCATTACTCGAGTGTGGCACATCGCACAGGACAATACTCCGACTTTGACTTTACCAGGTTCCCTGACGACATAACGGAAGAACGGGTTCACTCCTTCACGAGTCGTCGGGATGGCATTGTTCGCATACCATTTTGCATCCCGAACGAAGAGACTCGTTTCCATCGACAGAAGCATACGCCCTGAGCCAAAGCCAATGGGCATCTCGAAAATCAGCGCGCCTGCCGCAACCCAGTCGGCTTCCGATTCCAGGGGTGGATGTTGTTCACTGTCCCAAATAATCTCAGGCGCCGTCGTCAGCAGTTTCTCAAAATATCCCGACGGCTCTTCGTCGGGGTGGTACACAGGATAACTGCGATGAAGCTTCATTTCCGGAATCTGGTAGTAGTACTCCGCAGAAATATGTTCTGGCGTGGCTTTCGAGTTGGCCAGGGGCAACTCCACGCTCTTCATCTCGTCGTCCGTCCAGAACCTTGGCACTGTCGGATTGGTTTGCGCGGTTGATGGCGGCGCCCGCTCGTCTTTGACTTGTTCCGTTTGATTCTCGGGAACGTCACTCGTATCGGCGCCGGTCAAGAGTCTCCAGGCTGCTTGTACCGCAGCCAAGCTGTGAACGGTGCGCGTTGAAGGACTCCGATGACGACTACGAAATGCCGTTGACAGTCAGAACAAACGTCGGCGAGGTTCAGGTGATGATGTCGCGGATGACATTGCCCTTGACGTCGGTCAGTCGAAAGTCGCGGCCGGCGTGGCGGTCCGGGAGTTGTTTGTGGTCGAGACCGAGAGTGGCCAAAATAGTTGCGTGCAGGTCCGGGATCTGGACGGGGTTCTCGACCGCTTCGTAGCCGTAGTCATCGCTGCGACCGTAGGTGATCCCGGGCTTGATGCCTCCTCCTGCCATCCACGTGGTAAACGCATTGGTATTATGATCGCGTCCGTCCTGACCCTCGGCGTAGGGCGTGCGTCCAAACTCGCCAGTCCACACAATCAGTGTGTCCTTCAATAGATCTCGCTGCTCCAGGTCGGCCAGTAACGCGGCGATCGGTTGATCGACCTCACCGCAACTTTGCTCAAGCTTGGTGTTGAGATTGAAGTGATGATCCCAATTGCCATGCGTGATCTCGACGAACCGCACTCCGGCTTCAACCATTCGCCGCGCGAGCAGACACTTGCGTCCCATGTCGTCGCAACGCTCGGAACCAATGCCGTACATCTGACGAGT
>JBGSJT010000446.1:0-5087 GCA_041741715.1 Pirellulaceae bacterium | reverse complement strand
GTAGCTGCGGTCGCCAGACCGCAGGAAATCGACGTTCTGGCGAACGTAGCTACGACAGTTATTTCCCGTACGATGCTAACTTCTTTTCGTTCTTCATCCGCTGGTTCGCATGCCGGCGGCGAGGCCGTTAATTGTTAGTCGTGTGAGGTGTCGCAGTTCTTCGGCCTCTTGTTCAGTAAGTTGTTGTCGGCGACTGCGACGCAGCAGTTCCACTTGAGTTAAGTTCAACGGGTCAATGAAGCGGTTGCGAACGCGAATGGATTCCTTCAGCCAGGGTGTGCTGTCGAGCAATTCATTTCTTCCGGTTAGTCGCAGCACCACATCGCATGCCAACTCGAACTCTTTGGCAATCATGTTTGCGATCAATTTTAGTGCTGGCTCATCAGCAGCTAGGTCCGCATAGTGGGAGGCGATTTGCATGTCGGATTTGGCAAGTGCCAATTCGGCGTTGTCGACCAATGCGCGAAAGAACATCCAATCTTGGTACATACCTTTCAGTAATGGCTGCTGGTGCGGATCATCCAGGAGCGGCTTCATGGCAGCTCCCATGCCATACCAAGCTGGCAACAAGCAACGCGACTGGGTCCATGAGAAAACCCAAGGAATGGCTCGCAAATCACTGAGTCCTCCGCCGGGGTTGCGGCGAGAGGGGCGCGATCCGATCGGCAGTTGTTCGATGTCTGAAATAGGAGTCACACTGCGGAAGAATTCTACGAACCGCGGCCGTTCCAATAGCTCGCGATATTTCACAAACGAACTGGCTGAAATTCGATCCATCGTGGACAACCATTCGTCCGATGGTGGCTCCGCCGGATGGCCGGCCGCCAGCAACGACGACCAGATGACTTGTTCTAGATGACGGTGCGCGATGGCCGGGTCGTCATAGCGGTCAGCCATCACTTCGCCTTGTTCGGTCAAGCGCATCGAGCCGCGAAACGAGCCCGTGGGCAAGGACATGATGCTTCTTGCAGTCGGTCCGCCGCCGCGTCCCAGCGAACCGCCGCGGCCATGGAAGAACGTCAACTGTACGCAGTGCTGAGCGGCGACGGCAACAAGTTGTTTTTGAGCTCGGTACAACGACCAACAGGCCGTCAAATAGCCGCCGTCTTTGGTGCTGTCGGAGTATCCGAGCATGATCATTTGATGATCGTTTTGCTTTCGCAAGTAGTCGCGATAAGCCGGAATGCTCAGCATCCCAGCTAAAATCTCGGGACCTCTTTCCAAGTCGTCGATCGTTTCCAGCAACGGAGCGATTGGCATGCCCGTCGTTCCGTCTGAAGTGTCGTCCGCAGCTGCTGTTTGTTTGCAGAGCCACAACACTGTCAAGACATCGCTGGGCGCCGCAGCCATGCTAATCACATGCGCGCCGAAGGCCGAATTGGTAAACAATTTAGTTACGTCATGCAACATTCGGAACATGGCTAACGTTTCGCGCGCCAGGGCATTGGCTTGGCTATCACCGACAGCGAGCGGAAGCTTGACGTCGAGCGTCTTTTCCAAGAACCGAACACGCGCGGCATCGTCCAACGCCTTCCAACTTTCGCAATGTCCGCTTCGCTTCAGGACTGCGTCCATCACATCGCTGTAGACCTTTGCGTTTTGTCGAACGTCCAACCTTGCTAAATGAAATCCAAAGGTCGCGATCTGCACCAGCCAATCGCGAACTCCACTAATTCCACTTTTTCCAGCCGGCGTCGCATCGAGAGCTTCTGCGAGAATCTCGATATCTGTCGCCAACTCATCCGCTGATCGGTAAGCGCCAGCGAGTGGTGCAATGGGGCTAGTTTCAGTGCCCTGCCCATCCAGTAGCATTTGCGACTGTTCCAATCGCCAACGAACCGTCGCCAGCCAGCGACGACATAACTCGCCCGGTGGCAACGCGGATAGTCGGGCCTTCAACTCTGGATACTGGGACTCTGGATACTGGGACTCTGCACTAGAGATCGCTGTGCTCAGTTTACCAGTCAACTTAACCTGCCGTTCTGACAGGCTCAGTGTATGGAACCACTTATCGCACGTCTTAAGATGAAACGCGAGAGCTTCGCGTCGCAACCAGATCACGGTCTCGCGAGTCACATCGGCGGTGACTCCCGGATGCCCATCACGATCACCGCCAATCCATGAACCGAACGTCAAGCTAGGTCGTGTCAACTTCACCGCATCGCCATAATTCTCGATAATCCCGCGTCGAAATTCGTCAGTAAGTAGCGGGATCTCATCCCACAGTACCGGTTTGATCGATAGTCCGCGGGACACTTCTTGCATCACCGTAGGGCGCCAAGGTCGAATGAAGTCTGTTTGCCAAAGTTTGGCGATTTCGACACGAATTTCTTGCTCAGCGCGATCTCGCTCCTCGGGGTATGGATCGCGATCTAGAACTGCTAGCAGGCCGCGGATGGCTGTCAGCTTGCTACGCACCGATCTTCGTTTCGCGTCGGTCGGATGAGCCGTGAAAACAAGCTCAATATGCAACGCGTCGATAAGTTCTTGAATATCAGCGGCGGTCTTCCCTGAGTGGTGTAGTTGTAGAATTGCATCGCGAATAGATTCGTTGCGAGGTTGCGGGTAAACGCCGCGAGCGCGATCACCGAGCACTCGCACACGACGGCGATCTTCGACCATATTCAGCAAATCCAAGAAGACCGTGAAGACCCGAGTCGTGATGAACAACAGCTCAACACTCATACTCCGGATCCGATCGATCATCCGTTGCTCAGAATTCTCGACACCGGTTCTGCGGTCCCACGCTAGCTTTCGCAATTCCTCGACAACAGTGAGCGCTTGCTCGCCTTCAAGTTCGCGAATCGTGTCGCCTAAGATTGTTCCCAAATATCGGATTTCGCTGCGCAGTTCGGGGTTCTTGATGTGTTCCACAGTTGCAATGTTGGTTAAAGGAGTGGTTTGAAACTACGCATATAAAGAAGCATATTATTGTGAAGCGAAGGCGTTAGTCAAATGGCAATCAGCCGCAATGCGTTAGCAACCAATTTCTGCAGGGTTCAGTAACCGGAAGCTAAGGCGTGGCGGCTAATGGAACCAACAAGGCTAGCGACGACGACACGACTCTAAAGCACGCTCTAAGGGAGTTCACTTTATCCCTGCGATGATCGACAAAGCGACTTGTTCGGCGGAGGTGTTTTGTGTGTCAACCATCATGTTGGATAAGACAAGCTTCGATAGTTGTTGCATTCATTAGAAATAACCGTCCCGCTTTTTTCGTTCCATTGCGGCGGCTTCGTCGCGGTCGATTGAGCGCTCCGAAGTGGAAGGGGGTGCCAGATTTTTGTCTATGGCCGTTTCCATGTTCAGACTCCTTTCAGGCTGACAGCCTGGGTTACACGGACTTGTGTCCAATCTCCATCTTCGCAATAGCGAACCATCTGGCCATCTTCGATCGCTACCAAATTCAGCCAAACGCCGTTGAGCAAGTTTGCGACGAGTTCATGCTTGGCGATTGGGGTTCGTCGTATTTGGTCCCTAATCTTAAACAATAGACGGTAAAGAATCGTAAAACCCTAAAAATGCGGATTTAGATGACGAATTATTTTTCGTGAATTTACTTTCGCGACTTAAGTGTTATGCTTCACTGCGTCCAGCAGACAGCCAGCGGGATAGCCTTGGCAATGCTGCGAATGGCCAATTGAACAGGATCAGAGAGAAAAGAATGTCCGAATCCAACGCTCGAAATGCGACGGTCCGAACCGAAGTTCCCGTCAAGTCGGAAGCTTCTACGAACCGCTGGACGTTTCTTTCTAACCACGCACATGTTTTGATCGCTTTGTACGCCAACCCTGATTTGGTATTACGCGAAGCCGCTTTGAGAGTCGGAATTACCGAGCGAGGCGTACAGCGCATCGTGCAAGATCTTGAAGACGAAGGATTTATCCGTCGCGAAAAAGTGGGGCGCAAGAACCACTACCAAGTAATCACAGATCAACCGCTTCGTCACCCACTAGAAGCCCACCGAAAAATTGGCGACCTGCTAAAGCTAATCAGTGGCTGAGTCAGTGGGTGACAGCCAACCCGACGGCAAGTCATAAAGAATGTCAGCCTAGTGCATCGTCCAGATTAGATTTTGGGGTTGGCGAGTATCGTAGCCGAACTCGCCAGAGTTTGGATTTTCCGCTGCGAGTCCATAGTCTTGGCGACTTCGGCACCAACCAAAATGCAACACTGAATGATCGCTCAATGCGTTAATCAGTTCGCCCGCTGAAAGCGGACGGCGGCCTCGGCCTGATTGCCTGCTCTCAGTTGCGCTAGTGCTGATACGTAAATGTCGTATGGGTGTCGATTTGGGCCGATAATGCTCTCACCAAGCGCGGCCAGCCCGACAGCGTCAATTGCAGGTAGCGGTGACAGGGCAAGTGCGCGAACCACGAGTTCTCGAGCTTCATGGTCAGGCGAGTCGCCGGATTCAATCTGAGACAGGATGCGGGTAACTTGGGTCAATCCTGAATTGTACCGCAGCCAAGCTGTGAAAGGTGCGCGTTGAAGGACCCCGATGACGACTACGAAATGCAGTTGACAGTCAGAACAAACGTCGGCGAGGTTCAGGTGATGATGTCGCGGATGACATTGCCCTTTACGTCAGTCAGTCGAAAGTCGCGGCCGGCGTGGCGGTAAGTGAGTTGTTTGTGGTCGAGACCGAGAGTGGCCAAAATAGTTGCGTGCAGGTCCGCGATCTGGACGGGGTTCTCGACCGCTTCATAGCCGTAGTCATCGCTGCGACCGTAGGTGATCCCGGGCTTGATGCCTCCTCCTGCCATCCACGTGGTAAATGCATTGGTATTATGATCGCGTCCGTCCTGACCCTCGGCGTAGGGCGTGCGTCCAAACTCGCCAGTCCACACAATCAGCGTGTCCTTCAACAAGTCTCGCTGCTCCAGGTCGGCCAGCAACGCGGCGATCGGTTGATCGACCTCACCGCAACTTTGCTCAAGCCTGGCGTTGAGATTGAAGTGATGATCCCAATTGCCATGCGTGATCTCGACGAACCGCACTCCGGCTTCAACCATTCGCCGCGCGAGCAGACACTTGCGTCCCATGTCGTCGCAACGCTCGGAACCAATGCCGTACATCTGACGAGT
>JBGSJT010000445.1:0-1812 GCA_041741715.1 Pirellulaceae bacterium | reverse complement strand
CCACAACGATGGCAAGATCAACATGGAAGCCAAAACTAAGATCACTGAAAGATACACAAAGCGATAACTCAGCCAACCGGTGTCAATCTTTGTAATTGGCACCCCTTCGTCGTTCATGACGACATTGGCGGGGGTCTTCGGTTTTCTTGGCGAAATATGTCCAGTTGGACGTGCTGCCTGTATCAAATGATCTTTGATCCATAGGTACAACAATAAACCAATTGGGCCCAGTCCTAAGAAAAGAGCGATTGCCAGAACTTCGCGAGCAACGGTCCGGCGAGACAATATGATCGCCATAAGAAACGGACCGATGCTTAGAAAAGACAAAATGAAAAACTCGGCCCCTCCAATGCCAAGGCTTCCGTCTAGTGCGTTGAAGCCCAAAAGCACCCAAATACTCACGCAAACAAAGGCGAAGATTCGGCTGACCGAACGCATCCAACCAGGCACTAGGAATTGTGGGGATCGTTCAAGGAAAGCTAGCGGAGAAGAATCGGAAACTGGCGCGGCAACAGATTCTCGATCTTGTTCTGAATCACCATTATTGCGGTTGGGAATTTGCTGATTAATCGCCGAGTGTGATCCAGACTCGCTCGGGTGCTGAATGCGGGAGAGATGCTGATCCAAAATCACCGCTAGATCTTCGGCAGATTGAAAACGATGCTCTGCCTTCTTCTGAAGAAGCGAGTTGATGATCTCGATCAGCCAGAGAGGAATCTCGGGGTTCTGATCGGCGATGGATCGTGGCTCGTCTTGGGTGACTCGTTTGATGACATGAGCAATACTGTCACCGCGAAAGGGACTATGGCCGGTACACATCGCGTACATGACGCAGCCCAAGCTGAACAAATCACTGCGATGGTCGACTCGTTCGCCACAAGCTTGCTCTGGCGACATGTACTGAGGTGTACCGGAGACTTCGCCAGTGCGAGTAACGGTAATGTCATCGACGGCACGCGCTAAGCTGAAGTCAGTAACCTTGACTCGTTCAACGCCGTTCTCAAGTAGAATATTGGCGGGCTTGATGTCGCGATGGATGAGACCTTGTCTATGCGCGGCTGCTAACCCGTCAGCAATTTGGCGACTGATGCGCAGAATCTCTGCCAATCGCAACGTGCCGACTCGATCCAGTTTCTGTTGTAGCGACTGACCAACGACGCATTCCATTACGAGATAGGGCGGGACAGGTTTTCCGGCTACCTCGTGATGAGCGTCGTCCACGGCATGGATCGTCACCACGTGTGGATGACTGATAGCGGCAGCCGCTTGAGCTTCGCGTAGGAAGCGACGCCGAGAGTTCGGATTCGCTGCCAATTCTGGCAAGAGAACCTTCACTGCGACCACTCGATTCAGTTTCGGGTCAACGGCTCGCAGAACAACTCCCATACCGCCACGACCAATGACCTCCAACACTTCGTAGGGTCCAATCGTCCCTAGTACACCTTCTTTATCCAACGGCATGAGAAAGCTGAGCGAGATTTCATCCGTTGGACGGTGACCACCGGCGGGTATCTCAAAAAACTCTCCAGCATCCGCGTGAGCCCGAAGCAATGCAGAAACTCGCTTTCGGCGTTCAGGGTCATCGGCGCATTGACGATCGAGGAATGCTTCTCGCTGTGCAGGTGACTCAAGTTGCAAAGCTTGAAGAAATAAGCCTTCGATTGAGTGTGGCGACACCGATAGTTCGGCCACTGGTTCGGTCCTCGCATCGTCCGAGGCCGCTTTACGACGGGAAGATAGGCTGTCGGGTTGGCTGGTTTCTTCAGGTTCTGGCATGGTGATCTCGCATTCTAAAGTAATCGTCTCACTCTG
>JBGSJT010000444.1:0-1572 GCA_041741715.1 Pirellulaceae bacterium | reverse complement strand
GTTCGTGGGAGAGGAAATCGAATCGCAATCACCTGTCCAAGATCCGACCGGAGTACCGTTGAATTCGACTTCTAACCCGCGGGTCGAGTCCACCTGCACCCGAACGATCGAACGCTCGGAAGTTACAATCTTGCGGCCCTCATGTAGCACCATCCCTTTCTTTCTCGGTCCAAGGAAAACGCCTCCGGGCGATCCAGGAGCGTCAATGACAAGCGGACAATAGCCAGTAACGGTCGGAATATTGAAGTTAAATCCGCTCTCACCAATTCGACGCGTAAAGTCAATTTCACATTCAAAGGCATTCCACTGCGAATCGAGCGGGAACAAGAGTTTTGCACCTCGCTGATCGCGAAGTATCACGAGTTCATCGTGCTCGATCCTCCACTCATTTCTCCCCGTTGCTTGCGGTACATCAAACCTATCGATCAACGGATCAATCAGCGGTATCACATCGATCCATTCGTCTGATGAGAATTGATGCAGTGATGGATTCACAATTGCTGTTGATGGTTCCTCGCTGCGCTTGCCAAGCGACAACTGATCGTTAGTTCGGCTATAAACTGCAAAAATAACAACCGCCGGCAGAAGAAGGATCAATGCGGAAGCCATACTCCAGAGTCGCGGCCGTAGTGGCTGTTTAGCTATTCGAGGAATCAGGGAATAATCATTCAACACCGCGTGCGAACGGAGTTGTGACTCGCAGTCAGCGAGGACTTCGGCAACGTCTCGTGCTGACTGATAACGATCATCGGGATTTTTCGCATGGAGCTTGCCGATAATGTCGCATAGCCACTGTGGGGTCTCCGGAATGATTTCACGAATAGAACGAGGTGTATCCTCGGTCACTCGCTTCAATGCGGCGACCGTGTTGTTGGCGCGGAAAGGTGGGCGACCACTGACCATTTGGTACAACACGCTGCCCAAACTGAAGAGATCCGCTCGTTGATCCAGCTTTTGCCCGAGCGCCTGTTCTGGAGCCATGAACATTGGCGTTCCGGCAATCACTCCACTTTGCGTTAAACTGGCATCATCGGCCGCGCGCGCCAAACCGAAGTCAGTGATCTTTACACGATTGCTCGGACCCGGCTCAAGTAAGATGTTGCTCGGTTTTATATCACGATGTATCAAACCCTGGAAATGGGCTGCGGCCAGTCCTTCGGCGATTTGCCTGCCTAGCGACAGTACGGTGGAAATTTCAAGCGGGCCGTGGTCGATGAGATATTGGCTTAGTGTCTGCCCTGGCACGAATTCCATGACCAAGTACGGCAATGGTTGCTCCTCAACAGCAAACACACTGACAACATTCTCATGACGTATTCCGGCTGAAGCCTGCGCCTCACGCATGAACCGTTTGCGTGCTGGCGAGGTTGCGGATAATTCACGAGCCATAACTTTTATCGCGACCAGACGCTGTAGTTTCTCGTAGAACGCTTGAAGCACCGTTCCAAAAGCGCCTCGACCAACCACGCTGAGAATCTCGTAATGCCCCAATCTCCCGCGCGACCCAGGCTTGGTAGATGCATTCAAAGAGTCCAAGAGATACTTGTAATCGTCAGCTTCGTGAGACTCGCC
>JBGSJT010000443.1:0-7945 GCA_041741715.1 Pirellulaceae bacterium | reverse complement strand
ATGTAACGATTAGTGGAGTAAGGCTCGAAGGGAGAAATCTGGCGCAAGTGGTCAAAGCCACAGCGAGTGTTAATCACTCCTCACGAACAACCACACTCAAGTTTAATTCGAGTGCTTTTTAAACATACGAGCGAGTGGGTCTGCTTTGCCCCGGGGGGCACAACACCGGCCCGACAAATGGACCCACTCGCTAGCGCGTCGAGCTGATATTGACGACAAGTTTGCACGCAGACTCACTCGCTGGCGCGTCGAGCTGATAGTGGACGAGCAGATTTTCGCGGTCCCGCTATTGGCTCTGAACTTCAATGCGTAATCGCCATAGAAAACGGTTGGCGAATTCCGCAAAATTTTCGTGAATAACTAGTGACGGGAACTCGAAAGCGAACCGTGACCAACAAGAAATGCGCATTCGACGTTCGAATCGCGCGAGAAATCTTGAGAAAATCTTGAGATAGGCGTTAGATACGCAAACGTCACATTTGAAACAGAGCGGAATGGGCGCGAGCCTGGGCTGTTAAAAGTTTGAGGTTGCCATGCGGTTGCTTCGGATGTGATGAGTACCAACTTTACTCCGCACCTCAGTTGGTTCCGCTTTCGTCCGGCTTGCTCGGAATGCTGCAAGGTTAAGGGATTTCCCGTAGCGAAACTCGTCAAGAGTTTCAGCTTTCCTACGGAGAAGTGCGATGCCGAAAGTCTTGACGACTTTCGCTACATCTTATCCTTGCTGCAATCCGGGCGAGCGCGACGGAAGGAAATGCAAACACCGGTGGGCTCGCGTCCATTCCGCTCACAGTTTCTGTTGCTTTCGACTGGCGATGATGCCTATGCCCAGCATAAAGGTCTCCGTGAGCCCAGCGAATAACACAAGCCCCATATTGGCAAGTTGAAAATAGGGTTGGCGATCGTAGTAGAACTCCAATATGCCGATCGCTCCGACCATTGCACCGACGGGAACTAGCACGTGCCCAGCGAGTGACAGGAGGAAGGCGGCATAAAGTGCCCAACGATTTCCGCGAATGACGAGGTAGCTGAGTCCAAGGAGCGGGGCGGCGATGAATACGATCGTCACAGTCGCGTCCCATCGCGAAGCGATCAAGGGTGCACCCGTTAAGAATATTCCCGCAATGCTAGCAGCCAACACGACCCAAGAAATCAGCAGGATCTGGATCACGACCACACCTACAACGGCTTCCTTTACCCGTTGCGGTCGCGAACACCAGCGCCAAAGGCGTTGCTTGAGGGATACTGGTCGGGCATGGATGGGCTCACCGCGCAGAAAGCGGTCGAGGTCTTCGGCCAGGGCGTCCGCCGATGGATAACGATCCTCGGGGGCATGCTGCAAACAGCGACCGCATATCGTCCGTAATTCACTCGGCACGTGATCGCACTTGCGAATCACCAGCGTATCCGCTTGACGGAGTTGGTCCATGACTTGCATGGGCGACTTCCCTTCGAACGGTCGCTCGCCGTATAGCAGTTCATGCAGCACCACCCCCAGCGCAAAGATATCGCTGGTGGGTCCGATCCGGTTGCGGTCCCCCTCTGCTTGCTCGGGTGCCATGTAGAGTGGCGTACCCATCAGCAGACTGGAATGTGTTTTGGTTAGCCCCTCTTCAATCACGCGGGCCACGCCAAAATCGGTGAGCATGGGGCGAAACGAGAGTCGCTTATCACCGGTTAATGTACCTGCATTGATCGGCAGTTCCCCGTCAGCTGGCGTCGCCAGAATGATGTTGGCTGGCTTGATATCTAAGTGGACAATCTGCTGTCGATGACAGTAGGCGACTGCCCTGGCAATCGCCCCGATCAACGTGGCGGACCATTGCGGTTGTTGGGGGCCAGGATGTGCGGCCAACCAGCGGGCGAGGTCACCACCTTCGCACCATTCGGATGCAATGAAGCATATTTCACCGAACACATCGACTTGAAAAATTTTCACCAAGTTGGGATGGTTCAACTGCGCGGCCAAACGCGCCTCTTGCAAAAATCTCTGCAAAAGTTGGGGATTCTCCAGTGTATCGACGCGTGGGAATTTGAGTGCCACGGGCCGCCGTAACTGCTCGTCGAAGGCGAGGAAAACATTGCCCATACCACCACGACCAATGAGCCGATCAAGTCGAAATTTTCCAACTCGGCCTAGACAGGGCACGTCCGAGAGGAGATCCGCGGACAGTTCAATCGGTAGCTCACTGGAAAATGGAAACGATTCCGCCTCGAACAGTTGCTCAGCCTCCGCGCGGACCTTGAGCATATCCTGCAGCTTCTCTATCAATGCATGATCTTCACCACACTGCTGGCGCACGAACGCATCGCATTCCAACGGATCATCAATGGCTGCGGCAGCGTGATACAAGTCGATAATGTCGAGCGTGGGTTTTTCAGCCAAGGTAGTGATGCTCGGAGTGGGCGGTCAGGCAAGAGTCGTTCAGATTATTAAGCGCAAACCGCTGGCGATTCGCTCTGAGTATTGTGTTGTTTTGGTAAAAATGTCTCGCAATTCGGACAGGGCTCGCCGACCGCCCGGCGAGGTAAGCGGCGGAGCGATCAGCGACAGACCGGTGGAGCGATCAGCGACTATCACGCCCCCCCATTAAGACCAGCAGTCGAGCTTTGGAGAAGGCCCACATGCGGTCGGCTTTGGCTCTATCGAGCTTGAGATGTCGCGCGGCATCGATATGGGTGTAGCCTGCAAAGATTCTGAGCTTTACCAGCTCGGCGGCCAAGGGTTCCTCTTCGGCCAATTTGTCGAGCGATTCGTGAATGGCCAGAATATCGGTGGCATTCATTCCTACCTTGATCGACACGTCTGTTAGTGGCAAGCGATGAAAATTGCCCTCGCGCTTACCGCTGATTCTGCGTCGCGCATGATCGACTAGGATACGCCGCATCACCTCCGCCGCCACGGCCATGAAATGATCGCGACCTTGCCATAGAACGTTCTGACTGATTTTTCTCATGCGCAAGTAAGCTTCGTGCGCCAACGCCGTCGGCTGCAACGTATGGTCAGCCCGTTCGTTGGCGAGTTTTCGCTGAGCCAGGATTCGCAAGTCTGAGTAAAAGCCCTCAGCTGTTTCAATAGGTTCTTCGTTGGATGTCATTATTTACGGTATTCCAATAGGTTTGTTCGCCGCCAATAGCATTTCCAATATCAGCTCGACGCGCAAGCGAGTGGGTCGACGTTCTTTCCGACCGCGCCAAACGGTTCAAATCGCAAAATCACGGCCAGCATCTAATCAATGCGTTTTCCCCACCTGAAACCCATCACGGAATTTCGAAATTTCCGAAATTCAGTTTTTTGTTCGATGGGTGTTTCGCATGTGTCCTGCCCGATCGCCATTCGGATTGAACCCACCACCCGTTGGATGGTCGTTGTAAGCTATATTTAGATTGCAGTTTGTTAAGCATGTACGTTGTCAGTCATCGCAGTATCAGCTCGACGCGCCAGCGAGTGGATCGCGAGTGTGGGTTTCGGTCCAGTGACGGACCGTGGAAATTGCGACGGACCCACTCGCTGGCGCGTCGAGCTGATATTGCGAATGCTCAGGGACCCACTCGCTGGCGCGTCGAGCTGATATTGGTCGAGCTGATATGGGTTGAGTTGAGATGGGGGGCGTGTAAGCTGTAGATGCTGGATTCGGTGGGGCCGCCAAGCAGCAGCGTCTCGGAATCGGCAAAGGCGATCCAGCCGTCATCCAAATCAGGCATTAGTATTGAAAACAATTTGCTATGAGTGCGCACGTCCCAAAAACCGACGTTGCCATCTTCGTTGAGTGCAACAATCAGACTCAGATCGGGCGAAAACTGAATGGACTCGATGCGGCTAAAATCATCGGTCAACGTCCGGGTCGAGGACCACAACATTTCTGACAGATCGCTGGCCCAAACCGCGACGCGATCAAAGTTTCCAATGACCAAGAAATCTCCCTGAGGATGATACAGTAGTGATTGCACATCGTAATTTCGCTTAGTCGCGCTCACTTCTTCAAACGTACCAGACCGCAAGCAAACCACATTGCCAGCATGCACCGGATTCAGAACCAACTGATCGCTGGTGGGTGAAAAGGCGATCGGAGCTACAAAGCTTTCTCCCTGGTTTCCTTCGGACAAATCATGAAACGTTTGACTCGACAGATTCCAGATGCGCACCAGACCTCCCTCCCCGGACGCTGCCAGATTCTCTCCGTCGCGGGAAAAACTAAGCCAGCGAATGCGGGCTGGGAAAGTTAGCCTGGCAAGCTCCACACCGGAGACAGCTTGAATCAAAATCACCTGGTGGAGGTTTCCTTCCACACCCGCCAGCGCAATTACATCGCTAGCCGTCGCATACTCCGGGCGACAATAACGACTTAGGCGAAACGGAAGTTGATGGACTAGAGCACCGTTGTCAGCTCGCTGAAGCATGCCATTATCGCCTGCCTGGTCGGCCGCAAGAATCAAATTGCAATTCAATAGCATGCCGATCGGGATTTGTTTCGGTTGATCAGAGTGGTAGCCATTGACAACGTGGCTCGTCAGAACCCTGATACTGCGTTCCTGCTCGCAGGCGAAACAGATCCGTTTTTTCCCCTCTGCACAAGCAATACCACGTACGTTACTACCGAGACCGTTGACCTGAATCATGTGGATCGCCTTCCAAATCAGACTACGACGCGAATACTCGTAAACCTGAGCATAAGCGTCCCCCGAGCCGACGAGTAATTCGTTGCGATTGCCGAACGCCAAAGACAAAATCGCACTATGTGTCTGGCTGCGCTGAACAACGGTCTGGGCAGAAAGATCATAAATGGTCAGTTCGTTATAGTAGCCGCCAAAAGCCATAAAATGATTGTCAGCGGAGAAGGCAATGGCTAAGGTTCCCCTGTTGTTATTAGCAATAGAGGCTTGTTGCTCCCAAGTTCCGCAGTCCCACAATGAGACACCGGTATCACCATTGGCGGTGACCAAGCTTTTTCCATCAGGCGACCAGGCAAGACAGCGGACCGACCCCGAGTGTTTGGGAAGCGTCCGCAGGCGACTTCGCGATTCGACATCCCAAATGTAAACGTCTCCGTTGCGGTCACCGGAAGCAAGGTAACGACCGTCGACTGACCAATCGAGTCCATTGACAGTTCGTAGGTGTCGTGAGAGTTCGCCAGCCGGAGACCAATCGCCGACATTCCACAGTCGAATCTTCCCTCCCTGCCCCGTGGTTGCCAAGAGATTTCCCGTGGGTGAAAAGCGACAGCGAGTGACTTCGGCATCCTCGGGATGCAAGCGATGGACTTCACTCCCCGAAGCTAGGTCCCAAATAATGATGTCACCACCGCGATCGGAGCTGACGAGCCATTTTTGGTCTGCGGATAGATCGATGTCGAGCAAGTCGTGCTGATGTCCCTCCAGAACTTGAACCTGCTTCGGTATCTGCGATCGTAGGTAATTGATCGCGAAGTTTTCCGCATAGGGTTCGCCCGAGGCCTGCGAATACTTGTTAAGCAACTGTAGCGCAGAAGAATTGTCGCCAGCGTGGAGAAACGCGTGCGCATCTTGGACATCGCGGACGAATTCACGATGCAGACTCTCCGCAGCTATGCGCGCGTTAGTGGCTTGTATCTCGTGTTGCACCAATTGAGCGTCTTGCAACCGTCGGTTCACCCAGAGCAGGCCGATGACCAAACCGGCAAGGAGCGCGACACTCAAGGTAATTTTCAAGGCGGTGGCATTGCGCTTGGCCCATTTGCTAAGGTGTGAAGCAAGACTTGGCCGCCGCGCGGAGATTGTGCGATTCTCAAGATAGGCATTTAGGTCAGCGGCCAGCGCGCGGGGGCTGGTGTAACGCTCGTTACGATTCAGCTTTAAGGCCTTGAGCGCGATCCAGTCGAGGTCGCCACGCACGGTGCGCAGTAATGGTCGTGGCTGAACCGACCGCGAGATACAAACTTTGTCGAGCTCCGTCGCTGTGAGTCGCGCTAGGCGTTGACTGGGCCAAGGAGGTTCTTCGGTCTGGATGCGATGCCTGAGCTCAGTAGGTTCGCTGTCGCTGAGCACCTCGCGCGGTATGGGGGTCGCGCCGGTCAATAATTTGTATAACACGGCCCCCAGCGAATAGACATCCGTGCGCAGGTCAACATCAGAACTCCACCGCGATTGCTCGGGGCTCATGTATCCCGGCGTTCCAATGAACTGAGTGGCTCTGGTATGAGGCGCGGGATCGGTCGCACACTCCGCTAGCGCTTTAGAGATGCCAAAGTCGATGACTTTTACCAGCGGTTGCCCCGCTACGACGGTGACCAACACATTGGCCGGCTTGAGGTCGCGATGCACGATCCCCTTCTCGTGCGCATGCTCCACCGCATGGCAAGTAGTGATCAACAGTTTCAGTCGCTTGCCGATCGACAACCGCTGGCGGTCGCAATAGTGCGTCAGTGGTATCCCTTCTACTAATTCCATGGCAAAGTATAAACGCCCGCCATCGGTGATACCGGAGTCAACAAATTTGGCGATATGCGGATGGTCAAGTCGCTTGAGCGCTTCTTGCTCCAACTGGTACCGTGCAAGCACTTGTCGCGAGTCCATCCCGGGTTTGATGAACTTGACCGCCACTTGATTTGGCTTGCCGCCGTCGTATCGCTCGGCTAAATAGACTTCGCCCATACCTCCTTCGCCAAGCAGTTCCAACAAGACGTAAGGCCCAACTTTACCACCGGCTAAATCGCTGGGGCTATTTTCATTGAGAATCGATGCTACCTCTTGCGGGGTCGAATCCAAATAGTCGCTGGCACTGTAGGCTCGGAGTAGCGAGTCAACTCGCTTCCTAAGCGCCAGGTCACCCGCACAGGCGCGGTCTAAGAACTCGGCTCGCTGGCGAGAATCCTCCAACTGGAGTGCGTCATCGAAGATCCTCTCTAAATCAATTTGCATAATTGGATTTACATCGTCACGTTCTAGGTCAAAGGAAGGCTTCATCAACGTAGTGCGTCGAAACTATTCCAAGGCCATCAACGACAGCACCATTTTTTACAAATACTATTAGTTGTTGGTCAGCCAATCCGCCAGCCAGGCGCGGGCAAATCGCCAATGGCGTTCAGCGGTAGGTTTCGAAATATCCAACACGTCGGCAGCTTCCGCCATGTTCATGCCCGCGAAATAACGCAGCTTGACCAGCATTGCCTTTTTGGCATCGATGGCCTCCAGACAATTCAATGCTTCGTCAAGCGACAGCAAATCGACTCTGGGTTGCTCCGACGCCAGACTCGACAGGGCGATATCGAGTCGGCCAACTCGTCCACCCCGTTTGATACGTTTCTTGCGGCGGTGATTATCGATGACGATTCGACGCATGGCCTCCGATGCGGCTGCAAAGAACTGCGCTCGGCTCTTCCACGGGAAAGGGGCGGAACCTGACCCAACCAAGCGCAGGTAGGCTTCATGTACCAGCGCTGTCGCTTGCAGCGTTTGTCCTGGCGATTCGCGGCGTAGGCGAGATGCCGCCAACAGACGCAGCTCCCGATAAACTATTGGCAACAGTAGCTCTGCGGTCCGACCATCGTTGGGAGCCAATTGTTGAACAAAGCCAGTTTCCGATCTCATCGCGTCGACCCTTCCAACCAAGACTTTCGGGCCAATCCATTCAGAAGAGTATTCCATGTCAATTCGTTCGTCGCTCCCTAACCCCAATTCAAGTGAATCATAACAGGCCAGAAGGGGGATTTCAATACTCGGAGTTTTGAGGACCAATATCAGCTCGACGCGCCAGCGAGTGGGTCAGTCTGTTGGCGAGTTTTTGGGCTGACGCAGGGCCCCAAAAATGTTACGGACGACTGCGACGGACCCACTCGCTCGTATGTTTAAAAAGCACTCGAATTAAACTTGAGTGTGGTTGTTCGTGAGGAGTGATTAACACTCGCTGTGGCTTTGACCACTTGCGCCAGATTTCTCCCTTCGAGCCTTACTCCACTAATCGTTACAT
>JBGSJT010000442.1:0-23713 GCA_041741715.1 Pirellulaceae bacterium | reverse complement strand
TCGTGGTAACGTGAAGTTTCCCGATTTCGAGCTGCGAGTGTCGGGCACGCTGCCGGGTCACAAGGCGGGAGATCCGGGGAGTTTTTGGACGCGGCAGGAAACAACGAAGCTCACCGAAGGCAAGCACACCATCGCGGTGCCAGCCGGTTTGCAGAACGCCACAGTGCGGGCGGATCGCATCTACATGCGGAAGGACGACAACCCGATGTTCATCTGGCGACGCGAGGGTGAGGAAAAGCGAACAGTGAACAATACGCTCGAACTCGGGCTGATAGATCAACCGCAGACGATCGGCATCACCGTGCATGACGCGCCGGCAGCCGAAGCTCCGAAAACCGAGAAACCTGCAAGTTGGATCCCTGCGCGTCCGCTGAAGGCAACTGTCTCGACGGGCTCAGCTATGATCTTTACCGACCACAGCGTTGGGCTTGAAGGAGACGTGACGTGGCAAGAGGCGACCACGCATTTCGCGTTCAACAACTCGACTACTCTCGATGAATTGCGTCTGGAGTTGCTGCCGGTCGATTCTCCTGCGGGGCCAAAATTTGGACGTGGTGGCGAGGAATTGATCCTGTCCGAAGTCACAGCAAGATTAGAAAAGCAAACAGGAAAACCCACGATACATGAGTTCTCCAGTTGCATCTCTCTGCTGAATCCAGAGGACGACCTAACAATCCACTGCATCGACTTTCTATCTGATACCGGTTGGATCGTTCCTGCTCTGCCGGCAGATGCCGAAGCCCACTCGTTGGTGCTGAGATTCGACGAACCTGTCACACTGCAACCAGACGAGCGACTTGTGCTGTCCGTCGATTCAGGCGGCGCACAGAAATTTGCCGTCTTAAACCGAATTCGCTTTTCGTTTCATCAAGCAGCCACTGAAACCGGCACCCTCGTGCTGCACGCGATTGATGCGGATACCGGTGAGCCGATCAGCGATGTGGAGTTTGTGAAAGAAAACCTTCTCGGTGAAGATTGGGCGACGCCGGTTGGCAGGAGTGATGCTGGTGGGACGGTTCGCATCGAAACGAAGCCGATGCTGGGTTACTTCTTCAGTATCTTGCACGTGCCCCAAGGTTACAAAGTGACCAGTCTTGATGAAGTGCCCGCGCACGTCGAAGTCGGAGGCCGCGTTGACTATCGGTTCCACCTGCGCAAACTGGGCACGAATCTCGAATTCGTAAAGAACGTGCCTGAGTCGAATGCAGCAGGGAATCGATTTGCTGAAGCTTTGAAAGAGACAAACCAGAAAGGCTTTCGAATCGTCATTGACGACATGCCAGGATTTCGCGAGGAGCCAGTGACGTTTACTTTTGCTCGGGATACAGCGCCCCTCGCGGAACGCATTTTCACAAATGGAGAGCTTGTCCGAGCGGCAGTAAACGATGAACTCCGCTATTTTGAAAAAGCGGAAGGGAACTTAGCGGGCAAGATTCCCGAGCTATATGACCTTCAAGTTGTCATCAGCAGTTCAACGCTTCCCAGAGCCCCAGCCACTTCCTGGTATCTTCACTGCCGAACCAAGGACGGTATTGAGTTGAAACAGGATGGCTTCAGAATTCGTTTTGAAGATCTCGATCACTGGGACCTCGAAATTCCCGCCTTCCTTCATCCGGAGTTTTGATTTGTTCGTGCGGCGTCGATTGCGAGAAACCGCGGAGATGTCCTGTGACGCGCTGGCGATCGCGGTAAGTCCAGACAGTCGTGGCGAATACGCAGAAATTCTCTTGCAACTTTCCTCACATCCCACCATCGGCATGCCAGCACCAGCGCTTAGCATCGGTGCAAGCAACGCCCGTTCCTTTGAAAAGAGATTAACGATGATTCTGTCGCCCAATGTTTCCGAACGACTGTCATTCCGAGGCGCATTGGCTTTGGCATGCTTAGCAGTCATCGCGCTGCCGTATTGGTCACTGGCACAGTTGGCGCCGGCTGGAACCGATCCAAAGCCAATGTTGAATCCGATTGCACCGCAAGACAGCGCGAAAGAGATGCCTTCTCCCACACCCAACCGGTTCATTACTGCGAAACCGAAACAGGTCACTTTCGCAAGTTCCGGAACTTCGGAAATCCTGAACGATCAATCGGTTCAGTTCAATCAAACTGATCGCTGGCAGGAGTTCACCTTACATTTCTCTCCAACGGATCTGCCATCCAAGATATCTGTCGTCCAATTAGAAATCCTGCCTAGTGATTCCGCTCCATCGAACAACAGTAAGCCCCCGATGCTCGTTGAGGTAAAGCCGTATCTCCAACAACAAGATGATAAGACGATTCAATTGGAGTTTTCAAAATGCACGTTCACGGGCGATTCCAACGATGATTCGACCGCGAACTGCATCGACTTCCTGTCGGATACCGGATGGAAAGTGCCCGAGTTTACGGACAAGCATCGCGCCCATATCTTGCTGTTGGATCTGGAGAAGCCTATCGAAACGGGCAATGTGAAGGAACTTGCAATCACGATCGATGCAGGCGGGGCTGGACAGTTTGCCGCTCTATCGCGAGTCCGAGTTTCATTTGCTGACGCAACGTCAAACTCACCCGATACAGACGAAACACGGTTGCTGCCAGGAACACGCAGAACCATTGCTGTGAATGACGTATCGTTTTCTTTCCGATGGTGTCCGTCAGGTGAGTTCCTGATGGGATCACCGGAAGACAAGAGAACACACTATGGTACTGCTTTTGTCCCTCAGCATAACGTCAGGATTTCACGCGGATTCTGGCTTCTGGAATCCGAAACCACCCAAGCCCAATACGAAATGGTAACTGGGCAGAACCCTTCGTTTTGGAAGCCATTGAATCTTAGTTCTGCTGGGGCGATCGAACGCGAGCATACCATCAACAATCCGGTCGAGCAGGTCTCCTGGTTCGACGCATCCTCGTATTGCCAGGAACTCACAAAGCTGGCTGCTCAATATCGTTTTAGACTTCCGACCGAAGCCGAGTGGGAATACGCCTGCCGCGCCGGTCGGCCGGAGTGCCGATACGGCGAGATCAATGACATCGCGTGGGTGTTCGAGAACACGGAGGTGTATACTGATGGCAGCATTGGCCACAGGAAAGTCGGCAGTAAGGCGCCAAATGCCTGGGGACTTCACGATATGCTCGGCAATGTTTCCGAGTGGTGTTCGGATTGGTCTGGGCCTCCAGCCACGCAGCCAACGATCGATCCGACCGGTCCGACTTTCGGTGAGTATCGAATCGCACGCGGAGGCAATTGCTTTGCAGATCCGGGCGGACTACGCTCTGGCGGCGAGTGCATGGCTGGCACGCGCGATCGAGACGGCGGACCACCAGACGACAAAGTCCGAACTCGCGGTTTTCGAATCGTGCTCGTGGCCAATGAACATCAGAGCGCGTCGCATTAAGCATCGGTAGTATTGAGTCGATAACCATCGCAAAATCCTCATTGGTTCTTCTTAGCTAACCGTACTCCATTTTAACTTGAAACCCGCTAAATTTACCTCGATCGACTTAAGCCTAAGCGGTGCGGGCTAAACCAAACGATTCAATCAACCCCGATCCATGACGAGTGTAACCAAGGGAAACCATCTCGTGAGCGGTTTGAAAGGGGGGCGGTTCCACTAACAAACTTGGGAATTCAGAATATTTCTAAATAATCTGCGGGCTCGTGCAAGAAACCGACCTGACGTGGAACTTACTGGTGGCGACAATGTGCAAAACCAACAGCGAGTCCTCATGATTCCCAGTCCACCCGAAACCAGAGCTAGCTTAATCGTGCGTCTTCGCGACGCGGCAGATGTGGCGGCATGGGATGAGTTTGTGGCAATCTACGGGCCGCTGGTGTACCGGCTTGCACTGCGTCAGGGGCTGCAAGCTGCCGATGCGGACGACGTGGTGCAGCAGGTTTTCTCCGCCGTCGCGCAATCCGTTCACCAATGGTTGGAGCGACCAGAACGCGGACGATTTCGCGGTTGGCTACTGTCGATCGCTCGAAACATTGCTATCAAAACACTAACGCGCGGGCCGCATGGCGGTGTTGGACTCGGTGGTGAGCAGTCGAGCGGCGCTCTGGGCGAAATCGCAGTTCCTAGCGGACCGCTGTCGAACCAGTTTGATCTTGAGTATCGCCGCGAAGTCTATCGTTGGGCCGCGGAGCAAGTGCGTGACTCAGTTGCATCGAGCACTTGGAACGCGTTTCAACTAACGCATGTCGAGGGTGTTTCCATCGCTGACGCAGCCGCTCAACTGAACATCTCTGTCGGCAACGTCTATATCGCTCGCAGCCGAATCGTCAGCCGCCTGCGCGAACTCGCAAAACAGTTTGAGGTGTCCGAATGAATCCGCAATGCAACAGTTGCTCCGACGAACGATTATGGAGCCTATTGAAATCCGATGATGGTGGCGGCGACCACGAAGATTCAGCCAACCATCTCGCAGAATGCCCGCATTGCCAGTCGCGTTTGGAGCAACTCGCTGCCGAACCCGCCCAGTGGCGCGACATCCGCGACAGCCTACAAATCGATGACGACGACTTCTCAACAGATGACAAGCAGAGAATCGATACCCACCGCAGGGAACGTAAGCGTTGGAATCGTCCTCATGCTTGGACCGAGTCGATGGCCAAGTCGCTACTGTCAGCGGCCAGTCATCCGGAAATGCTCGGCCGCATCGGTCGCTACGATGTCGAACGCTTGATCGGCAGCGGCGGCATGGGAGTCGTCTTCAAAGCTTATGATACGGAACTCAATCGGCCAGTCGCTGTAAAATTGCTGGCTCCCTATTTGGCCAGCAGTGGTTCTGCGCGGAATCGGTTTGCTCGAGAGGCTCGAGCGGCAGCCGCAGTCGTCGACGATCACGTCGTTCCCATTCACAACGTCGAAACCGATGACGAGCATCCGTTTTTGGTGATGAAGTACGTTGCCGGCGGCTCGTTACAACAGCGCATCGATCGCGAAGGTCCGCTGGAAGTTTGCGAAGTGCTGCGGATCGGCACGCATACTGCAAAGGGACTCGCTGCCGCACATGCACAAGGTTTGATCCATCGGGACGTAAAGCCTTCGAACATTCTTTTGGATGAAGGAGTCGATCGCGCGCTCTTGACCGATTTCGGATTGGCTCGAGCGACCGACGATGCCAGTTTAACTCGCAGCGGCTTTCATCCCGGCACGCCGCACTACATGTCACCAGAGCAAGTTCGCGGCGAAGCGATCGACGCTCGCAGCGATCTGTTTGGACTCGGCTGTGTATTGTACGCGCTGTGTACCGGCCATCCGCCTTTCCGCAGTGAAACCAGTTACGCCGTCCTTCGCCGCATTACCGACGACACACCGCGACCGATTCGCGAGATCAATGCGAACATCCCTGCGTGGCTCGAACAGATTGTGATGAAGCTGCTCGCCAAGTCGCCCGATGATCGCTACGCGTCGGCTGTTGAAGTCCACACGCTGCTGGAAAAATGTCTTGCCCACGTACAGCAACCGACCACGGTCGAATTGCCTGCTGAACTTCAGTTAAAGACCGCTACACGCAAGTGGCACGCTGCACTGGCAATGGTGCCCGTTTGCATTGCTCTTGTCTGTGGCGTTTGGTGGTTCAACCAACGACCTGAAGTAATCGGTGATAATGCTGCATCGGCACAAACGGGGACAGTATCGCTCTCGACCGAGCCCGAGTTGCAATGGGACAGCGATGCGAATGAGTTAGAATCGCTTCGACGCGATTTTGCACCTATTGAATTGAAAACCAAACAATTGTGGGACATTGAGCCCGCGAAGAACTCGTTTAACGACAAGCCGTAGGCGTAGGCGTCACCATCAAAAACACTGTCGCCTGCGGCTTGGCGTTAAACGAAAACGAACAAACTGAATAGCCTTCCGACCTTTCAAACGGAGTTGAACTCATGTCTTCTCATTATCGCAAACATGCGGCAGTCATTAAATCGTTGCTCTTTGTCTGCCTGTTTGGTTCGGGCGGAGACCTTGAAGCCCAAACAGGAGTACAAACACCGGCAGCTCCAACCAAATCAGAGGATACTTCGGATGACTCTGAACCAAAAGTTCAGAACTATCAACTTAAGCACGCTAAAGCCGCCGAGGTACTGAAGATATGGAAGCAACTTCATGGCATTGTAAACGGCGTTTCCGTTGATGAACGAACCAATTCGATAGTGTATTTTTCGAATGACGAAGCTGCACGCGAACTTCGAGAGTCTTTGAATCTTCTGGACAGCGAAACGCCAAGCCCAATCGTCCCGCCAACCCCAGTCGTCCAAGGATCTTCACAGCAAGCACCTGTTCCGGCAAAGTCCAAACCGGCTGGCGCGTTCCGCAAATTTGCCTTCAAACATGCAAAGGTTGTTGATGTAGTTAAGATCCTGCGAGAAGTGACCGGGGTGAGTATCGACAATGAGAACATGGAGGGATTCGCCGTCGATGAACGCACGAATTCCGTTATCTGGAAAGTCAAGGATGAATGGGAATCGCGGCACTGGGAAGAAACGCTTCTTACCCTCGATGGTGAGAGTTCTGCGAGCAAACCACAGAAAACTCCCTCACCGTATCGTCCTACGGATGACGATCGTGCGGAGGGAAGTTCCTTGTCATTCCAGACCCTCACAATCTCCATGGAGTTCGATCCCAGCAGCACAGTTGAGTCACTCAAGCAGCGATATAACGAACTCGAGCAACAAGCTCATCAGCTCGCAGACAAACTCAGGCAATCCAAGTCACCACGCGAATCAGAACGTAGCGAACTACACGCTGCCGTTCGCAAATCCTTCGAAGCTCGCCAGGCACTCCAGCGAGCCGAGTTAGCCGACCTTGCTGGGCGCATGAAGAGCATGCAGCAATCGATCGACATGCGCGACAAGTTGGCTGACAAAGTTGTGCAGCGACGCGTCGAAGATTTGCTCAATCCAAATCTGAAATGGGATACTACTCCTTCGAAAGAGCCGAAGTCACTGGTCGCAGATGAACCACAGAACAGTGACTCAACTTCCCCATCGCTATCTTCAACCCAAGCTGCCGTAGCGCGTCTGCTCGCGCGATTGCCACATTTTGCAACACCTCAGGGGGATGTTGCCACAGCGCCGATTGCCTTCCTGGGGATCGACTACCAGGGTCCGTGGAGTGTTGGCGACTTTAGATACGAGCTGCAGGAAGAAATCGAAGCTCAAATCTCTCAGTCGTCCAGTTGCAGTGTGGTCAGTCGCAGGATGACTGAGTACGCCATGGCGGAGCAACAAATAAAGCCGACAGATGTGGTCACACCGGTGGTCCTGAAGAAATTGACGCAATCGCTTCGGAGTTTGGACATAAAAGTTCAAGGGCTCATGATCGCTCGTCTGAAACACCTCGGCGACAGTGACTCGACTCGGAACGGCGAGTTTGAAGTTTCGTTGGAACTCTTCGATATCAATCTACACAACTACAACGAACGCGCGACCGTACGTAACGACCGGTCGTCAAGCGACTCCAGGGAAAAGGAGCCCCAGCTTCTCCAGGGCCGCTGGATTATTGAGTCATGGTCAAAGGAATCAGAGGATCAATTGTCAATAGCAGAAAATCAGTTCGAATTGAGAATCGAAGGCTACGCAATCCACGTGTTCGATGACGTTGGCAATCAATACGCGTCAATGATGCTCGATGAGCGGAACATCGAGCCCGCCGCATACAAAGGCATTGCTTGTCCAGTTAATTATGTCATCGATCCAAATGGGGATCGCATTGTATGTCCCGGGATACTCGAGTTGGACGGCGAAAGACTCCGAATCTGCTACAGCAGAGACAGTATAGAAGGAGCCGGTTCAGAGAAATTTCGCCCGAGCCTATTCATACCGGGCTCGAAAGTCACCTTGATCGAATGCCGACGCGCGCCGGCCGATACCGCTAATGCCTCCGCATTGAATGATATTGATCTATCAACACCCCAAGCAGCCTTGGATACCATCCACCGTTACTCAATCGCTCGTCCAGGCGATTTTCCCGCCGAGTGCTATATCGACGAAGCTCTTTTGGAACTAAGCGGGATGATGCTGCAGAATCTGTATATGATGTCGGCGATGTCTCAAATCGCTTTGCAAACCGGTGGAGTGATCGGTGAAAACGATGGCGTTCCAGTTGTCTCGGGCGCGTCTCCGGCCTTCCATATCCAGGTCGATGCGCTGCTGAAAGAGCACCGGCTGCCGACGCCTCTAGAGAGCGCGAACAAAGCGTTGGAACTGCTGGCGAAGCTGACATTTGGGAGCACGTTGGGCAATGGTGCGTCTTTGGTCCATGCTGATCGCCAACTGATTCGCATGGCGGCAGGCGTATTGAAATCGCCCAAAGTATTTCTCCCTGCTGCAAGCAAATTATTGACTGCGTTCGGCGAGAACGATGCGGACGTAACCAAGTCCAAGGAGGCTGCTCAGACGCAACCCAAAGCAGACATCACGATCAACGGCGATGAAGCGACGGCTACTTTCATCAGCAGCGGCAATGATTCATCGTCTTCTCCGCTGACCGCGCCGAGAGTTACCAAGCTGCGTCGAATCGACGGTCGCTGGCTCATCTGCGAGATTCTGACCGACGAAGAAATATCGCAAATGCAATCGAGTTATTCGGGCGTGATGGAAGTGTTCGGCGGGGCGACGGAAGTTAACTCCAACGAACCAAAGACTTCCGACTCGGTTCAGCGCAAGAGTTCAGCAAGTCCCGTCGGATCAAGCAAAACCCAACAATCGGAATGGCACGACTTTCTACAACTACTTCCCGAGTCGGGTACGGCGTTGGTCATGTTCAGCTATGAATCAGAAACCAAAGAGCAGATGTTGCCGGTTGCGAAGAAGGTCGCTGAAGCGGCTGCGGTTCAGTTCATCGAATTGCCGCTCACGAATTGGAGAAAGATCATTAGTCCCGAGGCCACGCATTTTGTGCTGATGAAAGATCGGCAACTGGTGGGTACTCGCACCGGACTGATGACTGAAGCCAGGCTGCGGGACTTCGTAGTCAAATCGCATGACTGGCTGACACCGCGATCGACCGGTATCGACGAGAATTCGCTGGTGCGCATCGACTGCTTCATCAATCCCGGCACCGACAACATTGGCAGTCAGCATGGTGGAGCTTATCCGATGACAACTGCGGTCGTTGCAGTCCACGAAGATCAAGCTCTACTGTTTGGCCCGGAGAGTATCGCTGAATACATCGAGAAAGGTTATGCCTGCGTTGCGATCGTCCGCGACGCATCGGGGAATCAGAAACAAGTGCCGATGGATGTTCTCCTCAAGGGACCGGTGAAACTGCTGGGACGCAGTGAGAAACAACCAAAGTCGGCGGCGTCGATCAAAGTTACTCTGGGCGATGGTACTGTGAGCGAAGTACCACTGCCAAGCTTCGCAAGAATCTATCCGAAGTCAGTGACTGAACTTCTGGAAGCGTATGACGTTGGCTCGGCGATCTATCACATTCGCGGAGTTCAAGGCTTGAAGCCCGTCAGGTTAGCCGCCATCCAAGACGCACCGAACGTCAGTCAGCGAGTGCTCTCAGGCAGTTTTACGCGCGAGCGACACGTTCCACCGCTTCACGGATTTCGCTCGCCGATCCACTGGCAATCCCAAACCGTGCCGAAAGCCGATGGACATATCTATGGCGACAACATCAACGGCGCTGAGATGTTTGAAGTGCTCTGCCCCACACGTCCCGCTCCCTGTGGTTTTACTTTCAACGAGCATGGTTGCTTAGTGGGGAAGTACGGTCTCGGCGAACCTTCCGAGAAAGACATGACTCACACCGTCTTCAAGCCCGACACGACTCACTCGGTTCTGCAAGCCGCTTTGGAAAAGATCGACGACGCAGGCTTGAAAGCCGCGTTGACTCAGACTCTGGAAGAATCCAAATCTGCCGCTTCTATCAAGGATGAAAACAAGCCCGCAGCGGGCGATGCCCCCAGCACAAACGCGTCGCAGACTTCGAGCAGCTCGCCAGCGAGGTTCGACACGCCGCAAGCGTTGCTCGCCCGCTTGGACGAATGCAGTAAAAACGGTTCGTACGAAGAGTTTGTAACGCTGTTCACCGACGAAGGAGTCCGCGACCTGGCGGGTTGCCTGTTGGTGTCGGCAATGCAGATGACAGCCATGGTTGATTTAGCCAAGCAAACCGGTGGCAATTTGAGTCACGGAACTGCACCCATAAGCGAAGCGTTGGAACACTGGTTGAAACCAAATCCAACCCAGGAGCAACAGCAAGCTGCAAGTGATGCCCTCTCCATGATGTTTAGCCTCGCCTTTAGCGGGACGTCACCCGATATAACGGCGATTACAGGCTACACGGATGCCATCAGAAAAATCGCTGAAAGGATCACTGATCACCGCAAGTTTTCTGTCGACATGTTGAATGCTTACTATCGACTCACCGGAGAACCATTTGCATACTTTGGTGCAAAGAACTCGCAGTGGCAAGTTACACAATCCGGAGAAACAGCGTTGGCGACACTTATCATACACACTACGCCAACGACGGAAGCAGCCGGTATTGCATCCGTCGCCTCGGAACACAGTTCCAGTTTTACAGACGCAGCACAAACACCGGTAATGATATTAAAGAACGCCAACGGAACTTGGCGCATCGCGAGTTTGTTCAATGAACTGCTCAAGGAGGCTGAAGCAACAGCACCAGTCTCAAGCACTCCTGCCGCCGAGGTGCTTCAGCTCTTGCAAGGCGAGTGAGACGTCATGGTCATGGGAGTCTCCGCAGACGAATTCCGACAAGCGATCCTATCAAGCAGTGGTTCGTGATCAACTTGCCGAATTATTGGATGAATCGAGCGAGCCGATGATGCTTGTTCCTGCTCCTAGCGGACTGAGCGATCCACAATTCCAATTTCCGTCGGGAGCCGTCGACGCGATCGTCGTGCATCCGCCCAGCATCAGAGGACCAAGCCAACGTGTTCACAGCTTCCCAACCTCTCGACTACGAGTTGCAGGCTCTTGGAATGGCTCTGAATGGCCAGTTCAAATAGGTGCATTCAAGAAAGGTGAATCGCAGGATTCCATCGCGCTGGATCAAGTCATGCGTCGCGATGGTGAAAAAGACTTTGTCTTGTGGGTTCCATCCGACGAATGCGAGATTCGCATCTATGGACTGAATGGCCAGTTGCTTGCTCGCAATAGCTATCGAAGCGTGGTTTACCTTCTCAGCGTATCTGAAAAAAGCCTTGAAAATCACATTGCAAGGGAAGCAAATCCTAGAATAGCTCGCAATTCCCAGCGGAACGTGTAACACGATGTGGTGTCAGTTGTGTATCTCTATAGGAAACACCGATGACACCAACCCCAACCACCCGAGCCAGCTTGCTGTTTCGGCTTCGTGACTCGCAGGATCACGAAGCGTGGGTCGAGTTCGTCGAAATCTATGAGCCGGCGGTCTATCGGCAGTTGCGGAAATGCGGCTTGCAGGACGCGGACGCTCGCGAGTTGATGCAGGAGTTGTTCGTCGCGGTCAATCGACAGATCGCGCGCTGGGAACTGGCGAAGGAACGGGGATCGTTTCGTGGCTGGTTGCGGCGGGTGACTCGGAATCTGGTGATCAACTGGATGAAGCACGGACAACGGCGAATGATCGCGTTCGGCGGTCCTGAATCGCAGTCGTTGTTCGATGAACTGGCTGACGAAGACTGGCCGGAGTCGGCGGAGTTTGACCGCGAGGTGCGGCGGTCGATGTTTCAACGCGCTTCCGAACTTGTGCGTCAGGAGCAAAGCCCGAACGCGTGGCAAGCGTTTTGGGCCACCGCCGTGGATGGTAAAACGCCAGGCATCGTCGCGCAAGAATTGGGAATGAGCGACGTAGCCGTCCGAGTCGCCAAGTGCCGCGTGCTCGCTCGGCTGAAAGAAGTTGTCCGTGAATTGGAGAATGAATCATGAACGACGTTTGTTCCATCGAATTGCTCAGTCTCGCTGTGGCGCATGTCCTATCGGCTGATGAAGAGGCGGCTCTGCACGCTCACCTCGAACATTGCGAAGCATGTTGTGTTCGGATGGAGCAACTGGCGGGTGGCGCAGCGTGGCAGCAGGAAGCGGCCGAGTTGCTGAGTACCGATGAACTCGACGCGGCGGTTCCCGATGCGGCGGTGTGGTCCGAAGTGGATTTTCGTGTTGAACACCTTGATTCGAGCGACGATGCCAATGTGCTCGGACAACTCGGCGGCTACGACGTGCTCGCGATCGTTGGACGCGGCGGCATGGGGGTCGTGCTCAAGGCATTCGATCGCGAGTTGAAACGCTGCGTGGCGATCAAGGTGCTGGCTCCGCATCTGGCTCATAGTTCGGTCGCTCGCAAGCGGTTTGCTCGGGAAGCTCAGGCCGCGGCCGCCGTCGTCAATCCGCATGTGATCGCCATTCATCATGTGCAACCGACGGGCCGATTGCCGTTCCTGATCATGCCGTTGCTGACCGGTGAATCGTTGGCGCAGCGACTGAAAGCCCGCGGGCCGCTGGAGCTGACCGAAGTGCTGCGGATCGGGATGCAAGCCGCGGCCGGTTTGGCGGCAGCTCACGACCAGGGGCTCGTGCATCGCGACGTGAAGCCGGCGAATGTTTTTGTGGAGAAAGGAGTCGAACGGGTTGTCATCACCGACTTCGGTTTGGCTCGCGCGGCGGACGATGTGTCGATGACTCGGTTGGGAGTCGTGGCGGGTACCCCGGAATACATGTCGCCGGAGCAGGCTCGCGGCGAGGCGCTCGATGGTTGCTCGGATTTGTTCAGTCTCGGTTGCGTGTTGTACGAGATGGCGACCGGCGTGTCGCCGTTCCGAACCGATTCGACGATGGCCACGTTGCGGCGAATCGTCGATGAGCAGCCCGCCGCGATGGCCTCGCTCGTTCCCGAACTGCCGCCGTGGTTCGGTCACATCGTCGAGCGATTGCTGTCGAAAGACCCGGCTCAGCGGTTTGCCTCCGCCGGTGAAGTCAGCCAATTGCTGGAGCAATGCCTGTCGCATCTTCAGCAACCCACGTCCGTGCCTCTGCCGGCGTCCCTGCTGCCTCACGCTACTGGCCGCCGTTCGATTTTCAACGTAACTCGGAAAGGAGTGCTCGCCATGCTCGGAACGATCGGAATGACTTTGTTGGGGATCGTACTGCTTCAAGCGACGGAAGCGCCCGACATCAGCGGTCAATGGACTAGCGACGAATGGGGCACCGTGGTTCTCAAAGCGAAGGAACCGGGGCAGTACGAGGGAAGTTTCACTGGGCCGGACAGGCAAATGCCGGCAGCGAGTAATGTAGGTGCCGGTGGCGGGATTCTAAGTGGCACAATGGGCGGTGACAGCGGCAAGATGGAAGGTGAGATTGGCGTGGTGCAGGGTGTAAGTAGCCTGATGCCTGACGGAACTGGAAGGGTTCTCGACGCCAACAAAGGCCAATCGCGTGGACTACGTTTGAAGTGGTCGCGAGTCGAACGACGCTTCAACGGAGTTTGGGGATTAGGCGATGATCGCAGCGGCAAGATATCGTTGCGACTCGTTGACAATGAGATCCGAGGCGGATGGACAACTGACAAAAACTCTCAATTGGAATCAGGTACTCCACGACTTGGTGACCTATTATGCAGGCGATCACACATAACTGCGAAGTCTCCCACCGCGTCAGCAATCCCAGACTATGTCTCCGCAGAGGAAGACGCCTTCCAGCAACTTCAACTAGCCGAGGCCAATCTTCGCATCGCGTACAGCAATGCGATTGACGAAGCCAAAAGCGATGTGAAGCTTAAAAGTTTTAGTGCATTCGGAGG
Organism: Pirellulaceae bacterium; assembly: GCA_041741715.1. Classification (GTDB taxonomy): domain Bacteria; phylum Planctomycetota; class Planctomycetia; order Pirellulales; family Pirellulaceae; genus Aureliella. Next base: position 9,977 of record JBGSJT010000442.1, on the reverse strand, counting down.
CGGCCCTGAGGTATCGCGTCAGAAAGAGTTGTTGCAGTCAATGTTTCAGAAGAATGCAAGCCGTCATGTTCAAGCGGAAGCATTGATCGTCCGACTAGAGTTAATTCTCAAGACGCTGAACATTCACGCAAGACTGCCGATTTTTACAGAACAAGTCTCACAGTCTCCTGAACACTCGCGCGCCGCGCTGCATTCCCAGCTTCACAAACTAGAGAACGTAGATCCTGTACAGCTCCGCGCTGAAGCGAAAAACATAATCAATCAATTGAGAGACCATCAACACGTAGTTGTCGGTGTGTATGGCACTGCGGCTGAGGCAGCGCAGCATCTGTCTCACGCGATCAACGACGTCATCGTAGGCCAACCGGCTCCCGAAATCACAGCAGATACGTTAGGAAAACCGTTCCGCCTGAGCAAGCTGCGAGGGACCACCGTTGTACTCGTTTTTGCCAAAAATGATGGAGAGGATAACGACACAATGTTTGCTCCTCTTCGGCGGCTTGCTGACGACTACAAAGGTAAACACGTTGAGTTGGTGACAATCCTGGCCAATTCAGAAGGCCAGATTCTATCGGCGGCAGCTCTAAAACGTCACATACCGGGGACGGTTATCCCCCAACCCTGCAACGGTCCGATTCTTCTTGACTGGGGCACCCGAGGGTTGGCTTCAGTGCAGATTGTCGATTCCAGCGGCATTCTTCATCCGCAACAGTACATGCCCGTCTACGACGACAAAATTGGTTACGACACTACCGACGTGACGGCTTACCTAGACAAGTTGTTGAGCGACGAAGAGAAAACCCAATTGGACGTATCGCGCTAAGCCTGGCGCTGTCCTTCTGGTGATCGGAGCACGAAAAATGATACCGATTTGAATCGATTACAGTAAAGATCGACTAGACGTTGATAACGGACGTTGCGTCTCGAATTGAATAAACCAAATGAGTGTTGATTGATTTTTTGGGGAGCTAACTATGACTGCAATTCGAATCGCTTTACTTGTATTCGTTGTATGTTCTGCGTCGACGCTGGCTGATGACACTACTCGGAGTCGCTTTCAAGACCAACTGACGAATGCATTTCGCTCAACGGTTCCCGCAATGGTTCAAATCGAGACTGCAACGAATGGCAAGCCTCGAGTTACTCAAGGCGTTATCATTTCCGCCGATGGTTTGGTTGTCGTATATGACCGTGCGGATCGCACACAATGGCGGAACCCAATTACCGTGACTCTCAGTAGCGGTCGGAAAATTGCGGCGAAATCGTTGGGATGGTCCGAGGAGTGGAGGATAGGTCTGCTACAGATCAACACATCCGAAGATCTTCCGTTTGTCGAATTGGCGACTTCGACCAACCGACCTGTTGGCGAGCTGTGTTATGCGCTGGACTTTTCCGACTCCTTTGGTTTTGGATTCGACGAACAGCCGACGATGCGTTTGGGATACGTTCAGCGCAGTGGCGATGGCTGGTTTGTCAGTTCATGTGAATTTGATAATCTCGGTGGATTTGGCGCTGCGACTTTTAACTCGCGAGGGCAACTCATCGGACTCACAACGCGAAGAAAGGCCAGCGACTGGGAAATTCAAACGGATGCGGAAGTTATTCGCCGAAACTTGCTTCCGTTGAGGCAAGCAAAGTGCTTAGAAGTAGAGCTTCTGAATGCGAGTGTGCGACCTCAGGTCTTGCCAATTGTCGGCAAGTCTGATTTGGAAATTGCGACAGCAGCCTCCGTAAGAATTCGGCCCAGCGACAATCCTTCAAGTAACTTCAGCGGTACCGTTGTGACTGCAGAAGGATTGATCATGAGCTGTGCCCATCACCGAACTCCAGCCGGTGGGCAGGTTTCTGTTGAGTTCCCGGATGAACGCATCGTACAAGGTCGGGTCCTCGGAACGAACCCTGTAAGCGACGTTTGCCTTATACAACTGAATGACAAAGGACCGTGGCCGTTTGCGCTGATAGGCAAGTCTTTCGATCAGGTTCCCAATTCTCCAATCACGATCTACGGCTATCCCCATTCAAGTACTTCTCGCGGACCGACAGTAAAAACCGCACAGGTGATCCATGTCGAAGGTTTCTCCGATAGCAGTCATCTACTTACGGCACGGGGGCAAATTTATGGAGGTATGTCTGGCGGAGGGGCATTCGATGCAAATGGTCGGTTAATTGCCATTCATGCTGGCCGCGAACCACTAGCTGAGTACCAAGTTCGGGTAGAGACGTTTTTTCACCAGTGGGAAATCCTTTCAAAAGAGTGGAGCGACACAGAAGCTAAGTCAGACGAATGGGTAGCACTGGAAAAATCCGTTCAGGGCCTAGTTACTGAAGTCGCGCCAAGAGTGGTAGAATTGTTGTATGGGGAAAAACGCGTTGCGTATGGCATCGCAGTTAGTTCGAAGGGAACAGTGCTAACCAAGGCGAGCGAACTGATAGAGCCGGTTTCATGTCGATTGGCAAACGGGGTCACGTTACCCGTATCAATCCTTAAAGTTTCGCGCGAGCACGATCTTGCATTGCTATCGATTGAAACGGACGATTTAAAGCCTGTTAAGTTTTCGACTTCTAGTCACGTTTTGCCTAGAAGTTTGGCTACGGCGGTATTGTCGAGCGAACGCTTTGAAATTGGCGTCGTGGCACACTCGGCTCAAGCAATCGCAACTGACGAGGGATTCTTGCCATTCAGGCGGAATGCAATTGACGACGGGCAGGACTGTCTCAAAGTGATCGACGACGAGTGGCTTCAAACACTGAACGTTCCCATAAAGAAAGGGGACGAGATTCTCCGTTACAGTCGTAGTCTTGTGGGTGATCCGAGCGAATGGGAAAAGCTTGACAAAGCTACGGCATTTCAGGGCAAAGGAACTGCTGGCGACCCATTGCAGTTACTCGTACGCCGAAATAACGAGGAGTTCACGCTTCGGATGTCATTGTTTCCAACTAACTATCCTGGATTGCCCGATACGAATGCACGATCGTCAGGATTCCCAGTTGCATTCGACATGGCACTGAAGGTTTCACCCCACGACTGTGGAGCACCCGTGGTTGATAAAGATGGCAGTTGCATCGGAATCATTGCGGCTCGCAGGACACGAGGAAGGGTCTACATAATTCCTACCCATATCATTGTTGAATTTTGCATGGCTGAGTGAATAATTCATCATCGAATCGACAGTGACTCGATCGCTTGATGGAGTTGCTACCCACGAGGAATTCAAAACGCCAGTAGTCATAGTGCACTTACTTTTGAATGCGGGCAATAGTGACGACTGATGTCAGTCGTTCGTCAGGGAAAGAATGAAACACCAACTGCTCGCGTCGATCCTCGCCGTCATGGCTCTTTCTCGAGATGGGAAGACCCTCGCTGCCAACAGTGAAGACCACGCTGTCCAAATCTGGAATCTACCTAACCGAAAAAAGATCGCGGTTCTCAAGGGACACAAGCTCTCGATTAGATCGATTGCAATTTCGGCTGATGGAACGCGTGTGGCTTCCAGCAGCCAGGATGGGACCATCCGACTGTGGGCCTTGGAGCCGCGTTGAAGCGACGATACTCAAGACGATGAATCCCACACCCGGTATAGATCTATACTTCTCCAGTGTGTTCAATCGGAGCGATCATTTGGTATGCTGACCTCCTTCAGATTCCCAGTATCGCACACGGGAATTGCCCCAGATAAAAACACGCCCATGCCGGGCGTACACAAAGCGGTCAACCGGAGCTGTCGGTCACGCGGGTTTTGAAATTAGCTTCGGCGGCGGCCCGATCCCCATACCGCCATCGTTCGGTGGCAGGAGGGAATTCTATGTTGCAACGAAGAATAATCACAGCGGTGTTTTTTACAATCCTGTTGATCGTTATAACCGAAGGGACGCAGGCGCAGACCGATTTGCCGCCCGGCGCGCGAGTGCGGTTGGGAACATTAGACTTCCTCGCCGGCTCCACGATGTCGAAGATGGCTTTTTCACAGGATTGCAAGTCCATCGTTTGGCAAGGTGCGGATTACACCGTTCGCCACTGGGATCTGGCGACGGCAAAGGAATTCAATCGCTTTATCGGTGACGACTGGGGAGATGGTCCGCAGTCATACTCCATCTTCCAGATGATCGATAACAACTCCTTGCTGCATACCTCGGCGAACGGTTTGGCCCTCCTGGATCTGAGAACGGGGAAAGAACTCGTCGTCACTGAACTGGCCCGAGGCAAGCCGAGTTGGATCTCACCCGATGGCAAGCGCGTACTCACCTACAGCCGGCGAGGCTCTTGGAAGAAACGCACTGCGGAAGCGACGTTCACGCTTTGGGCTCTGGAACGATCGGAAAAACTCTGCGAATTCACGCATGAATTCAAGGACGCGCCGGCGAAAGCCAGCGCTGGAGCCCAGCTTACGGACGTGGCCTTCTCTCCCGACGGCAAGTCCTTTGTCACGTCGTGGGTTTACGTCGCTCATGGCCCCATGATTACTTACCGCGTAGGCCAGCTTGTCAGCCTTTGGGATGTCGCCAGCCGCGAGGAACGATCTTTGGATGTGGAGGCACACCCTTTAATCTGCATTTTCTCGATGGGGGCAAGACCCTTGCATGCACCGATGGCCGAGGTGCCGGTGGGGCACGTTCAACCGCCGACCTCAATCATGGCACGATGGAAATCTGGGATATGGCCGCTGGCAAGAAAAAACACAAGTTCGAGAGTTCCGTCGATTGGAGCGGGCCTCTCGCCTTCTCGCCTGATGGGAAGCTCTTCGCCAGTGGCGGAGGCGATGAGGAAGATGCCGTTATTGTTTGGCGCACCGCCACCGGGCAGCAAGTGAAGAAATTCACCGGCCATCACGGCAAGGTGCTACTCCTCGTCTTCTCTCCCGATGGACGCATGCTCGCTTCGGGTATCAACGATACCCTCTACCGGGAGAAGGAGAACTCGGAGCTGCTAGCGGAATCCATGCTGCTTTGGGACGTTCAGGGGTTGCGCTAGTTTACGACCTGACGCCTAACTAACAAAAGAAGGATTAGATTGAGCGGTGATCGAAGGAGTCGAGGTTGTAGTCAACGAAGACGCGTCAGAGTTACCGATTTCTCTGAGTGTTGACTGAGCTACAATGTTCGTATCGATATTGACCTTGAATTGGAATCAGGTGCTGAAAAGGAACTGCAGCGATTTCTGGACGCCAATACGAATTCGATCGGCCTGCCACCGAGAACGCAGGAGTGGAACACGTTCGCAGCAACTTCACTCGATTCTTGGAGAATCACGATGCAGACCAACTCTGTACGAAAACTTACATCACATTCACCCGATGTATTCATGTCGTTGACAGGACGATTGCTACTAACGGCTTTGCTGTTGCTTGGTAGCGCTCAATCGAATTCTGCCCATGCAGATGAAGGCGAGCCAAGAGATCAAAAGAATTCGACTGCATCGCGTTCCGGAGACGTGGCTCTCAAGTCCTTGAGAGAAGAGCTATTAAGCGAGGCACTTCGCGACCCGGACACCAACGCAACAATCGAAGCAAAGGACGTTGATCCGAAAAGGCGTCATCCACTGCGCGAGTTCGAGCCGAGATTTCTCGAACTAGCTCGTGCATACGGTTGAATGAAACTTTCAAATGAGCAACGTGTAGGAATTTTCCTCCAAATTTCTGTTGACACTCCTTTCCTTTCTGGTAATCTACTACCAGTGGTAATTTATTACCGGACAAGCCAAGGAGCATTGGGATGGCCAAAAAACGAAACGCGAACGAGTTGGGCCGACGCGAACGGCAGATAATTGACATCGTCTACCGACTTGGCGAGGCTGCCGTAGGGGATGTCCTCGAGCAAATGTCGGATCCACCGGCGTACGATTCTGTACGGACCATGCTGCGGTTGCTGGAGAGCAAAGGGTTTGTTTCGCATCGACAGGAGGGAACGAAATACATCTATCGACCAACGCAGTCTCGGTCGACAGCCAGTCGATCAGCCCTCTCGCATCTGATGAAAACTTTCTTTGAAAACTCAGTAGCTGACACTATGGCTGCTGCGTTCGATTTGCAGTCAGACAAACTCTCCGAGGAAGAACTTTCGCGATTGGAGTCGCTCATTTCCAAAGCTAGAAAGGAAGGACGATAATGGTTCAAGAATTCATGCATTGGCTTGTAAGTATAATGGCTTCACTGGACTTTATCGGCCTCGTAGCCAAGTCTACCTGCATGTTGCTTCTGGCATCAATCGCCTGTTGGCTGCTTCGGCACAACTCGGCATCGATGCGACATCGCATTTGGACACTTGGCATTGCAGGTTCTCTGCTGACTCCTATCGTCGCCAGCCGTTTTCCTCAACTGTCGATTGCAATTCTTCCTTCGAAAACGGGCGAAGTGGTTACTGAACTTATCGATCAGCCGATTGGTTTTCAATCAACCACGATAGTCGACTCGAATCCATCCCAACCACCCGATTCTACTTTAGTGGATAGTGGCTTGAACCGAGGCAAGGATGCTGACGAAGTCCAGGCTCTCGGTATTGCAATGCCACGTCAATCAATTCGTAGTTTAGATTCAATGCCATTGAGAATTCCTGAACAGGCTAGTAAATCTCATCTATTGATGTTGGTCTGGGGAGTTGGTGTCGCAATCGTCTTATTGCCATTCCTTTTTGCAATTGTGTTGCAATGCTTAAGACGTCGGTACCTCGAAACAATTCTCGATCCAGAATGGCAAACTACGGTCAAGAGACTTTCGAGACAATTGGGCCTGCGGACAAATGCCCAAGCCTTTACTTCAATTCAGCAAAGTGTGCCTGCGGTTTATGGTGCAGTGTTTCCCTATTTGGTCATGCCGATCGGTTGGCGACAATGGAGCGACACCCAACTCGAATGCGTCCTGCTTCATGAGTTGGCTCACGTGAAGCGGCGCGATGTGGCCGCTCAGTATTTGGGGAGAATCAGTGCAGCAGTCTCTTGGTTTAATCCATTGGCATGGTACGCATTGCGACAACTTCGCATCGAACGAGAGTTAGCGTGCGATGATTTGGTACTTCAAACCGGAACACGTGCCAGCGAATACGCGTCACAACTTCTTCGAACTTGTCGAATGGCTCGCTGGTCGCCAATGAACCTGGGAGTCGCAATGACCCATTCAGCTCGACTTGACGATCGAATTGTTGCTGTACTTGATGAAACTCGCTGTCGTGCTCTGCCAACTCGAAGCATCTGTTGTCTGGCGACCGTTGTAATGGTAACAGTCGCCATCGCAATCGGAGTACCCGTATTAGTTGCGGGTCCATCCTCGCAAGCCGATACGGTCGTCGAAGCAAAAGGAAGCGATGAAAAAGCAGCAGATCAAGCAATTGCATCGACTAATTCCCGTAAGCATGAGACAGTGACCGTTCGCGGGCATGTGCTCCATGGGGCAACACCCATTGAGGGAGCAACTATTAGCTTATATCAGCGATTCATTGCGGAGGGGTTCTATAAGGACTGGCATCCAAGGGAACTCCTCGACATTGAACCGAAAATAGTTGCGCTTAGCGGAAAAAACGGCGAGTTCGAATTCAGTATTTCAAGTGCTGATTTAGTGGATACGCCCAAGAGCATCTGGCCAAATCCTTGGGATATGATTCAAGTGGTTGCATCCAAGGATGGAATGGGTGTTGGGTGGTGCAAAGTGAAGGAACTCAATGATCGCAAGAAGATATGGATTCGCAACACGGTTCCTGTGCATGGTCGCGTGATCGATTTGGAAGGCCAACCCGTGCGCGGCGTCGATATTCGCGTTTTAGCGATTCAAGGAAAGGCTCCCGCCTACAGCTACCTAGCTCAACCAACCTGGACTGGCCTAACCCAAAATGTCGTATCCGACGAAAGCGGTCGATTCACGATTGTTGGTTTGCCAACGAACACGGAAGACATCCGCCTGTTTGCACAAAGCCCTTCGATTGCAACCAAGATCTTTCGAGTCGACTTGAGCGATGCAGAGTCTTCCGTTGATGTGATTGTAGAACCGACCAAGCCGATCGTAGGGACGATCGTTGACGTTGATTCGCGCAAGCCTATCGCTGGCGCAGTCGTATACGGTGAAGACGAACGCATGCGGAATCTTGTTCGCGCAATTACCAATGAACGCGGCGAATATCGACTGCTTGGTTTGCCAAAGTCCAAAAAGTACAGCCTAACGGTGCATTCGCTTCAACCAAGTCCATACTTGATTCGCTACAGCGACATTGCCGACACTCCAGGACTGACACCCTTGGTAAGCAATATGACAATGCGCAAGGGAGTGCCTGTGCATGTGAAGGTTATCGACAAACGCACACGCGAACTGCTTTATCCCGAACTTCACTATTCGCCGACCACCGACAACCCGAATTATCGAGAGTCGACTCGCGAGCTCTACAGTCCGACTGATGGTTATAGCAATTTTCATTCGGCGGACGCCGATGGCATCGTACGCTTCAACGCATACGCGGGACGAGGGTTGATTGACATCAAATTGCAAGGCAGCAGTGGCTACCTTCCGGTTGGGAACCGCGCGGATCTCATGGAACACGTCAAGACGGACATTACCTTTGCCTTCTCGATGGGGTCCCATGCGGCGGCAGTGATAGAGGCACGATCTGATGACTCCCCACTGGAACTGACTCTTGAAGCCGATCCCGGCGAGACTTTGACCATTCGACTCGTTGACGAGAGCGGGAAGCCTGTCGAAGGAGTTTCGGGCGTGAACCAATATTTCAACTCATACTTCAATTCGCGGAACGGAGACATGATGGCTCGCGAAGACAAGCCAGGTCCCTATTATGAAACTGGGCACGGTACACAAATCAACGGTGATTCGTTTACAGTGCGTATGCTCGAAAGAAGCAAGCCTCGACTTTTGGTGTTCACTCACCCCGAGCGCAAGCTTATGACCATGGCCATCGGCGACCTTGAAAAGCCCGTTAAACAAATAACCTTAAAGCCCTGGGCAACTGTCACCGGACGAGTGCTGGATAATAACGGAAACCCGTTGGCAAATGCTGAGGTTGCAGTGAACTATCCCTCTGTGAAGGCAGAAGGTAATTGGCCGTTGCAGCCCACAGGAAAGACGGATGCACTTGGTCGCTTTGCGATTGATCGCTTGATTCCAGGGGTTGAACAGACCCTTACGGTCGACGGCATGAGCATAGTCACTCCTGAGTCAACACGAGTCGTTCCGTCCTCAGGCGAAATGATCGACCTGAAAGACTTGAAAGTGCAATCGGTATCACCGTTAACTCCAAGTCCATCAAAGTAGGTTTGATCTTATTTAGTTTATCGCGTGCCTAACAGGCCACGATAGAAGCACGCAAAGCGATTCCCGGTCGTTTGGTGCGAGAAATTCTGTGTAAATGCAGCTTTCATCGAGGCCCGTTCATGAATACTCAACGATGGCAACCCTACCGACCGTCGGACGCGGCACCGTGGAATCTCCGTAGTGGCGTTCATTTGTTCCGAAGGGCAGGTTTTGCTGGGACATGGAAAGAGATCCATCGCTCACAGCACGAGGGTCCCGATCGGTCCATTGAACGCATGCTTGATGGAAAAGTATCAAATCCATACTTGATCGGAGATTTTGAAGAGGTTTCTGAGCTTCTTGGAAAAAACGCCGTTTCCTCGGGCAGGGAAGAGCAGTTAAAGGCCTGGTGGATGTTTCGCATGATCTTCACGCCCGATCCACTCTCTGAGCGATTGACTTTGATGTGGCACAACCACTTTGCTACAAGCAATCAGAAGGTTCGTAACTTGAGTTATATGAAATCACAAAACGAGCTACTCAGAAAACACGCCAAAGGGAGCTTCGCTGATCTATTGAAGAACGTCGTTCAATCGCCAGCAATGCTGGTGTGGCTCGACGCGCCGTCAAACCACAAGGATCATCCCAACGAAAACCTAGCACGCGAATTGATGGAACTCTTCACGCTGGGTGTCGGTAACTACTCCGAGCAAGATGTTAAAGAAGTTGCCAGGGCGCTGACGGGCTGGACGATCA
>JBGSJT010000441.1:0-3354 GCA_041741715.1 Pirellulaceae bacterium | reverse complement strand
GAAGGCATTATGGAGGTGTTGCGATTGGCCAAGAATGCTTTGGAAACTTGTTCCTGTCGCCGAGTAACGCATTCTTCGTCGAATCCCGACACCGACGGTTGCTATCGTTGTATTCGAACCTATCACATGCAGTACAGTGCTGGATCGATTAGCCGCGAGCGTGGCATCGAACTCCTAACGCGGTTGATCAAAGCCGGCGACCAGCGTTTACCACAGAAGGAGTTGGCCGCGATCAAAGCGAACTCGCTTTTCGAGAGCATGCTGGAAAAGAAGTTCGTGGAAGCGTTGAAGAGTTTCGTCAACAAAACGCATGGCACGTGGGAAGAAACGATTGTTCAGGGAAGTCAGGGCTTTCGTTTTTCTCTGCCTGGAGCCGAGTATTATTGGGAGCTGCAATTACAGCCGCAATTGGGCAGTGCCCAGGGTGTGAGCATTTCGTGTCAGCCTGATTTCATGTTGAGATGCGATAACAGCAAGGTAAAGCCGATCGCAATCTTCACTGATGGTTTCGAGTTTCACTGCCATCCGGTGAATCGGCTGGCTGACGATTTCCAGAAGCGCCGTGCCGTGCTCAAGAGTGGTGGTTATCACGTTTGGAACGTTACCTGGAAAGATCTTGATCCAGCGAACGCAGATCATGTTATGGTTTGCCACCAACCAGTCGCCGACCGGCATAAACAGTTCGCCAGTGCAGCCAAAGGGCAAGGAAAGATCGTTCCCGATCCGCTCAAGATTGTGTGCAATGGCTTTGAGCAGCTGCTCGCGTTCATCCAGATCGCGCATGTACCTGGTTGGACTCAGCTTGCGACTTCTGCAAATGCCTACTACCTGCAACAACTGGCATCGAAACGAACTGTTGGTGGATCAGAGCTTAAAACTGCACTAACCGCGTGGCATCAGACTGGGCAACTGCCTGCGCTTCAGCACATGGACGGAGGTCAATGGGTGCATAACGAACGAACATCGCTAACTTCCGATCTGATTAACTACATCAAAGTCGATGACGCGATGACGAATCGTTCGCATCAATCGATCATGGTTGCGAGATTGGGGGACAGCGAAGCTGAAGTGGCGTCGACGGATTTTGAAGAACGATGGCGACGCTTTCTCGCATGTATGAATCTTTATCAGTTCTTGTCCAACTTCCACTTTGCGACTGGTTCTGAGATTGCAAGTGGTCTGGTAGATGAGATCCCGTTTGAAGCATCTTCCGGACTCTCCAAGGAATGGGCCGAAGTGCGTGATGGCGTCTGCTCTAGTCTGAGGCATATCGCGGAGGAGCTGGCGGCGAGCGGTCTTTCAGAATCGCAGATCCCACAGGTCGAGTACTACAACGAGAACATAGACGATGATGCTTTCGCCGAGATGGCTTGGCCGAGCTGCAATCCACCCGTCGCGGTATTAGCTGGTGACCAGGAGTCATTCCTTAGTCGCTGGCAAGAAGACGGATGGAAAGTATTCACGCCGGACCAACTGCAAGCTCAAGGCATCGCTGTACTAGCCGAGTGTCTAGGGCCAGCTGAAGATTGCGATGCTTCAGAAGCTTGGGCAATCAAGAATGTGCGACGTGTGAGTCTTATAGCCAAGAGGATCGAGAGCGGGTTAACTGAAACAGAAGAAATCGAATTAACTTCACTACAGGAAATGCTAGAGTCGAAGCTGTCCGAATGGGACAATGGTTTAATCCGTGAGATTTCAAAACTGGAGGATCAAGTAAGGGGGGCGAACGATGAGTGAAATTGTCCCGTTTGTATTTTCTTACCCGCAGGCAGCTCATATTAGGAAGCACGGCCCACGTGGATACACTGACTACAAGTCCTTCAAACCCTGGTTGCGTGATGAATTTCATTTTCGCTGCATATTCTGTTTTTGTCGCGTACGATGGTTCCCTGATGGCGAAGCTTCATTTAGCGTAGAGCATTTTCTGCCTAAAACTGCATATCCCCATCTCGCGTGTGAATACAGCAATCTCCTCTTAGCATGCTGCGCTTGCAATTCTGCCAAAAGTGACACTTTGATTCCTATCGATCCATGCAAGGAAGCGATTGGCAATCACCTGGGGATCGATTCTCATGGTGAGGTGAAAGCTAAGTCTCCGAAGGGCCAGCTTGTTATTGATATCTGTTTACTGAATCGAAAGCTACTTCTCGACTATCGCAGACGTAAGATCGCAATTTGGAACCTTTTGAACGCGACCGAGGATGAAGGTCACAGGAATGTGCTAGGGGAGTGTTTTGCCTACCCAATTGACCTTCCTGATCTTCGGCGTTTACTACCGCCAGAGGGCAATACGTTACCAGATAGCGAAGATAAATGTTGCTACGCGTTACACGATCGTGGCGAACTTGGGTCACACTACTAACGGAACTGGAAGTCGTAAATGGCACAATTAATGGTGCATCGCAACATCCTGAAGAACTTCAGCAAGTTGCCAGGAAAGGTACAGAAGCGAGTCGCCGAGCTCATTGACGAGTTCCAGACTGATCCGCAATCGCCGGCTATCGGTATGCACCCACTGCAGGGCACGATGCTCGACCCAAAAGTTCGCGGTGTCACAAAGCTGCCTGACGGGTACCGCGCAATCGTGATTGCGCCGGAGCAGGGCGACACTTACCTGCTGGTCCATATCGACGCCCACGACAAAGCCTATGACTGGGCCAAGAACAAGCGATTCGAAGTTCACAAAATGACTGGGGTGTTTCAGGTCTTCGATGCTGAGCAGGTGGACGCAGTCGCTGCGGAAACCAAAGCACCGGTCTTCGCGGCCGTATCTGAGCCAAGTTACCCACTAGCTAAATTGACCGACGAGCAGCTGTTTTCCGCTGGCGTTCCGGAGCCCTTGATCCCCGCGGTGAAGTCGATCAAATCGGACGCAGCGCTGGATGCGTTGGCCGAATACCTTCCACCAGATTGTCGCGATGTGCTGTTCGGTCTGGCTGCCGGTATGTCACTCGACGAGGCTCTCGAAGAGATGCTGTTCGCTGGGACGGCTGGCGCTGAAGCGACGAAGACCGAGGGGCCAGGCGATTTCACACAGATTCGCACGGCACCAAACTTCGATCTGGTCTTGGTCGAGAACGAGGAAGCTCTCAAGGAGATACTCGAAAGCTCGCTGGAAGAGTGGCGAGTTTTCCTGCACCCCTACCAGCGCAAGCTCGTTAACTGGAAAACAAAAGGTCCGATGAAGATGACCGGGGCAGCCGGTACTGGAAAGACAGTGGCTTTGATTCATCGTGCTGTGCAATTGGCCAGGAAACTCAGTGTGGCCACAGACAAGGTTTTGATAACGACCTTCACGACGAACCTCTCGTACACGATTCGACATGCGGTCGAGAAGCTGGCACCTGATGTGTC
>JBGSJT010000440.1:0-3401 GCA_041741715.1 Pirellulaceae bacterium | reverse complement strand
GCTGGGTGCTCCAGCGACAGTGCAATTTGACATGCCGCCACAAACCCTCTGGGAACGATGCGTTGAATTGATTCGCCAGAATTTGAAACCGTTATAAATTGCCTGCGTCACTTCGCGACCAATATCAGCTCGACGCGCTAGCGCGTCGAGCTGATACTAGGGGACAATGGGTTGTGTCCAAGCTTGTTGCCGTTGATTCTCGAGCGATGGGTCGGGGTGCGGTGCTGAACTAGTGACACGGGCACGCACGTAGACCTCGCGACCCGTAAAAGTGAAGCTGGGCGTCAGACTCTGCGAACTAGCGACGACTTGACCAATCTGCTCGGCTGAGGGAAACGCGTTGTTTTGGGCATCGCCTTCACTGTTGGTTTTAAGCGTAGCCACAAATTCGGTCGTGAATTGCACACCCGCCACGGCTGGAATGACCAACGAAATGGTTTTCGTCTCGGCATCGTACGTGACATCCTCCAGAACCACACCGCTGGAGGCGTAGAAGTCGGCTTGCTTCATGGCGCGAATTAAATATTCCGGGGTCAGATATTGGGCGCGAACCATGACCCATCCCCGTCCAGGGCGCGCGCCCGGGCGACCGTGGTATTCATGCGAATCGTCGGTGGCAATGCCCAACAACGGCAGTGCATCGAGCTGTGTCAAGCGAATAGCATTGGCCACGTCCCACATCCGTTCAATACTCATGTGCTCAGCGTCTCCCAATTGATTGACTCCCGGATGGCCGTTGTAGATTTCGAAAAAACGTTCCTGAATCACGTGCCCTATGTCCTCAGCCGTAACGGCATAGCCAAAGTTGGGATGATTCAAATGCGGGAGGATCTCACGACCACTATTCAACTCCTGTTCCAATACGGTACGCAAGTTATTCTGCATCGCTTCGCGCATCGTCGCGCCACCTACGGGTTGAATCAGTTCGTGTAGGTTGGTGGCATTGAGATGCAGCGGCTTGCCATCAACTTTATCGCTGATCTCTTCCGCTTGGATCATGATGAACTTGCCCGACTGTTCTACGAGACAGCGGAATTCGTCGAGCGGTTTGAGGCGAACTTCGATTGCGGCCTCTGCCTGGGGAGCAGCACCACTGCTAGGGCGAGTTTGCACCCAGTCGGAACCAAACTTTTCAGTGTAACGTTCCAGGATCTGGTCGTCGGCCCGTTTTACGATGTCGACCAACGGCATCCACCGCAGGCCCGAACTAAGGATATTGTGGTCTGAGAGTGCTAAGAAGTTGTAGTCATGTTCGAGATACCAGGCGGCGATCATCTCAGGGAAGTCGTCGCCGTCACTCCACAGAGAGTGCGTATGCAGATTCCCTTTCCACCAACGCGTGGTAACGGAATCTTCTGGAAAAGCGATCTTCGCAGTTGAATCAGAGTTCGAGGTTGCAATGTCTTGCGCGGGTGCTATGACGGGATGCATCCCTAACGCGATGCACGCTAGAGCGATTGAAAATATTAAATGCTGCATGGATTCATAGTGCTGGGGTGGGGAGGCAGGCGGAAGGCGAGATGCCATAGTCTAATGCACATATTATAGCACAGCACAAGCTGTGCTTTATTACATCGTAGCCCGCCGCGTAAGCATCGTGCGGCAAATAACTGTCCGAACTTAAACGTAGCTGCGGTCGCCAGACCGCAGGGAATCGACGTTCTGGCGAACGTAGCTACGACAGCTATTTACCGCACGATGCTATGCCACCAGACATTTGCCAATTGAACTTGAGACGTTGAAGGTACTCGCTTTAAACGCGGAGTTGCGGCAGAACTCTAGCACTTGCTAGGTTAACTCAGCATGCATTAGACTCTCACTAAATCAACAGGCCCACGGCTAGCGCCTGTGGTTCACTAGCGATACCAAATTTACGAAGAGGAACGATGGCAGGTACTTTCATTAGTCTCGATGGCGTCGATGGCGCAGGGAAGTCGACGCAAGTCAAACTACTGGTCGAGTGGTTCCAGCAGCGCGGCCGCACAGTACTATCGCTCCGCGATCCAGGCGGAACGAAATTGGGAGAAGCGCTGCGCGAAATTCTGCTGCATCGCCAAGAGATTCCGCTGGCCATGACAGCCGAAATGCTCCTCTACATGGCGAGTCGTGCGCAATTGGTCGCAGAAATAATTTGTCCTGCGCTGGCGGCAGACCAAGTGGTCATCGCCGACCGGTTCTTGCTAGCCAATGTGGTCTATCAAGGGTGTGCCGGTGGGGAAGATATTGAACAGATTTGGCAAGTCGGCGCGATCGCCACTGGGGGCCTAACACCACAATTGACCTGTATCCTCGACCTCCCGGTCGACGTAGCGATGAGTCGCCTCAGCGGTGGGCTGGACCGCTTGGAAAGTCGCGGTGCGGAGTACATGCTTCGAGTCCGCGATGGCTTTCTAGCGCAGGCCAACCGTTTGGGAACGCAAGTTGAAATCATCGACGCGGAGCTAGAACCCCAGCAGATTCACGCGCGCATCGTCGCCGCCATCGCCGCCCGCGCGTTGCAGTAAACCCAGCGGACACACCCTGCAGTCTGGCGACTGCAGCTACGACTAAAGTGGACACCCTGCAGTCTGGCGACTACAGTTACGAATAAAGTTTCCGGCTCGATCCTAGGTTACTTCGGAGAGACAGTACACATCATGCGTTTACCGAACTGTTGCGGCGTCGATTCCAACTTGCCATAGAGCAACAGTTCCTCCAGCACATTTTGCATGACGCGTTGGCCTTCCTCGATGTGCGCCATTTCGCGCCCACGGAAGATCACCGAGACTTGAACTTTGTCTTTGTGCTTGAGGAATCCAACCGCTTGCTTGACTTTGTAATCGATATCGTGCGTGCCAGTTTTGGGACGCAGACGGATCTCCTTTAGCTTGCCATGGTGAGCAGCGGTCTGACCATGGCGTTTCTTGCTCTTGTCGTATTTGTATTTGCCGTAATCCATGATCCGGCAGACGGGAGGCTTCTCGTTGGCTGCCACTTCGACCAGATCCAAACCTGCGTCTCGGGCACGAGTTAGAGCGGCGTCGGTATCGAGAATTCCGAGCTGCTCCCCTTCTTCACTAATTACGCGAACTTGGCGCTCACGAATATTGTTGTTGATTCTAGTTTGATCTGAATTCCTCTCGTTCTTGCGATCTTTTCCTGGTAGAGCCACTGTGATTAGGTTACCCCTTTCTAAAGGTTGCTGGAAACGCTCGCACCCGATCTGGGAATCGCACCCCGCATACCGCGCGAGGCACAGGCGACATTTCCGAAAATGGCAATCCGCGCATCAGGCGCAAATTGCGGATAAGCGGCAAGTATCCCATATTGTGGGCCGCCAAGTCAATATATTGCGCATTTTTATGCCAGCCCTCCCAGATATCGACATTCGGACCGAAAAAGTCGAAATAGTGCCGAAAAAA
>JBGSJT010000439.1:0-13190 GCA_041741715.1 Pirellulaceae bacterium | reverse complement strand
CCAACTGCCAACTGCCAACTGCTCCCCCTCCCCCATGCCTTCCGCAGAATCCCATCGAGCAACGACCGAAATGACTGCCGAACAGGCCCGTCAATGGATTCAGGGTTGGAAAGTTGC
Organism: Pirellulaceae bacterium; assembly: GCA_041741715.1. Taxonomy (GTDB): domain Bacteria; phylum Planctomycetota; class Planctomycetia; order Pirellulales; family Pirellulaceae; genus Aureliella. The sequence goes on along the minus strand of JBGSJT010000439.1, from coordinate 13,073 downwards.
CGGGCCAGTCATGCAGCAGATGCGAGACGAGCGGCTACGTCAGATGGACGAGACCGAAGGCGCGAAGATGTTGGGCGCAGGCCAAGGATTCGCCAGCGAAGCACCCGAAGCGAACGGGCTGGCGATTTGGCAGTCATGGATGATGCGACTGAGGCTCCAGCAACTCACTGCCAAAGTTACTCAGCCAGACCGATGACGGAAATTTCGCGATCGATTTGGAATTCCGCACTTGAGTTGCAAGGATTTCTGCAACTTCAGCATTTTGAATTTTGCTTCATTGGCGGGATCGTTGTCCAGCGTTGGGGCGAACCGCGGACGACCGATGATATCGAACTCACCGTCCTCGCCAATCTCAAAGAAGAACCCGAGATCGTCGACCAACTGTTGCAGATGAGAAAGTAGCGAATAGCTGTTAGCGATTAGCAATTAGCCAGACAACTGCCAACTCCCAACTACCAACTGCCAACTTCTTCCCCCCCAGTCACACAGTGACGACATGCAATAGCCCCGGAGGTGAGCCCGGGATGGTCTCCGGTCTCAAAGCTTGAAAGGCTCCACCCGATCAGTTTAATGAAAATTTACCTGGATCTTTGTTGCTTCAACCGACCGTTCGACGACCAGCGTCAATTGCTGGTGCGGTTGCAAACCGAAGCAAAGCTCGTTGTCCAGCAGTGGATACAAGAAGGTCACCATTGCTTGGTCTGGTCGAGCATTCTCGATCTTGAAAACATTCGCAACCCCGACGAAGAACGCAGCAACGCCATTTCGGCCTGGAAAATGATTGCCGAGTGCGACATGGACACCACGGATTCCATTGAGCGGATCGCGATCACTTTAGAATCGGTGGGCCTGAAGTCGATGGATGCGCTTCACGTCGCCAGTGCAATTGAAGCAAATGCCGACAGGTTCCTGACAACCGACAAAAACATCTTAAATAAGTTGAAACGAGAGTCACGCATCGTAGTGCTCGATCCGATTGATTTTATCCGTGAAATGGAAGGTAGCTCCGATGAAGAGTGACGTTGAACTACGCAGCGACGCCATGCAACTGCTACGCATGGGATTGGGCTTGGTCGAGTCCGAACGGTTCATCGCGTTGATCACCCGTGAATCGTTTGATTACACACGTTGGCGTCAAACGAAGTGGAAAAACGAGTCGGTCGCCCAGATCGCTGAAGAATCGCGTCAATTACGTCAAAAGACAAACCCAAGCACATGAACGCCCCGAACCGGTTCCCGCTCCAGTCACAAAGTGACGAAATGCAATAGCCCCAGACGCGAGTCCGAGGTATGTGAACGCCGCGCAATCAAAGTCCCGTAGGGACGACAGAAATGGGAAAGGCTGTTAGCGATTAGCAATTAGCCAGACCAATGCCGCGACCAAGCTTACCGCTATTTGCCAACTGCCAATTTTCCTGCCCCCATTTTCCTGCCAAAAACCACCACGCGAAATGAGTCCTGAGAAACGCTATTGGATTGACCACGTTTCCGAAAAACACGAGTGCTTTGATTACACGCCACGCGCCGAATCGATCGAAGTCGATGGTGAGACACTCGTTTTACTCGTTCCCGATTGGGTTTCGGATTTTGAAGTAGTTGAAGCAACCAAGTGTGCGGCAAGTCTCTACTTGCTGCTTCGTGACAGGGAAATGTCAGAACTCGACGGACATGAGGGCATCATCGTGATGGCCACTCAACAAGAAGACGGCAGCTACGCTGCAGTGATTTGGCACCACACGTATCCCTATGTCTGGGATCACCTGAGCATTTCAAAAGCCAAATGATCGTTCGAATTTGAACTTTACTGAATACATGATTCCATGCTGTCGTCCGAAACCTTAGAAAAATATCGCCAAATGACGCCGAGTGAGCGTCTGCAGCTAACCTTCGAGCTTTGCGGCCCCGCATGGAAAGCGATTTGCGAAGGCGATCCGGAAATTGTGAGGCGACGTTTTGAACGATTGCGTCAAGAGAACGATTTACGAAATCGAAGGATGTGTGATGGATTTCTTCGTGGCGACCGGGTACTAGCGGATCGGGCTTTAGCGGATCGGGGTTCAGCGAATGAGACTCGCGATTGCGATGAATAGAACCATCGAGGCCGTGCTATGGGAGATCGTTGGCTTATGCAATCAGTTGGCGTTGCAATACGTCGTCCTGGGCGGAATTGCGGTACGCGTGTCGACATCTTCTTGAACGAGACATCATTCCAAAGTTCACTGATGCGCCGACGGCAGCGATTTCAAATCGCCGGTGATTCGATCGAAATTGTCACAGCCGAAGACTTGATCTTGCTCAAATTACTCGCCAACCGCCCACGTGATCTGGGCGACGTGGCGGACGTGCTGTTTGTTCAAGGACAGCTCGATAACACGTACATGCAGCAGTGGGCCGAAACGTTAGGAATCGCAGATCAATTGCGAGCAGTCCTGACCGAGCCCCAATGACGGCAAACCGGAAAATAGATTAGTTGTGAGCGGATAGCGATTAGCCAAACCAAAGACGAAGCCGAGCCAATCCGAAAAACCTAACTGCCAACTGCCAACTCATAACTCCCTCGACCCAACTGACCTCTCCCTCACCCACTTTCGAATACGGCTGGCAATCCGCCCAACCGACCAATTCGGTCGACTACTGCCGTGCGGCGATTGAAAAGCACTTGCGCCGTCTGGGGTGCAAGCGAATACTGGATGTCGGCTGCGGAAACGGGGCCATGACTGGACAACTCAGGCGAGCGGGCTTTGAAATGACCGCAATCGAGCCCGATTTAGACGGCTTTACGATCGCATCCCAAACCTATCATGAAGTCCAATTTCACAACCTGGGCGTTTACGACGACACCTCGCATTTGGGCACATTTGACGCGGTGATAAGTAGCGAAGTGATCGAACACTTGTACGATCCGATGGCGTTGCTCCGACTTGCGAAACAGCATCTTTCGCAAAACGGCGTCTTGATAGTCACGTGTCCGTATTACGGCTACGCCAAAAATCTGCTGCTAAGCCTGACCAATCGTTGGGACGATCATCATCAGCCCGCCCGAGTCGGCGGGCATATCAAACTGTGGTCCCATCCGACGATGAACAATTTTCTTGAAGCGAACGATTTCAAGGTGGAAACGCTGTCCGGTGCCGGACGATTTTGGCCGCTGTGGGCAAGCTTGGTTGTAGTAGCAAAGAAACGATGAGACGTCCATTCAGTAGATTCTCTGGCTCGTTAAATGACGCCATTTTCACGATATTCCGTCGATCGAATCCCTAATGCCACTGTCTAGCTCGATCGCTGACAAAGTAGAAGCGAATGAGGATGTTACCGATTCCGTCGTCGAGCAGAATGATACTTGGGATTTAGTCATCGAGCCGCATTCATCGCTATTGTCGCTGCAATTCGGCGATGTATGGCGGTATCGGGATCTGCTGTACCTTTTCACGCACCGCGACATCGTCTCGTTTTACAAGCAGACAATCCTCGGCCCGATTTGGTTCTTCATTCAACCGATCTTCACAACGATGATCTACATTGTCGTGTTTGGTCAGATCGCGCAGTTGTCCACCGACGGTGCTCCACAAGTTTTGTTTTACATGGTGGGAATCGCGATGTGGAATTACTTTTCGGAGTGCTTCAATAAGACCGCGACAGTATTCAAAGACAACGCAGGACTGTTTGGCAAGGTGTACTTCCCACGGCTGATCACACCGCTTTCGATCGTGCTATCGAACCTGATGCGATTCGGAATCCAGTTCGCACTGTTCCTGTGCTTTCTGGCCTACTACGTGATCAGCGGCCAAGTCCAACCCAACTCCGTCGCGATGTTGTTGCCGCTTACCGTACTGATTATGGCCACGATGGGACTGGCGTTCGGTATGTTGTTTTCGGCGCTGACGACCAAGTATCGCGACATGGTGTTCTTGCTCCAGTTCGGTGTGCAACTATTGATGTACGCCACGCCGGTGATCTATCCCGCATCCCAAATGCCGCCCAAGATCGCCGCCGTGCTGGCGTGGAACCCGCTTGCGCCCCCGTTCGAGGCCACGCGTTACGGATTCCTGGGTGCCGGATCATTCTCGATCGCCGGAATCATCTACGCAGCCACCTTCGCACTCGTCGCCTTCCTCGTTTCAACCGTCATTTTCAACCGAGTCGAGCGAACCTTTATGGATACCGTTTAGGCAATAGCGATTAGCCAGACCGATCCCGCGAGCAAGCCAATGGCTAACCGCTTTTCCGCTCCATATTTCTTCACCGGAAACCGAGCAACGACGATAGAAGTGCACGCCGACTCGGTCGGCCGATGGTTCAAAGTCTAAAATGTGGCTCGACCTGTCATGCAATCTACGCAATGACACCCGCCAACTGCAAACTGACGACTGACGACTCTTTTCACTACTAACTGAAGACCTCCAACTGGACCCATGTCCATCGCCATTAAATTTCAAAACGTCTCCAAACAATATCGCCTCGGCGAAGTTGGGACCGGTACACTTTCACATGACTTGCATCGAACCTGGGCAAGAATGCGAGGCAAGCCGGATCCGTTCGCTAAAGTTGGCCTAGTTAACGACCGGACAATCAAATCATCCTCAACCCTTAACTCGCAAACGTCGTCCCCTGGCTCCGACTACGTCTGGGCCCTCAGAGACATCGAATTTAAAGTCCAGCGAGGGGAAATTCTCGGCATCATCGGCAGAAACGGCGCCGGAAAATCGACGCTCCTGAAGATTCTTTCTCAAGTCACTGCACCAACCACAGGAAGCATTAAGGCGAGGGGACGGATCGCAAGTTTGCTGGAGGTCGGGACGGGGTTCCATCCTGAACTTACGGGACGCGAGAATATCTATCTCAACGGTGCTATCCTTGGAATGCGTCGACATGAGATCACAAAGCAACTCGATGAGATCGTCGAATTCAGCGGTTGTGCAAAGTACATCGACACGCCGGTGAAACGTTATAGCAGTGGGATGACGGTCAGACTTGGGTTCGCGGTTGCGGCCCACTTGGACTGTGAGATTTTAGTGGTTGATGAGGTATTGGCAGTTGGCGATGCAGAGTTTCAAAAGAAGTGCATCGGCAAGATGCAAGAAGTGTCCCGAGGCCACGGCAAGACCGTATTGTTTGTGAGCCACAACATGGCATCGATCGAGAACCTCTGTAGATCGGGAATACTTCTCGCCAACGGCACAATAAAGACCATAGGAAGTCAGCTAGATGCCATTCGTGGATATACGCATGAGGCTGAAGACCACCAGCAAGTCCCACTCCGATTACGAAATGATCGACGCGGCAACCAGCGGATGCGAATCACAAGAGTGCTTTTTCGAGACTCTTCTTCGGGAAGCCTGTGCGAAATCTTATCATCGGGGATGGAACTTACTATTATCTTCGAGTACGAATCCGACGAGAACCTAACTTCGGTGCCAATACAGCTTGCTTTCAATGTCAGAGACAGCCGGGGAAATGCCATTGCCAACCTAAACACAAGAGACACGGGGCTTTCAGCAATTTCACTCCAGAACAGCGGGAGGGTGGAATGCCACTGGAAGAAGCTGAACCTGAAAGAGGGAACTTACAGCTGTACAGTGTTTTGCGCAATCCAAGACGACATTTCCGACTGGATAGAAGACGCATTTTGTCTTCGAATTGAAGGCGGTGATTATTATGGGAGCGGGACAGTTCTTGGGGGAGCCCATGGCCCCGTACTTATAGACCATTCATGGAATTCAAACTGCTAAAGTGTTGGTATGCTAATGAAAGCCCGGAGACTGTTGTCAGCAATTACCCAACTTCGTGCATTTGGTACTCACGCCGGCGCAGAGCTATTAGGTTATCCAAGAGAACTTGTAACTTTTTACGTAAATTACTATGCAAACACCAAGGGGGCGTTGAACTCCTACGTGCACAAGAAACCTGTAACATTGGAAAACACCGAGATCCCGTGGTATACATTCGCAGCGATCGAATATTTAGACCAACTAGATATCTCGAAATCCAAGGTGTTGGAATTCGGGTCCGGAAATAGTTCGGTTTATTTGTCCGCCCGATCGTTGAGTGTGACTTCTATGGAGGCCGACCGTGACTGGTATGAAATTGGGAAACGCAGGATTATAGACAAAAACGAACTCCGCTATGCCGAAACCGTCGAAGATTATACGCTTCGAAATCTGGGTATCGCAGACTATGACGTTATCGTAATCGATGGGCATTTTCGGTTCGACTGTGCAGTCAGAACAATTGAAGGTTGCCGAAGCGATGCATTGATAGTTTTTGACAACTCCGATTGGTATCCGAATTCACTACAGCTATTCCTGGACGCGGGATTCACTCGCATTGACTTCATTGGACCGGGTCCGATTAATTGCTACCCTTGGTGCACATCAATCCTGTTTCGAACACCCCCGCCGCTTCGCTACAAGAACAGCCGGCCATTAGTTGCAATGGGACTGCAGAATTGGAGACTCAATAAGTATGATTCTCATTTTGTGGAGTAACTACTCACTTTCGACATTATCGTCCAGTACTGATGGGGAATACAAGATTTTCTCAAGTACGGGTAATGGAGAAGTAAATGGTCGCTACTCAAGGGCCCACAAAACAGATCGCGATTGGGACGCGATCGTAACTTCGAGTTAAGTGATTTTTAATGTCGGCTGAGATCATGAGTGAGCGGTTAACGCGATACAACGGCAACGCGGATATCATTCGATGAAGGGCTTCGATTGCTTCGGCCTATGCATCCTTTCAGCCTAGACGAACGCAGACAGGCCAATGATGGTGGAGCAAGGGTCCTAAAAGCTGCAACTACCGATTCAGCAGACAAAGCTAATAATATATGCACAAAACAAATAATCGAAGATGCTAGCTCGCATGCGAAAACACATTCGCGAGAAACTCATCCAGAGGCTTGGCCTGACGAACCACTGCGCTTTTGGGTGTTCGTCTTTCGCCCAAGAGGGGGAAGATGTTCTTCTTTGGCGTTTGATGGATCGAGACCATTCGGCTTCGACATATGTCGACGTTGGGTGCAACCATCCGATGCATATGACCAACACTGCGTTTTTTTATGAACGTGGTTGGAGAGGAATCGCCATTGACCCCAACCCGGATTTTGCAGATCAGTTTTCCAGGCTTCGTCCAGAAGATCAATTTGTGTGCTGTGGGGTTGGATTGGAAGCAGGAGAGTTGTCTTACTCGCGCTTTGAACAGCCGTTGTACAACACATTTGACCCAGGAAAATCGCAAATAATTAGCGAACGGCACTCCAGGTTAATTGAAAACGTATTGGTTCCGGTCCGACCGCTCAAAAATATCCTTGATGAGATTTGGCCAGATGGAAAGAAGATAAGATTACTGAGCGTCGATTGCGAAGGCTATGACATTCAGGTAGTCGAGTCACATGATTTTCAAAAGTTTCCGGTTGAGTTTGCTTGTGTGGAGGTTGGCGCCGTGGTTGCTTCCAACGCTTTGTGTGACCCGGTCATAAAGTCGCTTGAGTCGGAAGGGTTCGTTTGCATATCTAAGCTGTGTAAATCGGCGATTCTCATTCACCGAACGGTCGCTGCGAAATGGGGCGTTGAACTCCCATGACGCCCCCGGTCTTATTCCTAATTTTCAACCGCCCAGACTTAGTCGAGCAATCGTTTGCTCCGATTCGGGCAGCGAAGCCCAAACAGCTGTTCATCGCCGCCGATGGCCCGCGGCTTGGTCGTGACGAAGAAGCGGATTTCTGCCGGAAGTCGCGTGCGATCGTCGACCAAGTCGATTGGAACTGCGAAGTCAAAACCCTGTTCCGTGATAAGAATCTAGGGTGCCGTGAAGCGGTGAGTTCCGCAATTACCTGGTTTTTTGAACATGTCGAAGAAGGAATTATTCTTGAAGACGACTGTGTGGCGGACTCATCGTTCTTCCCGTTTTGTGCGGAACTCCTGGATAGATATCGAGCGAACAACCGTGTTTTAAGTATCGCTGGACGCAATCATCAGAATAGTATTAAACGCGGTAGGCACTCCTACTATTTCTCAGACTTTCAGCACATTTGGGGATGGGCTACCTGGCGGCGTGCGTGGAAATTGTATTCGGGTCACGAAGATCATTTTCGCGTTGTAGAATCATCAGGGTTTTTGAGGAGTAAGTTTGGCGACCATGCTGAAAAAGAGTTTTTGCGACTGTTTCGCAAAACACTTTCGGGAGAAATCGACAGTTGGGGCTACCTCTGGTTATTGAATTGCTGGGCGACAAAAGGAGTCGCAGTTCTTCCGAATGCGGACCTGGTGTCAAACATCGGCTTCGATGAACGCGCTACTCACACGATAGGTGATTCTGTTGACCAGAGATACAACACAATCAATTCGATTGCCTTTCCTCTCGCGCACCCACCGAAGATACGAGTGAACTATGTTGCGGACGTATTCACGTTTCGCAACTGCTTCGGGTACTTGCAAGAGCCATCTCTATTTGCACGATTTCACGCCAAAATGCAACGCACTGCATCAAAATGCTTAATAAAACTAAGAACGTATTAGCATCTAAAATTAGTGGGGTCTTGAATGCCCACTTGGCAAGCACTGTCGCGGAGCTTACTCGCGTTGTGGAGAAGTCGATGGTGCTTCAGGCAGAAATTGAATCAAAGCGTAGAAAGCTTTGCGGTTTCAATCCGAATTCAATACAGGATGCTGAATTCAGGGTGTTTTCTCAGTTCGGTGACGACGGTATCATCGATTTTCTTGCGGAGCATATCCCCACCGAACGCTGGAGCTTTATTGAATTTGGCGTTGAAGACTATACAGAAGCAAATACGAGACTGCTACTCGAACTCAGAAACTGGTCTGGCTTGATAATTGACAGTTCTCGCGAATGCATGCAGCGAGTGCGATCTCGAGACAACATCTGGAAGTACAACCTTTCAATCGTCGATGACTTCGTCACGCGTGAGAACATTAACTCGACATTTAAATCCAGCGGATTTACGGGTGAAGTAGGCATTCTGAGTATCGACATCGATGGCAATGACTACTGGATATGGGAAGCAATTGATGTGGTACATCCGTATGTAGTCATTTGCGAGTACAACTCGTTGTTTGGATCGAAAGCATCCGTAACGGTGCCATACGATCCGGCATTCGATCGACTGGAAAAGCATTTCACGAACTTATACTACGGCGCTTCTTTGCCAGCACTTGTTAGGCTCGCTTCGCAAAAAGGCATGCGATTCCTCGGTTGCAATTCAGCCGGAAACAACGCGTACTTTGTCAACGCTAGTCTTCAGGTGAACCTCGAATCTCCGACCGTTCAGAGCGGATTTGTCGAGGCAAAGTTTCGTGAGGGAAGAGATCAAGACAAAAACCTTTGTCGACGCGAGGCGAAAGAGCAGATCGAACTAATAGCGAACCTTCCGCTCGTCGATGTCAATACTGGTCAAACCATTCTTGTTGGTGACCTTTTGTGAAGGTAAAAGTCAGTAGGAAACGAGAGTCGCTAAGTACTCAATGGTTGATGCTTGAAGCGAACAAACGCGAACGACCGGACGACGACTTCCTTACGCCGTTTTCCGAAACTTATATACATTTCTTGTTACAGTGACCGTGACAAAACGCACAGTCCTCATCGATGGGGTAGTCTTTGAGAATTCATTCCAGATCGGTATTTGGAGGATTTTTTATGAGGTAATGCGGAGAACATCAGATGACATTTCATATGTTCTTCTTCTCGGTTCCGACGCTGTTCAGCCAATTCCAGCAAATGTCTCGGTAAGACGGTCGTCACACCGGATGCAGGTATCTCGGCGGAGAGACGTTACAAAGTTGATTAGGAGAAGTTTGGCGATTAGACAATTAGAACGAGAATTTCCGAATGCGATATGGCACTCGACGTTTTATACCGAAGATCCGCGAATGCGGCGGTTCGCCGTTGTCTCGGTGTATGATATGATCGCTGAAAAATTCTTTTATTTTGACTCCACCCTGGTCGAACAGGTTCAGCAGAAACGAAAGTGTTTTGTTCATGCAGAAGCGTTTTTAGCAATTTCGGACTCCACTGCAGATGATTTCACACAATTTGGGGAGGGCTCAAATCGCCCACTGTTCGTTGCCAAGCTCGGCGCTGATCATTTGTGCCATTCTGAAAATTCCGAGATGTTACTGACTGAGAATTACTGTCTCTTTGTTGGAGCACGAGGCGCCTACAAGAACTTTCTTTGCCTGCTCGATGCGACGACAAAGCCGGAGTGGCCGCAGTGGCTTAAAGTTAAGGTAGCGGGTTCTGATTTTGGTTACGCGGAACGGAATCTGATTCGTGCAAAAGGTCTGCAAGATCGATTCGAGAATGTCGGAAGGGTCACCGACAAAGAACTCGGGCATCTATATTCGTCGGCATCATGCTTTGTGTTTCCGAGTCTTGCGGAGGGGTTTGGTCTTCCGATTGTTGAGGCGCAGCTTCGGGGCACGATACCAGTGCTGAGTGATATTCCGGTATTTAGAGAGATCGCCGCTGACTTTGCTCTGTTCTTCGATCCAGTATCGCCCTCGTCGCTCGCGCGGGCAGTATCACAGGCAACGATGATGCACGACCGGAAGACATTCATCGATCAGGGGAGACAACACTCGGCGCTATTCAGGTGGAACAAAACATCCGAGGCAACGCTTGACTGCTATGCAAAGATGTCGCGCTCTGTTAGTTAGCTGGACAGCGCCACTTTAATAACCACATTCCGTAAATCGCCGGTCCTATTTGACGTTAGCCACGGTTCCCGGAGTTTGTGCCCCAAAACCGGGGCTAACGCCCAAACGGCTAATCAAAGTAGCGCTGTCCAGTTAGGCAAAGCCGGCGGAGCTACTCTGGTACGTACTTTCAACATGCTCAGGATTAAACTCATGAGTTAGCGGCATTCGCTCCATTGGATCTGAAAGACGGAGCACGCCCTACGAAACCAACTCACCATCTTGGACAAACTATTCCACAAGATATATTATGTATATCCACAGAAGAACAACTGGGCAAAGGGATACGAAAAGGAAGTTCGGACTGCGTGATTATCGATACCGGAGCCAATGAAGGGAGGACGGAAATTCAGCACGCGGAGGATTTTCCAAATGCGACAATTTACGCCTTCGAGCCGTTCAGTGAAACTTTGCGACGGCGGTTAGAGATGCAACCAAGAATCGTGTCGCACTATTGCGATGTTGGAAACAAAGTTGACAAGCAACCGTTTTTCTTTTTCAGCGAACATTCACATTTGTCGTCGCCGGCTTTTCCGCTCACAGATGACGGACGGTTCATCTGCAGATAGATACGAGCACTATGTCCGCGATGGCAATTCTGACAAAAGCTGCGGAAGATTTAACGCAATCCACGGCCTGATACAGGCAGGTAGGTATCGACCAGTTGAAATAAGAATTTGGGCAAGCGATTGAAATCTCTGTCAAGAAATCTATTCACGTTGGTCTCTACTTGATGCCCCTTCCCTACCTCATTATCGCCGACTGGGGCAATGGCGGACACAATGCGGACTATTTGTGCGCTTACGCATCAGCCTGTCGATCGCTGGGCTTTGCAGTCGAACTTGTCACAACTCCAAAACTTGCTGAACAAGTAAAACAGTTGCAAACTTATTGCAGCGACGAATTATCATACCCGATCCACCAGGTATCTTGGCCGTCATTCACCCCTGTCCGCCCACGATCACTTCAGCGGACGCTTCGGCGCCGATCGTATGCACGTGAGATTACACTCGCAATTTATCGCATTTCGAGAAGGCTCAAGGAAAAACCGTCTGCCATCATCTTCACGACTGTTCTCGAGGTTGACTTTGATATACTGAACTATGTAACCAACGACCAGCAAATACCCTGGTTATTCCTCTATCTCCATCCGCACCAGTTTGTCGGGCAGGGCAGTGATAAAGACGGTTTTGCAAGCGACCGCACCCATGCGTATGTCCTGCGAAAGCCAAACCTATTGGGCATCGCAACTCTCAACGAAGATTTAGTTGATCCAATCTCGACCTTTTGCGGGAAGCCAGTCCTAGCGTTTCCTGATGTCTCAGACAATTCATCTGTATCTTCTCACCCACTATGCACGCGGTTTCGCGCATTTGCGGGTAATCGCATGCTCGTCGTCCTTGTTGGTAATTTAATGCCTTGGAAAGGTGCTGCGCTGCTAGCCGAGTCGTGCTTAGAAATGGATCCGAATCGGTTTGCATTCCTATTTTGCGGGCAATTAGACTTAGGATCCTACTCGGATCGTGATGCCAATCTCATGCACCGTTGCTTGAGCCATGCACCCAACGCAATATTTCATCTTTCACGACTGCCCGACGCTACTGCCTATAACGCTGTTATTCAATCCGCCGACGTAATCTACTCAGTTTATGAGAATTGGCCATTTAGTAGTAATACGTTGACAAAGGCAGCCCATTTCAGGAAACCGATTATCGTTGGTGACCAAGGATTGCCTGCCAAGCGTGTTTCAGAGTACAAGCTGGGGGTAGCGACTGCGTTTAGAACCAGCGAAGTGAAAAAGGCAATCGAATTCTACGAAAGCAAGGATCGAATAAAACAGTTTCAAGACGAAGGCAGCTTCGATGAATACCTAGAAGTTCATAATCCTTCAAGGCTTGCTATGGGTATTAAAAGATTGTTAGAAGGGCACTTACCAAAGTAATGGACCGCACTGTATTTGATCAGCGAAAGAGTTTCATGGGCAGCAAAACTGTCAAACGTACTCTGCCAATAAATCTTAATTTAGCTGATCTGGGTCTTTTTAAACATGAGCTAGAGAAAGTGCTTCCCTTTTCCTGGGCGCGACGAATCAAAAATGGCAGAATTCTTGGAGATACAGCTTTATCAATTTGCAACTTGCGATTGTTTGAGAAAGAGTCCCACGTACAGCCATTGAGCATGAAAGGCCGTTTGGTGCGTCTGAAAAAGCTTTGGGAGAAACCATTGTATTTCGAAAGTGGCGCATGGATTATTGACAACTGGAGTAATGGGTACTTTCATTGGATTACGGACGCGCTTCCGCGATTCCTCGTCGCGGAAAAACTTTTGAAGGGTGTTCCGGCATTATTGCCCGATAGCTATAAG
>JBGSJT010000438.1:0-8299 GCA_041741715.1 Pirellulaceae bacterium | reverse complement strand
CCAAACCCCATCCAACTTACAAACCTCGCAGCTTAAACTCGTCCATGCTTAACATCCCCCAACCAAAAACTTTTCAATACACATCGGACACTAGCTTCGAAAATGCGACTAAACCTAAGGGCTAGCGCCTTGCCGCTCACAAACCTGGCGCTGTCCAGTTAGCCATCTCGATATAAAACGCTTAGATGTAAAACGCTTAGATATAAAACATTGTAGCGGAGGACTTTTCTAACCGCCGTAGCAAATCGGCCAGCGAAACCCCTTCGAGCAGCTCGCGCTGCTGCTGGTTCAGGTCGCGCCACACATCGAGCACTGCCACGGAGAGCGGGCTGGTTTCGCTCGCATCCGCCACCACACTGGCTGACCAAGGGTAAACCGAGTCGATGATCTCTGCAATCGAGATATCGGCAGGACGCCGAGCCAAACGAAACCCACCGTTTGAACCTCGGGTACTCACGATCAACGCGTTGCCCCGGAGTTGTTGAAGGATTTGCCCCAGGAACTGACCGGGAATACCCTGTTCGCGAGCGATAATACGGGCGGGTATGAGTTGATCGTCGGCAAATTTATCGGCCAAAGCCAACATCGCCAGCGTTGCGTAATGGGCTTTGATAGGTAGTTGCACGATCACTCTCCTGCCGTTCAAGCACGCTCAACCGACGGCGAGCTACAGATCCCAGGGATGCCACAGCTTAGTCGGAGGTATGCAGGCCACACTCGGTCTTCGCAAATCCGCTCCAACGCCCCGCCCGCTCGTCTTCTCCCGGCAGGACGCTGCGCGTGCACGGCCAGCAGCCGACGCTCGTGTAACCTTGGTCGTGCAACGGGTTGTAGGGAATGTTCTCGCGGGTAATCATCCCCCACACATCTTGCTTCGTCCAATTGGCAAGGGGGCTGACTTTGACCAAGCCAAATTTTTTGTCCCAGCCGACGATAGGTGCCCGAGCCCGATCTTCACTTTGATCGCGTCGGATCGCGCTGGCCCAGGCTTCAAAGCCCCGCGCGGCCTGTTGCAGCACTTTTACTTTGCGATCGAAGCAGCAGCGATTTGGGTCGTGTTTGTAAACCGGACCGCCGTTGAGCTGCTCATAAGCCGCCACAGTCATCTCGGGTTGCTTCATTTCGATTTCGATGCCATACCGTCGCTTGACCTCTTCGCGCAGTTCCAATGTTTCCTTGAATTGATATCCGGTATCCAAGTTGAAGATCGGAGTCTCCGGAGCGATTTCGGCCAGCATGTGAATGATCGTCATCCCCTCGGGTCCAAAAGCGGTGGCCATCGTGAACTTGGGGGCAAAACGTCGGGCGGTCCAGGCCAAGATCTCTTGCGGCGTGGCCGACTCCAACTGCGCACTGACTTGCGACAATTCTTCAAGCAACTCGGGGGTCGCCTGCGGTACGCTGTAGGGCACCTCCGGGGCGATTCCCCCGGCACTCTCTGCAGTCATTCCTGTGGGTAGGAACCTTGCCGATGGAGTGGAAATGAATTCGTCGGGTCGCAGGATCCTCAACTGAGGTCGCGGTGCGATTTCGGCTCGTGGTTCCATCAATTTGCTCGCTGTTCCGCCCATAATTTAGCCTCTGCGGCTCAACCTCAACTGCTGTGACATCGCCTCAACCTATGAAATGATACTATTGCGACCATTTTAGTCAAGTATTGGTTCATAGGTTTTACATCGACAAAATGGGTGCGTGTGCTTGACCCCCCAGCCCATAGTCGCCGAGTTGTGGCACCCAGAGGCACGGCAAACTCTTCCCAGTCGTAGCGATCTATCCAGTTTGAGCAGCGCGATCGGGGCGGCGCTCAGCCGCGAGCACGCCTTGCTATCGCATATCTTTGACCACGCCTGGCGTATGGGACAAGGCCCAGATCTTGCCACGGTGATTCGCTTAATCCAAGATCCACGCGTGCGTAAAATAGGGCGTTTCGATCTCGAGTCTATCACTCCCCGTTCCAACCGCGGAAAGCTCGCATTGAAGTTGAATAATTTTTGCGCTACACCTGCAAATGCCAAGTGGCTTGAAGGACAGGGGCTCGACATTAAGAGCCGGATGTACACCTCATGCGGGAAACCGAGATTGTCGATCATTTCAACTGCGCACCTCAACGATGCAGAGCTCATGTTTTTCGTGACGATTCGAGCTCAACCAAGAACCGGAGGACAATTCTACATTTTCTGAACTGCCCCCGCTGTTTTTTGACTCCCAGCAGTACGCGACCTGGACTGAGGAGCTGGTCTACCACCTCTGCCGTCGATGGTCTTCGGCCAGAAATAGATCAGTGCCCCGGCCGTGGCCCCCGCAGTCGCTAATCCGAACAAGTCCAGCAGTCCGTCGGCAACCGTCAGTGCGAAGCCGAACAGAAGCACTGCTGCGGCTGGGATGTTCTCCCCGGCAGGCAGCACCGCCAGCGGGAAGGTCATCAGCCCCAGGCCCAAACAGATCAAGGCGATGACGTTGAGAAATGACGGCATGACCATCGTTACCAGTCGCACGAGAGGCGTGAGGTCGAGCCAATACGCGACACAGGACGGTTCGTCCTGAGTCACAAACGCTATTCGCTGTGGGGCAGAGCATTGACCTTTTTTAGCAGTCAAAATGACATCCCTATATGAGCGTTCGGTGAACCGAATCTTGCGGAGTCGTTAACCTGCCCGGCGAAGAAAAATCCACTTCACAGAACGCTCACAGCGGATTCGCAAAGGAACTTTCGTCGACTCTTTCCATTTGATTCCTTGTTCTTGTCGACAGAGCCAATTGTGATTCAATTTGTAAAAACGCCCCCCAATTAGTACTCGGCTATGACTTTCCATTGATCGTCCGCTCTACGTAGTTGTACGAATCTGAACGCACCTGGCACGGAGAGCCTTAGCAAAACATCATTCTGCTCAATCTTGAATCGAATGAAACGGAAAAGAGATTCGCTATGCTGATTCGGTTCCGTTGCATAGTCACCCACCGCGACATCCAGCTGCTCGATTCGAAACGCGTTGACGACCGTGCCAGCAATAAAAGCCGGCATGGGATCCCTCTCCGCCTGTTTTTTGAGAGCCACGAGCATTTTATCACGCTTGACCGGAACCCCGGATTCGGCCATTTTGCCGGGAACTTCGAGCCCAAAATAGAACAAGCGGTTTCCTGGGAGTAATTGCACCTCGGCAGCGTAAAGTTGGTTCAGCTTCTTTTCGTCGTAAACCATCCAAGCCTGGAGCAAGTCCTTCGCAAAAGCGGTAACTTCAGGAGCGGGCTGGCGTAGGGCCGCCGTCTTTCGAGTCGGACCCGAAATTTTGACGTCCTTAAGGCCCAACCAAAAAACAGGGTGAGTCGTTGAGTCGAGATGGTAAATCGCGACGGGTCCAGCGGGAGCTGAGAGCCCGGCGAGCCCTTTGTTTTCAGAAGCGTCCCCAATCGTCGCCTCCAGCTTTACGATATCTCCAGCCTTGAAGTCGAGTTGAGTAGTTGTCTCAAGCATAATCGCAGCGAGAAATGACTTTGCGTCCACCTTGGAGGCGAATTTCGGTTGGAGTCGGGCAACGCCATTAAAAGACGTAGCCGCGTCAAGTGCCAATTCAAATTCCCACTTTACCTTTCGCCCCTTCAACGCATTGTTCACTTGAAACTGAACGGTATCTTCGGCTGGGGCCGAGTCGACAAATCCACCGGCACCATCAGTAACGGGCAGAACTTCCGAATTCGTTTCTTCGCTGCCAGGGACGATCGTGACTCGCCTTTCCAACGATGGCTTATCAGGGACTTTCGCCTTGCCGACAAGCTCCGCAAGATAGGTATCAAAGGCGGCGATATCCGACTGCCAACCTTCGCTTGATCGTTCTTCTTTTTCAGGCGAATCTTCTTGGAAGAGCTGTTGTGCGGGAGTTGTTTGTACTACCGAGTTGTTCTGAACCTTTCTTTCGCGAATAATCTCCCAAGCCTTGGTGAACTGGTCCGTATAGATATTCAACACGTGCGCTTCTTGATTCTGCAATTGCGCCGAGTTGATCGCTGGGTCAGCCGCGATATGCAACTTCTGCCAACGGGTGGTCTCATTGAGTTCTGCAGTCGCGATGGCAACGGGATCTTTTTGCTTTATTCCAGGTGGCCAGATTGAACGTTTGACCTTCAGCGAATTGGCTGTCGAAGTGACCTGATAGACGTTACCATAATGTGGCAGAAACACGTAGTACTTATACTCATCCGCCAAGAGGGCTGAATGGAACGCATCAAGGTCCGCTACTTTGAGGAAAGACTTAGGGTCAGCATCTTCAATCAACTGATCGCCGGCGTAGACCCCATTTTTATCCTTGATGACAGATTGGTGAATTGCCTGAAACGTTGGCGCATCATATCCGGTGATTTTTGTATTGCCTTTCCAAACGTTACGGCGATCTGCAGCATACGGACTGTCATCGCCAAAAGTGCGAAACCTATCGAGATCGGCACCATCCAGCGGCGTCATCGACCAATAGACTCGATTCGCGTCCCTATAAAACGCCTGCTCTAAATGTCGGAAGGTCTTTGCATCGGCGCCAGAAATCTTTTCTCTCTGATACCAAACGCTCTTCGCATCTTTCCAAACGAATCCCGCATTCACAAGTTCGATAGTCTTCGGATCGACTCCTTGTAGAAGCTCACCATGCCACCAAACATTCTTCGAGTCCCTTGCAAGATTGACGCCAATGACCTCAAAGCTTTTGGCATCTGCCATCGGTAGTTCAACGACCCAAAAGCGGCCAGAGCTGGTCCATTTGTAATAAACTTTGTTTTCATCCTTGGTGTACTCTCCGCTCAGAGCTTTGAAGGTCGCCGCGTCGATGTTCGCACATTGACTTAGCTTGAAATTGGCAAGCTTCGCAAACCTGTCGAAATCTATTCTACCGGCTTGATCGATGCGTTGCTTATCAAAATAGATGAAGTCACCCTGTCGCGAGTAGCCATGTCCCAGTACTTCCTTATCCGTTTCTTTGCTCTGTACGAGCCTCAAGAACTGTCTAATGTACCCTGCTTGCGGTGAACCCACCAGCCAAGCGGCATGTTGTCCTCCGTCGCAAAGTATGAAGTAGTTAAAGGTCTTTTCGGGAGTGACACTCAGGCCGAATACGGAGACCGCAAACGTGCTGATGACCTCTTCTTGTTGCAAGACCAACAAGTACTCTCCAGCATCCAAATTTGGTAGGTTGCTCGTAGGGTTCTGATTCACGCGCGGATCAATGGGGGCAGTGGCTGTAGTATGTGAAAAAATTACATCGAACTTGATTGGCTTGCCTTTGAGGATTTGATTCGTTTCAAACAAATGCGACCGTGCACTTCCCGTTGGCTCGCCTTCTTGCAACTTCCCAACAACGATCAGCGGGTTGTTTTTGACGAGTCTTTCAAGACGGGACTTCTCTTCTTGGCTTAGACCTCCCTCGTCAACAGGAGTTCCGAGAGGGCTGGAGCTGTTTTGTTGCATCGGTGCCGGACTGGTTGAAAGCATCAAAAACGCTGCGCACCCAATGAGTAAGCTATTTCCGAGTATAAGCGTTTTCATACTTATCCATCTTCTTTTTGATTCGGACGTTTTAGGGTCGGCTTGGGAAGTCAAGAGCCAAAGTTGGGTTGGCAGTGGACTTGATAAAGGTTGCTGCACGTGGCTGAGGAGAGCCTCTAACAGTTCTCGCACTTCCGCAGCCGAAGCAATTCGGTCCTGAACACTTTTTGTCATCAATTTTTTGATCACCGCGCTCATCCACTCCGGGATGCTTGGGTTTATCTCTTGAATTGCAGTCGGCTCGGACTCTGTGATCCGCCGCATGACACTCAGACTGTTCTCCGCTCTGAATGGTGGACGCCCGGTACACATGGTGTACAGCATGCTACCGAGACTGAACAAATCGCTTCGTACATCAACAATCTGTCCGGATGCTTGTTCAGGCGACATGTATTGTGGCGTGCCTGGATGGAACCCAGTGCGAGTCAGGCTGGCATCATCGGCCGCGCGTGCAAGTCCAAAATCGCTGATCAATGCGCGGTCGACATCTTCCTCTAGCAGGATGTTCGATGGCTTGATATCACGATGCACGATGCCCTGTTGATGGGCGGCTGATAAGCCATCGGCGACCTGCATACCGATCCGCAGCGTCTCACACAACTCAAGTGCTCCATCGCGATCAATACGAGCCTGCAATGATTCGCCCGATACATACTGCATCACGATGAACGGTGCTTCACGCTCTGTCTCGACATTATGAATTGGCACCACGTGTGGATGCACAACTGCCGCAGCCGCGCGGGCTTCACGCGAGAATCGCTTTCTCGCTGGTCCGCTACTAGCGAGATAAGGAGCCAGCAGCTTAATGGCGACAGGCCGATTCAGCTCGGTATCAAATGCTTTGAAGACAAGCCCCATACCGCCGGAGCCGATCAACCGCTCCACTTCATATCGTCCCAATCTCCCGAGCATTTCCGGATGCGTTGGCGGTGAAAGCAACTGTGTGGCCATCGACTCGGTCCAGTCGATGGCTGATTGATCTAAATTCACTGCCGGAAAACGGTGTGGCTGAAACGAACCTTCACCTTCCGAGAACGCGGCCTTAACACCCTGCCACACTGCCAGTGGTCCCGCCAATTCAGCAATTCGCTGTTGGCAGCGCGTACAGGTTTCAACATGCGCGAGTAGCTGCTCGCTTGGCTCCGACGATTCGTCGCTCCGGAGCGTCTCCTCCAGCGCCGCGTCATCACACGTTACTTGCTGCTTATTCATCGTGGGTCCTGATACTGCTGGACAAGTTCCTTGATGCGCGCCAAGACGCGACTGCGTGCGAAATAGATATTGCCGGGGCGAGTGTTGAGCTGGGTGGCGGCTTCATCGACGGGCAGTTCTTCAATGCTGGTTAGCCAGAATGCCTGCCAAGTATGCTTGGCTACAGACTTGCGTACTCGCTCCGCAGCCCATTGAAAGACCATTCGACTGTACTCGATATCCAGATCGCTGGAGAGTTCAGAAGCAGCGGGCAACATTGCCAAGTGGACCTGTGCCTTGCTGCCATCACACCCCAAAGAGCGAGTAGCCTTCTGCGTAATCATGTCGACGGCAGCATTGCGAGCGATTCGCAACAACCAGGCACGAAAACTGCCGCGATTCTCCCTTTGCAGCCAATTGGAAATCGAGCTGGCAACCGCCATAAACACTTCTTGTACCAAGTTTTCCGCATCAGCCGCTTGAAAGCCTCGGCTCGTAGCCACGTTGAAAACGACGGGACCATAGATCGCCGCGAACTCGTCCCAGGCAGCCATATCGCCTGCGTCCTGTAGTCGCAGAATCAGGCTGGCTCGGGTTCGTTCGTGAGCTGGTTTCATGAGTTCGTCGGGTATAGGGCTTCATTGGCTTCTAACATCAAGACTGAATTGGAGTTCGAAATCTTGCGCGAGACGAGCTTATTTTTGCAGATTTCCGCTAAATGGGCTTTTCCTGTGTGCGTCTGAGACTGCCATCCGCGGGTCTTGGGCATCAAATCAAAGATTCTCCAGACAGAAAAACCGGCTTAAGCTATCATAGGCCGCCCGACACGACGCCACGTTCGTGTTGCCGCCTAACGTTTAACCGGAGGGAAATGAAAGACCAGGTCCCCTGACCTCCCTAACATTGCCGGCGTCAACCAAGCGCCACTGCGGATCATTCGGCTATAGCCCTCCGTTGGGCGAGTTGGATCGCTGACCGCGCCCTCAGGATAATCACCGGCCCAGTTGCTGCACCACGCTATCACATTGCCGTGCAAATCATACAGATCCCAGGCGTTCGGCTCCTTCTTGCCGACCGGCTGCGATATGCCTTTACAGTTCGAAGAGAACCAGCGCGCTCAGGAGAGCGTGTCGAATGGCACGTAGTTCTACGCAAGTCGTTGCCCAGAATTGATATAGGTAAAAAAGGCCTCACATGCCTAAATGGAGTTATCACACACCCATTCCTGGCACGGAGGCCTCACGATGTCCTTTTCTAACTATGGACGACTTCGCCCGCAAGTACGATTTATACAGCGACAATTCCTACAGGACGGCAACTTGCCATTCACGGATGTGTTGTCGGAGAGCACGGTAGAGCAAGCATTGAAGGCTTTGAACGTTGCCTGGCTCGACCGAGCTTATTCGCCGCTCGTCACGCTATGGATATTTCTCGGGCAAGTTTTGAGCCAGGATCATTCCTGTCGTGCGGCTGTTGCTCGCTTGATTGCCCATCGCGTTTCACGAGGAGAAAGTCCTTGCTCTGCGGAAACTGGCGCTTACTGCCAAGCCAGAAAGCGACTCCCCGAAAAGTTCTTTTCGG
>JBGSJT010000437.1:0-14402 GCA_041741715.1 Pirellulaceae bacterium | reverse complement strand
GCGTGGCTTTCACGCCAGCGTCGACATTTCGCGGCACAATGTCCCCACGCGATTCGATTTACAAACCGGCGAAATCGAGTACCAACAAAAGAAGGTCTACCACATCGCCGTCCGCTTCCGCGGCTCCCAGATCCGCCGCGGCTAGTCCCCTCCCTTCGGGCTGAAAGCCCAGACGATTCTCTAGCCCAGGCTGCAGGCCTGGGGGACGAAAAAACCCAACTCCAATTTTGGGCCTTCGGCTACCGGAAAAGCGCACACCAGGGACCCACTCGCTGGCGCGTCGAGCTGATATGCCTGCACTGATATGCCTGCACTGATATGCCTGTGCACCTTTCCACGAAAAAGGGGGCACTAGTTTTAGGCAGCGAAAAAACCTAAACGCGATGTGCTATAATAAACTGGATACAGCCTTCCCACATTGCGACTTTCCCACCTTCAACTGGGTCGCCTGCTTATGAGTGTTCGCATTGCACCCCGCGCTGTCGCTGGGACACTAACCGTCTGCTGTCTAGCGTCGGTGAGCTTAATCTCTTCGACGTTACTCGCTGCTGACGAACAAGCTGGGATCGATTTCTTCGAACAGCGGATCCGTCCGCTATTGATTGAGCATTGTTACGAATGTCATGCGGCAGAGGAGCAGAGCGGTAATCTGCGACTCGACTCGCGCAGCGCATGGCAAGCTGGCGGAGAGAGTGGTGCTGTGATCATCTCGGGGGAGCCCGCGCTCAGTCGCCTAATCGAAGCGGTCCGCTACGAGAACCTCGCTTTGCAAATGCCCCCCAGCGGCAAACTGTCGAGTGAACAAATCGCGGCACTCGAACATTGGATCCATATCGGTGCGCCCGATCCACGCGACGCACAGATCACCCCAGTCGATGGTCCAAGCCAAAACTCGCCGTCTAAACACAAGGCGTTGAGCATTGAGGAGGGACATGATTTCTGGTCTCTACGTCCATTGTCCAATCCCGAAACGCCTGCGGTCGTGGATCAGGCTTGGGGGACTACTCCCATCGATGCCTTCATCCTGTCGCAGCTCGAAGCACACGACCTACACCCCGCTCCGGCCGCTGATAAACGGACACTGCTCCGACGCGCGACCTTGGACTTGATCGGTTTGCCACCGTCTCCAGCCGAAGTGGAGGCTTTCGTCATCGACAGTTCTCCCACTGCGTTTCAAACAGTTGTCGAGCGTCTGTTGGCTTCACCGCAATATGGCGAACGATGGGGGCGTCACTGGTTGGACGTGGCCCGTTATGCCGACTCCAATGGGCTCGACGAAAACTTGGCCTATGGCAATGCGTGGCGCTATCGTGACTATGTGATTGCATCCTTCAACAGCGACAAACCATTCGACCGCTTTTTAATCGAACAACTCGCCGGCGACTTGCTCCCCGAGGCCAACGTCGAAACCCTTGCCGCTACCGGATTTTTGTCGTTGGGGGCCAAGGTATTGGCGGAGCCTGACGTTGAAAAACTCATCATGGATACCGTCGACGAACAGATCGATGCGACCGGTAAAGCGTTCTTGGGAATGACACTGGGGTGCGCTCGCTGTCACGATCACAAATTCGATCCGATTCTGCAATCCGACTACTACGCCTTGGCGGGTTTCTTCAAGAGCACGCGAACCTTCGATGGAACCAATAACGGGGCGATAAAACATTGGCACGAGCACAAATTGGCTTCCGCCGAAGAACTGGCTCAATTGCAGAGTATCGATGCGGAGATTGCAAAGAGCAGGAAGGCCGCTACCGACTATAAAAGGGAAGCCACGGAGCAGATCCGAGTCACGGCCAGAGGTGCTGCCGCTAAGTATTTCGCGGCGGCTAGTTTGTGTGGTTCGCATCCGAGCCTGAATGATGTCCGCGAGATTGCCGAGCAGGCTGGGCTCCATCCGCGCATGCTCTATCATTTTCATGGACAGTTGCAACTGCGACAGAGCGAGCCGTTGTTGGCGACCTGGCATCAACAGGTGGCCCGTGGTGCGTCGTCTGCGGAGATCGAAGGATATTACGAGAAGCTGTTGGGATGGTTGGTGCGCGTTGATGTGCAGGACGACAATGGAAATCGTCGCGACGGTTCAACTAAAACGAATTCCAGCGGCCGCGCGTCGGGCAACTATGAAGAACGGCCCCCGCATCCCATTTTGACTCGAGCTCGGAAGTTGGACCGGCTCTTGCCTGAGTTGTTGGTGGTCCCCGTGCAACCGGAGTTCGCGTTTGAGCGTGACACGCTTGACGCCTACTACGCATTGCTGGAAGCGGCCCGAGTCGTCGAGAGTAACGCTCCCGATCCTGCCTCGATCATGGGGGTCCGCGATGGTCCAGTATTGGTGAGTGTTCCGCTTCATATTCGGGGTAGCCATCGCAATCTCGGCGAACCTATTCCCCGCGCTTTTCCAACGGTGATGCGCACCTCTTCTGTTCCCCCCGTGTTGCCGCGCCGTGAGAGTGGCCGATTGGAGCTCGCTCAGTGGATGGCTAGTAGTCAACATCCACTCACCGCACGTGTTTACGTGAATCGCATTTGGCGCTGGCATTTTGGACGTGGCTTGGTCAGCTCGACTGAAAACTTTGGGCTGCTGGGTGATCCCCCTTCCCACCCCGAGCTGCTCGATCGGCTGGCGCGGACCTTCATCGAATCGGGCTGGTCGACCAAAGAATTGCATCGGCTGCTGTTGTCTTCGAGTCTTTATCAGATGTCGACCACACATCCCAACCAGGACCAAGCGGAGGCAGTTGATCCAGAGAATCGATGGATGTGGAAGTTTAATCGTAGCCGACTGGAGGCCGAACAACTTCGCGACGCGCTGTTGACCGTATCGGATCGGCTGGACTCGAGCATGGGGGGGAAAACAGTTCCACTACGCAATCGACAATTCGTCTTCGATCATACTTCGCGAGATTTCACAACCTACGATAGCCTGCGGCGAGCGGTCTATTTGCCGGTGATTCGCAATAATGTTTATACGCTGTTTGAGCAGTTTGATTTTCCGGATGCTACCATGCCGACCGGTAGTCGACAGCAAACCGTGGTCGCGCCACAATCGCTGTTGATGCTCAACGATGAGCTGGTCATGGATTCGGCCAACGCCCTAGCCGCGAAGGTTTGTCACGATTTTTCACAAGCCCAGCAACGCGTCGATTGGGCCTATCAACTGGCCCTCTCACGCCCCGCCGACGCTCGCGAAAGGCAACGTGCGATCGACTTCGTGGCGCGGATGTTGAACGAGCAGGATAGCGTATCAATCGCAAACGCTATTCAACAATCGCCTACAGTTAATCTTTCGCCCGAAGAACTGCGCGCGTGGTCACTTTTTTGCCACGCCCTGTTGGCTAGCAACGAGTTCATTACTGTCGAGTAATTGGACAACGCCACTTTGAACGCTTGGATTTGTTGCAAACCCGTTGGAGTCTAGCGTTTAGGCGATTCAAGCGCAATGAAAAAAGATCGGCTAAAGCCTGGACTCCAGCGCAAGGCGGCTAAAGCCTGGACTCCAGCGCATTTGTTGGAGTCTAGCCTTTAGGCGATTCAATCGCAATGAAAAAAGATCGGCTAAAGCCTGGACTCCAGCGCAAGATCGGCTAAAGCCTGGACTCCAGCGCATTTGTTGGAGTCTAGCCTTTAGGCGATTCAAGCGCAATGAAAAAAGATCGGCTAAAGCCTGGACTCCAGCGCAAGATCGGCTAAAGCCTGGACTCCAGCGCAAGAGCGGCTAAAGCCTGGACTCCAGCGCAAGAGCGGCTAAAGCCTGGACTCCAGCGCAGAGTGGAGTCTGCGCTAACGATAGTTTGCACAATCAGTCAACCGATATTATTGACGAGACAAGGAAATGACCATGAATGACAGAGCACTCGCGTTGTCAAATCGTCGACAATTGCTGCAACATTCGGCAGTCGGCTTTGGTGGGCTAGCGATGGCGGCCATGTTGGGAGGCGAAGCGGTTGCCGGAAGTGACAATCCGCTGGCGGCGCGCATGCCGCATCATACACCGCGCGCTAAGCGGATCGTGTTCCTGTTCATGAAGGGTGGACCTTCGCACGTAGATACCTTCGATCCCAAGCCAGAGCTGGACCGCGCCCACGGTCAGGCACCTTCTTTCGCATTGCCCGAAGTGACGTTCGCCAAACAAGGGAATCTGCTGCGCAGCCCTTGGAAATTCAAACAGTACGGTCAGAGCGGATTGCCGGTCAGCGATTTGTTCCCGCATGTGGCCCAGCATGTCGACGACTTGTGCATTCTACGTTCGGTCCATGGAACTAATCCCGCGCATGGTGGCGCGCTGCTCAAATTGCATACTGGCAGCGATCAGTTCGTGCGTCCAAGCATGGGAGCTTGGGTGAGCTATGGACTGGGGACCGAGAACGAGAACCTACCCGCCTTTGTCACGCTCTGTCCAACGTTGGCGCATGGTGGTGTGAACAATTGGGGAGCAGCCTTTCTTCCCTCGCACTGCCAAGGGACGCCGATCGGCAACGCCAGTTTGCCCTCCAAACAAGCTGTCGTAAAGCACGTTCGCAATAGTCGCTATTCCACGCCGACACAACGCGAGCAATTGGATTTAATCCAAGCCATGAATCAGCAGCATTTGGCCCAACGTCCGCGAGACGCCGCGCTCGAAGGCCGCATGCACTCGTTCGAATTGGCTTTTGGGATGCAAGCCACCATGCCTGAACTTCAAGACCTATCACACGAGACGGCGGCAACACACAGGCTGTATGGTATCGATGATCCGCTCACGGAAGATTTTGGTAGGCAATGTCTGATGGCGCGGCGGTTCTTAGAAGCCGGAGTGAGGTTCGTACAAGTCACACATAGCGATAGCGATGTGCAGTGGGATCAGCACGGCAATCTCTATCAAGGGCATACCAAAAACGCGGCTGAGGTTGACCGGCCCATCGCTGGTTTTCTACAAGATCTGAAGGATCGCGATCTACTTCGCGACACGTTGGTTTTATGGGGAGGTGAGTTTGGACGTACGCCCACGGCCCAAGGAACTGATGGACGCGATCACAATCCACACGGATTTACGATGTGGATGGCTGGGGGTGGAGTCAAAACGGGAATGGCATACGGCGCGACCGATGATTTTGGATACTATGCCGTCGAAGATAAAATGCACGTGAATGATCTCCACGCCACGCTCTTGCATGTGTTGGGATTGGATCACGAACGGTTGACCTTCCGTTACGCCGGACGAGATTTTCGATTGACCGATGTCGCCGGCACAGTCGCGAAGCGAATTCTCGCGTAGTCGGGTCCCACGCCAGCTTGTCCCTCACGAGCCAAGTTCTGCCGGTTAGACAAACCAGCCTACCTGTTGGGTGGCACTGGCCCAGCCAGTGAAGATTGAAGCCCTTCGCCTTCCCGAATCGCGATATCTCAAGATGAGCTCGGCTGAAATCACAGATCGTATTGAACAGTTGCGAAGCTCACAGGCTCCGGCGTCGGCTGTGAGTCGCGAATCCAGTTCGCCCGACTTGGCTGCAGAAGAGCCGATAACCACTCGCGTCAAGCGACATCTTAAGGCAGTTCCGGAACGAGCCACGGAAGAACCGAACCCCGTTGTCGTTACGACGGGTCAAGCCGAAACCAGACTTGATTCAGTGACCACCTTTCAGCATCGCATCGGTAGTTCTCAGGCGGAGCAGGAACTCTGCCGCTAATTCCGGTGAGGACTCGGCTGTCAGTTTCCTGTGACAACCTAGATGAATACACATTTCCCTTCCGATTGTGCGTGAACGATGCTACAATCGACTTAGGAGACACAAGTATGGCCATCTCAGAAAAACCAATTCAGACAGAAGAGCAGATCCCCGCTCTGGCCGAGCAGGCAACGAAGATCGCCTACGCTCAGGCATTGTCCGCCGGACACAGCGTTTTGGTAGTCAGGGAAGGCTTGTTGGTGGAAGTATTTCCAGATGGCAGGGTTGATCCAATACATTCGGTTACGCCTGCAATTCCTGTAATTCCAGGCCAAATTGTGCAAGTCCCGTAATGGGTGACACTCCTAGATTGCGGATGTTTGCGGGACCCAATGGATCCGGCAAGAGCACGATTAAATCGTTGCTTCGTCCTGAGCTACTGGGTTACTATGTCAATCCCGATGAAATTCAAGTTCAGCTACAGTCGCCCAGCGGCATCGATCTGCGGCAGTTTGGGTTAGCCCCAACTCTCGAAGACTTGCGATCGTTCTTCGCAGGCTCTAGCTTGATCAAGACCGCCGAGCTAGAGCACATTGCCGCTCAGATATCTTTGACTGGAAGCCATTTGATCTTTCCCGTTCAGGAGAAGGCCGCCTACCTGGCATCGGTGACAGCGGATTTCGTACGACAGAGCCTGATTGAAGCCGGTGTCTCGTTCACGTTTGAAACGGTGATGTCTTCACCGGACAAGATCGAGCTTTTGCGGAGTGCGAGACTACGTGGCTTCCGCACCTACCTGTACTACATTGCGACTGAAGACGTCGCAATCAACATCTCCCGCGTTCGCACCCGCGTGGCTTTTGGTGGACATGATGTGCCCACGAAAAAAATCATCAGTCGCTACGCTCGCTCTCTGGATTTGCTGCTCGATCCACTCGTCTGCCTGCTGCAAGAGTCGTTCAGCACGCAGCAGATCGCCATCGCGAAGGTATGGAGTTGTATGGAACTGGTCATCTTTCCCTTTATAGCTGCGTTCGATGCGAACGGAATAGTTTTCATATCCCTGTTCCGATTGCCCCACCTTTCCATTGTCCAACAATTCGAAGTAACCGAAGTTGACACCATCGGGGGCTTTCTAGCGCGCTCTCATTTCAGGCACAGTTGCATTTCGGTTGGGTGGCACTGGCCTAGCCAGTGAAGATCGAAGCACTTCGCTTTGCCCCACCTTTCCATTGTCCAGCGATTCGAAGTATCCGAAGTTGACACCATCGGGGGCTTTCTAGCGCGCTCTCATTTCAGGCACAATTGCATTTCGGCTGGACAGTGACCTCGTAGCAGACAGACTTCATTACTTCGATTCACACATTCAACTACGGATTGTTGCGCCCTACCTCTGGAAGAATCTAGTGGTAGGCAGAATTCATTACTTCGAGCGCTCAACACATCGCATGTGATACTTACTCTCCTTCTTCGACATCACTGGCCCAGCCAGTGCCACCCACTAAAAAGGAGGTTAGAGGCTAGAGACCAACTGACCTGTCATTCCATCACTCCCCCTCTCCCCCACTCTCCCCTTCTCCCTACCCTCCGCGTTGGCGCAAAACATCACTCTCGTATTCGCGCACTTTCTGCAACCACTCGCGCCCCACGGGTACTCCTTGGGATTGACAGTAGTAATTCCAGACCGCGCCGAGTGGCATGAGCTTTTGCTCTTCCATTAGTGCTAGGCGAGCGGTGAAGTCGCCGTCGCGTTCGAATTGCTGGAGTTTGTCAGTTGGCTCCAGTAACGCAGCCAACAATGCCTTGAGCGCGTTGCGAGTGCCGATAGTCCAGGCGGCGATGCGATTGATACTGGCGTCGAAATAATCGAGCCCAATATGTACGCGAGACAAATATCCGCCACGGACGATCTCTTGCATGATGGCTTGCAATTCGTCGCTGTAGGTCACTACATGATCGCTATCCCAGCGCACGCCGCGACTGACATGCAGCAACAATTCTGGGACGTACATCAATACGGACGATATCTTGTCGGAGATCACTTCGGTCGGATGAAAGTGGCCAGCGTCGAGGCACAGTACTTTTTGTCGCGAGATCGCATATCCCAAATAGAATTCGTGCGAGCCGACGACGTAGCTTTCCGAGCCGATGCCGAACAGTTTGCATTCGACCGCGTCGCGCAGGTGAGCCTCGTCGAATGGTTCTTGAAATAGGGTGTCCAGCGATTCAGCTAATCGCTGACGTGGCCCTTGGCGATCGGCGGGCGAGTCCTTGCAGCCATCCGGGACCCATACATTGTTGATACAAGGACTCCCCTGCTTCTCTCCCATAGCGGCCGCGATGCGTCGGCAAGCGATCCCATGCTCGATCCAAAACTGGCGGATCGCCGGATCAGGGTGCGCCAGCGTCCATCCCTCTGAGGCCTTATCGTGCGCAAAATAGCTGGGATTGAAATCGAGTTGGATTCCCTGTTGGCTGCCCCACTCGATCCAGCCGCGGAAGTGTTCCACACCAATCGCGTCCCGATCAACGGGACTCGAGAACTCGCCGTACAAGGCGTGCAAATTGAGTCGATGCTGGCCCGGGATGAGCGCGTAGGCTAACTGCAAATCACTGCGCAATTCGTCAGCGGTGCGAGCTCTACCTGGATAATTGCCGGTGACTGCTAGGCCACTTCCCAGTTCGGCTCCGGTCCCCTCAAAACCTCGGACGTCGTCTCCTTGCCAACAGTGAACCGAGATGGAGATCTCACGTAAACGGTCCATCCCCCGCTGTACGTCGACACCCAACTCCGCGTACTGCTCAACAGCCAATTGATAGGTTCGATCGATGGTATTCATGTCAGGCATCTTTCTAATTTGGCGCTCAATTTTCACTGAAAAGTTTAGTACGAGCGGAATCGCAAATCGCAACTACGGCGGGGTGTTTCAGACGACGTTCGATGGAGATAGCGTAGTATCGCTCGGAGATTTCGGGAATGCGCCCCACGACTTTCAAGCCATACTGCTGGGCCACTTCCTTTTCAGTGGCGGAAGGGGAAATGATTAAACCGTGCCCAGCTTGGCCAAACACTTTGAGGATCGCGCTATCTTCGAATTCGTGCCGCACATCGGGACGCAAATTGCGCTGATCAAACCACTGTTCCAGCGCTCGTCGCAACGAAGTGTTTTGGGTAGGCAACAGCATCGGGGCTTGGTGCAGTGAAGCGGGGAAGTTTTTCTTGTACTTGTGCGCTAGCTCACTACAACCCAGTACAGATACCTGGCACTCGCCCAATAAGTGATTGAAGGCGCGCACGTTTAAATGCGGCGTCAGTGGCGTGTCGGCCAGGACAATATCGAGCCGATGCAGGGCCAAGTCGCTGAGCAGCTCTTGCAGCTTTCCTTCGTAACACACAATCTGCACGCGCTGTTCCAGAGCCAACGCCGGCTTGAGCAACTGGTAGACGATCAGCTTGGGGACCACGTCGGGGACGCCGACTACTAGTCGTAGCGTATCCTGGGTAGGAATCCCCTGCAGTGTATCGGTCAGTTCGCGACCGAGGCTGAAGATTTCATCGGCATAGCGATAGACCATTTGTCCGGTATCGGTCAGCACTAATCCACGCCCGGCGCGTTCGAACAATTTGACCTTCATCGATCGCTCAAGCTTCTGGATTTGGGACGACAAAGTGGGTTGTGCCAGATGCAGCTTGTCTGCCGCCGCCGTAATACCACCCTCCTTGGCGACCATCCAAAAGTAGTGCAGGTGGTGATAATTCAACCAATCGAGCATGGTTGGGATCCATTCGTTTTATAAATGTAAAGCTAGCAGTCGCTTGAATTCTAACGTTTCGCCAACGCCGCGCCGTCGGTTAATCCCGGATTATTCACGTACTCCCCTGCGGGGGAGTCGCGAGTAATGCGAGCGGAGGGGGCAATACGGCTAAATTGGCCCTCCCCGCTCGCATTACTCGCGACCCTCCCGCATACGGGAGGGTGAGAAATACCTCGGTATAGGCACTCATGAATAATCCGG
Source organism: Pirellulaceae bacterium (assembly GCA_041741715.1). Classification (GTDB taxonomy): domain Bacteria; phylum Planctomycetota; class Planctomycetia; order Pirellulales; family Pirellulaceae; genus Aureliella. The sequence continues at coordinate 4,740 of JBGSJT010000437.1, read as the reverse complement.
GTTAATCGGCAAAGCCAACTGGAATGAGTTAGAATAAACGAAAGTCGCTGACCGCTCCGCCGGTCAGTCGCTATTGTCATCCCAAAGTAGCTGCGGTCGCCAGTCCGCAGGAAGCCTGCGTTCTGGCAAACGTAGCTACGACAATTTTTTTCCGCACGCTGCCTACCGATTTGCCAGTCGCGAAAGCGATCCACGACTTAGATCCACGACTAAATAGGTTTCAGTATGAGTTTGGTTCAGAATTCGACGCAAGTTCATTATCCCAGTAGCGATGGTCGACCGATGGCAGAGAACACGTTGCAATTCGAATGGATCGTGGCCATCAAGGGGAGTTTGGACCGAATGTTCCAGCATGATCCCGACGTCTTTGTGGCGGGGGATCTATTGTGGTATCCAGTTGAAGGGGACAACAAATTGAATTGTGCTCCCGACGCGCTGGTCGCCTTTGGGCGTCCCAAGGGGCATCGCAGTTCCTACATGCAGTGGTTGGAGGAAGGTATCGCGCCGCAAGTGGTGTTCGAAGTCCTTTCGCCTGGCAATCGACACGCCGAGATGTTAAAAAAATTCCAGTTCTACGACAGATTTGGCGTTGAGGAGTATTACGTCATCGACCCTGACAATTGTCACGTCGATGGTTGGCTGCGCAAGGATGGTGAATTAATTGAGATCGAAGATATGTTGGCTTGGGTCAGCCCGCGCTTGGGGATTCGTTTCGAGGTTGAGGAGCAGAAATTGGTGAGGTTGTGGCAGCCGGACGGGACTCCTTTTCTCACCTACTTGGAAGTATGCGAACAAATGCAACAAGCGCGACAGGCCGCCGAGCATGAGGCTGCCCGAGCCGAAATAGAGTCGAATCGCGCCAACCAGGAAACTCTTCGCGCCGAACATGAGTCACTTCGTGCCGAACATGAGTCACTTCGCGCCGAACAGGAGTCACTTCGCGCCGAACAGGAAACCGCTCGTGCCAACGAAGAAGCAACGCGCGCCGCTCAGCAGACAGCCCGCGCGGATCGCTTGGCAGATTTGCTACGAGAGCTAGGCGTAGATCCTGACCAGTTGTAAGCTGTAGCTACGTTCGCCAGAACGTCCACTTCCCTACAGTCTGGCGACCGCAGCTACGAGTTTAAACTTCATGACGCAAACTGTTATCCACGACCTGCTGACCATTCTGGCGGCGGGGCTATTGGCTGCCTTTGTCTGTCGCTGGCTCAACCTCTCTGTGCTAATTGGCTACTTGATCGTCGGAACGTTGCTCGGCGAAGGACTGTTGGGATGGGTTCGCGATGAATCCCATCAGTTAGAAGCCTTTACTGAAATTGGGGTTTTCCTACTACTCTTCACCATTGGTCTCGAGTTCTCGATCGACGATGTGAGACAACTCGGTCGGAATCTCATCATTGGTGGTGCCGTGCAGATGACGCTGGTTGCGCTGCCGGTGGCCAGTGGCCTACTGTGGTTCGGCTGCGACTGGCAAGCGGCCTGGTTGCTCGCGTCGGCCATCTCATTCAGTTCCACGGTGTTGGTTTTCAAAGCCTTGTCCGAATGGGGACAATCCGAACAGCCGCATGGCATGCGCGCGATTGGCATACTGTTATTCCAAGATGCGGCGCTGATCCCGTTGTTGTTGTTGATACCTTTGTTGACCGGGAGCGAACAAGCTCCGCAGTGGTTCGACTATCTGTGGCTTGGCTTGATCTCCAGTCTATTTGTGTTGGCGGTAATCGGATTGAGACGCTTGTTGTCCGAATGGCTCATTCCCAGGTTGGCTGGTTTTCGCAGTCCTGAATTGGTAATCCTGTTTACGATCGTTTCGTTGGGGGGAGTGACATTGGCCGCTTACTCCGTTGGACTTCCCCCCGCCGTGGGAGCCTTTGCGGCGGGGTTGATTTTTAATGGTAATCGCTGGACGAAACAGATCGATGCGCTCGTACTCCCCTTTCGCGAGACCTTCGCGGCAATATTTTTTGTTGGACTGGGGCTCATCTTCGATCCACGTGTGGTGTGGAACGATCCGGTGGAAGTTCTACTGGCCTTGGTCTCTGTGTTACTTATTAAAGCTCTGGCCGCCACCATCGCTCTTAGAATTACTGGACTAACATGGCGCAGCGCCTGGGGGACGGGTCTGGGGCTGTCCCAAGTGGGTGAGTTCGCGTTTGTGCTGGTGCTGCTTGGCTTGGAGACAGGCGTACTGACCGAAGATCAATATCAGCGCGTGGTGGCCATTGCCGTGGGATCGTTAATTCTAACTCCGCCACTAATGAAAGTTGGCTTGAGAAGAGTGCAATTGGGTAAAACCGTTGTCGGAGCGTCAGGCCAAATTGCAGTGGTCGTAGCTCAGTCGCGGAACGATGATGGTCGCCGATGCGCTGCAGTCATCGGGGCTGGTCCCATCGGTCGCCAAGTCGCGTCTCAGTTGGAGATTCTGGGACGGGACGTCTGTTTGATCGACCTCAGCCCGATCAACTTGCATCATTTCGCCCAAGAGGGCTTCCGCACTGTGGCTGGCGACGCTTCGCAGAGGTCGATCTTGGAGATTGCCGAAGTGGATCGCTGCGACCTAGTCGCGGTGTGCGTACCGCAAGACGAATCGGCCCTGCAAGTCGTATTGTCGGCCAGGCAAATAGCCCCACAGGCAATATTAATTGTCCGTTGTCGTTATCAAGCCAACGCCGCCAAACTGCGTCGCGCGGGTGCCGACCACGTGGTCAGCGAAGAAGCCGAAGCCTCGCTCGCACTCCTTCAAATCCTAGGTCAGCTAAATACTTTTCGCTGACAACCACTTGTTGCGTGCCAAAGTAGATGGAATTGGGCAATAGCCAATCGGACAAACAGTATGACGTTCGCCATACAACAACTCACTCACCGTGATATTGATTCAGCTCAGTCACTGGTGGAACTGGCGGGTTGGAATCAATTGCCCGAGGATTGGCGGCGGTTGGTTCGTCGCGAATCCCAAGGCTGCTTCAAAGCCACCAGGGATGGCAAACTGTTAGGTACCGTAACGACGATTGCCTATGGGACCGAAATGGCTTGGATTGGCATGATGTTGGTTCATCCCGCAGCACGCCGCCAAGGAATTGGGAGGGAGCTGATGCACAGAGCGATCGACTATCTGAAAGTGCGCGGAGTCAGGGCCATTGGGCTGGACGCCACACCCGCTGGTCGTCCACTCTACGAACAGTTGGGATTCCACGTCTCAAGTGAATGGCAACGCTGGCAATATCAGCTCGACGCGCCAGCGAGTGGGTCCCCGGTATTGTTGGAGCAGGCGATCCACTCGCTGGCGCGTCGAGCTGATAGTGCTGTCGATGGTGGTGAACAAGGCAATCTACGACTAGATTCGAATCCGGAAATCGATTCGCATTTGCGTGAGCTTGATCGGCAAGCATTCGGAGTTGATCGCTGGTCATGGATCGAGCAACTTTGTCAATCATCGCAGCTAGTCGCAAGCGATCAGGGGTATGGACTGTTGCGACGTGGCAGAGTCGCCTCATACCTAGGGCCTGTCGTCGCTACTGATACCAGCGTAGCCCAGTCGTTGATCGAACGGTTGCTCGCATCGTGCACCATAAGCTGCCTGTGGGACGTGCCATCTACGAATCCACAGGCTGAGGCATTGGTCCGCCAACTGGGATTCGAACCACTCCGAGTGCTTTACCGCATGTGGTTAGATCAAGTTGGCCCGAGAGGCGAACCACAGCAACTATTCGCCATCAGTGACCCCGCCACCGGCTAGTTCATGGATGGAGTAATGGAGTAATGGAGTGGATGGAGTGGATGGAGTGGGTGGCACTGGCCTAGCCAGTGTTGTCGAAGGAGTTGCGTTGCGCGCACCAAATGATGGTTTGAGCGCTCGGAGTAATGAATTTGACGCACCACCAAATTTCCCCAGTGAAGAAGTATGTGGTGCATCGACACCGAGCCAACGCGCCAAATGGAGTGGGTGGCACTGGCCTAGCCAGTGTTGTCGAAGGAGTTGAGTTGCGCGCACCAAATGATGGTTTGAGCGCTCGGAGTAATGAATTTGACGCACCACCAAATTTCCCCAGTGAAGAAGTGTGTGGTGCATCGACACCGAGCCAACGCGCCAAATGGAGTGGGTGGCACTGGCCTAGCCAGTGTTATCGAAGGAGTTGAGTTGCGAGCACCAAATGATGGTTTGAGCGCTCGGAGTAATGAATTTGGCACACCACCAAATTTGCCCAGTGAAGGAGTGTGTGGTGCATGGACACCGAGCCAACACGCAAATTGGAGTGGGTGGCACTGGCCTAGCCAGTGTTGTCGAAGGAGTTGAGTTGCGAGCACCAAATGATGGATTGAGCGCTCGAAGTAATGAATTTGGCACACCACCAGATTTGCCCAGTGAAGGGGTATGTGGTGCATTGACACCGGGCCAACACGCAAATTGGGTTGGGTGGCACTGGCCTAGCCAGTGTTGTCGAAGGAGTTGAGTTGCGAGCACCAAATGATGGTTTGAGCGCTCGAAGTAATGAATTTGGCAGACCCCCAAATTCCCCCAGTGGAGGGGTGTGTGATACATGGACACCGGGCGAACATTTGGAGTGGAAGTTACTCGCAGCCCAGACCCCGCGCCACACGTCCGCCGGTTTCGTCTCCGTCCGGACCATGGATTGAATTGGCCGGGCCTTCAGCCCTATGTGGTTCGGTCCTCCTCCACCCACCCGGCCTTCAGCCGGGGCTAGACAATCCGCCGAGCCTTCGGCCCTAAATGCAGTGCTT
>JBGSJT010000436.1:0-1816 GCA_041741715.1 Pirellulaceae bacterium | reverse complement strand
GCTCAAAAAGGTTACCTTGGTGTTCACCCATCGCGTGATCCTGCTTTGCGTTTGAGTTGGTTGTGATGAACCGTTAAACGTAGCGTTTCACGCGATGGTTTCTACCGCCAGTATGCGCTCGGTGAATAATGCGGGATTAATAGCCAAGGGAACATTGTTGGCACCGCTCGCACCAATGGAAGGCTTTCAGTTTTTTTATTGGAACCTGTTTTCGATGACGTTGATCAACGCCGTATCGCAATGCAGCTACTCACAACAGCGAAAGTCAAAGCTAAGCCTTCGTATGACAAGATGTACAGCGATGCGTTTGAGCTAGCACTAGTGAAGCATGCGAAGTTGCTTGACTTACTGAACGGGTACTTAGCTGAGGCGAATCGTCCAAGTCGTGTCGGCTTTCTTAATCCTTTCGGCGGCCTGAGAGAATCATCTGCACAGTCGGGCGCCCTTGCGGCCGCCCAGGCTGTGGAAACTGACTTAGTTGCAGTTGAGGAATTGATCGCAGTGTTTCTAGACGATCGTCCGAAAGGACTGTTGCAGTGCGCCTGGAGGTATCTGTCTGAGTCGGAACGCGATCTCGTTCTCAAGAGTGGCGTGTTGACGAGTGGAAGTGTTAAGGCAATCGGGGAAGTTCGTTAATGTTAGATAGAAATAATTCCACGATACCTAAGCTTCGGCAAAAACAATGAGCCCTGAATTTGCTTCGCAACACCTTCAAGTCTTCAGTATTTTTTCCCGAAGAGTTCCTTTTGTGTATTGGTCGTACTTTTGCTTGCTCGTGATTCTAAAAGCGATATTTGTCCTCTGCTGTTGTCCAGCTAGCCTGCTAGCGCAGTTTACGCCTTCACAAGAGCGAGGACTCGCCCAGGCTATGCCGCTTTACAAGGCGGCGATGGAGTTGGCCGCCCAACAGAAGTACGACGAAGCCGCTACTGAAATGGCAAAAGTACTCGAGATAACGAGGGACACCTTTGGCAAAGAGCACGGTGCTTTTGCAGGGAAGTGCTTGGACCTTGCCTCGCTTTTGGACCATGCTGGACAATTCAAACAGGCACTGCCCTACTACGAAGAATCGCTTCGACTGAACTTGAAATTCTTTGGACCTAACCACGAAGCGATTGCAGAAACTCGTCGCATTTACGGTACTTGCTTAACCAACACCGGAAATCTGAGAGAAGCAAGATCCGAGCTCATTCGATCAGCTGAAGTCGCCGAAACAGTCTACGGGAAGGATTCCAATGAATACCCTCGGTTTTTAAATGATCTCGGCTACTGCTTCGTTCGCTCTGGTGACTGGGATCGGGGAGAAGGCTACTACCGAGAATGCCTTGCTCTCAGGTTGAAGCAGGCAGATTGCACGTCACTCGCTCTGGCAACGACGCACAATAACCTTGGCGATGTTTTAACGAAACGTTGTGACTATGCGAATGCCCGATCGCAATTCGATCGAGCAATTGAAATTCTTCGAAATGATGACGTTGTTACGTCAAAGTTGAGTATCGCAAACGCAACCAACAACATCGGTTTTCTGTACCGCAAACAGGGTGACCTAAAGAGTGCAGTTGTTCGGCGACAATTGGTTCTCCTCTTTAGCGACAATTAGAATTCCCTGTCGCGAGTTCATGGCGTGTCATTCGCTGGTAGTAGATTCGCCAGTCGCTTTGGCCTGTTTGGCTTGTTCGACGCGGTAGCTGGGGACGTTCAGTTCGATGATCACGCTGTGATGCACTAAGCGGTCGATCGCTGCCGCAGTGGTCATCGCGTCCTTGAAGATTTGATCCCACTTCGAAAACGCTAGGTTGCTCGTCAACAGCACGCT
>JBGSJT010000435.1:0-27640 GCA_041741715.1 Pirellulaceae bacterium | reverse complement strand
AGGTTTCAAATCAACACCAAGCAGTTGCATTTCAAGTTTTGGAAACGAGTCGCCGCCCTTTTGAATCTCCTCCTCGCGTCGCAATACCTCTTCAAGCACAGGAACGGCAGCCTCTGTCAGGGAGTGCTTTAGCAAGTTGTTGGCTACCGGTCTAAGCCATTTCAGTGCAGTCTTGCTATCTTTAATGCATGATGTCTCGAGCAAAGCGGGCACGATTGCTAATGCCTGCTCGGTTTGTTCAGTGGCCAAATAGAGTTGAAACATGAGGCCGTGAGCATACGTCGCATCATAAGGCCAATTCTCGGGTCCCATCGCGTAGCACTGCTCGTAAATGGCTAGTGCCTCATTGGTACGACCACTTTTCTCCATCGCATAACTCAGCAGCGTCCAAAAACTAATAAGCTTAAGGTGGTCATCCTCGAACACTTGCTCAACACGCGGACGAATTTCTTGCATCACGGTTAAGGCACTCTCAAACTTCTTGGCATCAAGTCTTACACCAGCTAATCCCACCAGGTTTTCAAGTGCAATGGGATCATCAGGTTTACGTCGTTTTTTGTCGATTTCACACTGTTGCTCGAATAGTTTTAGGGCACGATCAAAGTTCCTCATTTTCCCAAATGTCATGGCCAAATTGCGTCTGGAACTCGAGACCAAAACGTGGTCTTCTCCGTAGATCTTGACTAAAGAAGCGAGCGTCGCTTCAAGGATTTTGCTCGCACCCTTGAGATCACCGCTTAGTTGTTTGATGCGAGCCAGTTGGGCCTGGTTTCGCAGGCTGGCTGGCGTTTCCACGCCATCTCGTGGTGCGATGATCGCGCGTGCTTTCTCGGCTAACTCGTTGGCTTGCTCATGTGAGCCCGCTGATGCCTGGATTTTCGCCTCTTCTGTCAGAACAATTGACAGAAATTGAGGCCAACCTTCGGGGTAGGAGTCCGTCAGGATTTCGTGGTTCGGTAGCTGGGCGATATCGACTTCTTGCAGACGTGACAAGATACTTCGATGCAATGCAAGAAATTCCGTGTTTTGATAGGGCTTATCCTTAAAGCATCCGGCCAGTGCACCCATGCAAACCCAGGTAATGTCATGGCCTTCACCGAAGTGGACTTTCGAAATTTCTAACGCCTGGGTGGCTGTCGAAAAAGCTTTCTCTTGCTCTCCCGTGCCGCTATAAGTCCGTGCGAGTACGAGCAGCGCGCGAACCGTTCGTTCGTCGTTCCGGCCATATAACGCCTCAGCGAGCTGAGCCGCTCGTTGTGCGTGCGGCAAAGCCTTCTCGGGTTGATCTAGCCTGCGGTAGCACTGAGCGATTGTGTGTAGCACTACCCATTGGACGTTGGGTTGGTTTGGAAACGACGACTCGATACGCTCTTCGGATAGCTCGGCAGCGGCGCGATCCAGCAGTTCGATCACCCTGGGATTCTGTACGTCAACTCCCGCATCCAAGACCGGCTCAGCGAACGCAAGAGAATCAAAATCGAACCCTCCTGGCACGGAGTTGGGTGCTGCTTTGGAAGTCAAAATTTTCATGTCCAAAAAGTTGATTCCGGGATCGGAATTGGCAAGCAACTTATTTGTCAAGAAGTTGAGTGTGGCTGTGGCTTCTGCTTGTCGGGCCTCGGCCTCAAGCTTGGCCTGTCTGGCTTCTTCGGCTCGCATTGTCTCCGCGTGCTGGGCTGCTCGCGCTTCTTGGGCGGAGAGTTCTGCCTGGCCTCGGGCTGCAATGGCCTCCGCTGCGCTAGCGAGTGCCTGGTTGCGTGACCTTCCTGCCTCGATGGCACTCCAGACACTGGCGACGGTGGCAAACAACAACGACGCGGCGATCAAGGTACTGGTCAACAGGACGCCGCGATTGCGCTGAGCAAACTTCTTGAAGCGGTAAGCGGTCGACGCTGGCTTGGCCACGATGGCTTCTTGATTGAGAAACCGACCAATGTCTTCGGCAAAGGCCGAGGCCGTGTCGTAACGTCGCCCACGTTCCTTTTCCAGTGCCTTCATGACGATCACATCCAAGTCGCCGCGAATGATCTTGGCAAGATTCCCTGAATCGACTCCACGGCTAACTGCAATTGCTTTGCTCGCGTGGGCTAACGTCGTCACGCGAGCGCTCGGAGATTCAGGGGTCTCTTCGCGGATGATGCGACGCATTTCATCAAACGCAGCCGATTCGAGCTTTTTGCGATCGAAAGGTGTCGTTCCTGTCAACAGCTCATATAACAGCACACCCAACGAATAGACATCGCTCCGCGTATCGACATCCAAAGCATTGATCTCAGCCTGCTCGGGACTCATGTACAGCGGCGTGCCAATCATGGATGCGAATCGCGTGTAGATCGACTTGTCGGTCAATTGTTGACCGAGTGCTTTGGCGACTCCAAAGTCAATTACCTTGACCACTGGGACCCCATCGTGTGGCGCCACCAGCACGTTGCTGGGTTTCAAATCGCGATGCACGACCCCTTTCTGATGCGCATGCTGAACTGCATGACAGACTTGAATGAACAATTCCAAGCGTTGTTTGGGGGGCAGTTTGTGTGCATCACAGTAGTCCGTGATCAAGACGCCGCGGACTAGCTCCATCACAAAGTACGGGCGACCGGAAGTTGTCGTACCGGCATCAAAGATCTTGGCAATGTGGGGGTGATCCATCAACGCCAGCGCCTGGCGTTCAGCTTCGAAGCGTCCGACCACTTCGCGCGAGTCCATACCGGGCTTGATGACTTTCAAAGCCACTTTGCGGCGAACGGGATGCTCCTGCTCTGCCACATAGACCACGCCGAACCCTCCTTCGCCGATTTGTTCGCGGATCTTATACGGACCAATCATGCAGCCGGGCTTTTCACCCAGTGGCTGCATCGCAGTGGCCGCCAGGGCGGGCGCCTGTAAAAAGCTGTCATCGGGGTCGTGAGCCTTGAGTAGCGACTCAACTTCGCGCCGCAGCGGCTGATTGCCGCCGCAAGCGCGGTCGAGAAAATCGCCGCGCTCTGAGACTGGCAGGTTGACTGCAGCTTGGAAAATCTCTGTCTCGGTCGTCGGTTTTGGTGTCATGGAATTATTCCTCCAAGTAATAATGCGACGCGAGCAGGGCGAACCCCCGGAAGATTTTATGAATTTTCTTGGTTGCCCTCCAAGTTGGATTGCCGAAGCCATTCTCGCCGCAGCCACGCGCGGGCGTAGGTCCAGTCCTCTTCTGCCGTCTTATGGGCAATTCCCAGGATCTCAGCCGCTTCCGCCAGTGTGCAGCCGACAAAATAGCGCAGCTTGACCAATTCCGCCCGGCGTGGCGAACGAGCACTCAATCGATCCAGAGATTCGTTGACAGCAAGGATTAAGAAAGGGTCGGCAAGTTCAGCAGCCACCAGCTGATCGGCGTCAACTTCGGCACGATTCCATTGTCCACCGTGTTTGTCGCGAGACTTTCGACGAGCCGCTTCGACAAGGATTCTCCGCATAGCTTCCGCTGCCGCCGCAAAGAAGTGGCTGCGTCCGGACCAAGACGTTTGGATTGCATCTCCACCCACCAACCGAACATAGGCCTCGTGCACCAACGCCGTTGCCTGCAAAGTTTGACCTGGTTTTTCATTTCCTAAACGAGCAGCGGCCAACTTTCGTAGTTCTTCGTAAACCAACGGCAAGAGCTTATCAGCTGACTGCCGATCGCCGGATTCAATCTGTGCCAGTAACCTTGTCACATCCGCCATAGCGAATCATTGCTCTCGAAGTTGGTTTTTCAATCTTGATCTCTAAGGAATTGCCATGCATGATACCCGAAAAAGCCAGTTGAAAATGAGAACACCTAGGACCTCAAAGTGAACAACCCGCCGACTAAAATCGCTCTTTGTAACACAGCTGCTGATTCGTTTCACCGAAACGTTATCAAGTTTCGTTCGGAGCAAGACTCACCAAGTTTGGATTATGTTAAAGCCGGGTAAGCCGCCATAGCATCCTCGCAATTTATACGGCGATCGCTGCCGAGGCCCAACCGACCGCCTGCAAGTGCAAGGATTCCAAGCTCGCCTCGGTCCTTTCGACCTCGGCAGCTTCGAGCGCGCACAGGACACGCCCTCCTTACGCACTAACTGCAGTCGGGCTGGCTTGCCTTCGACGATTCTGGACCGTTGTCAAAATGATTGCGCCACCATCAGAGCTCGACGTCACCGCTTTCATTTGCGCACGTGCTTTCGCCACGGAGGTTTGACCAGCCGCTGGCAGTTCGGCGAGTTGCAAACTTACTTCGGTCGAGCCTTCATCGCGGATACCTCCGCGCCTTACGGACCGATCGAAATAAGGTGGTAATGGCTGAGTAACTGACTTTTCGAAACCACGACCCACCATCTCCAAGGTAAAAGAACTTCTCCAGAGAAGGAAATTCAAGAATAGCTTTTTGGTCTGCAACTAGTACGGCGTTTCGTATCTAGAAAACAATGGCCAATAGTCCAAGCAGAAACTGACGGTAAATGCTCACCGAATCCTTTGAAGCGGACTCTTGTGCGTGCTGGTACAACCGCTCCAGCTGAGAATCTTCATTGAGAATGTGATCTAACCATGTCCGACGTAACTCGCATCTTGTCTGAAATCGAATTCGGCGATCCATCCGCGGCTGAGCAGCTATTGCCGCTGGTCTATGACGAATTGCGTAAGCTGGCGGCGGCGAAGCTGGCTCATGAAAAGCCGGGCCAGACTCTGCAGGCAACCGCGCTTGTGCACGATGCCTACTTGCGCTTGGTGGATGTTGAGCAGGCCCAGCACTGGGATTCTCGCGGTCATTTCTTCGCAGCTGCTGCCGAAGCGATTCGGAGAATCCTGGTCGAGAACGCTCGAAAAAAGGGACGTGTCAAGCACGGTGGTCGCTACGAAAAAGTCGATCTCGAGCGGGCTCTTACGATGGCCGAAGACTCTGGTAGTGGCCTGCTCGCGCTGGATGAGGCTTTGACCAGGTTCGCTATCCTTGAGCCGGAGAAAGCCAAGTTGGTGAACCTCCGATATTTCGGCGGCTGCTCCATCGACGAAGCGGCTGAGCTGCTCGGCATTTCGCGGACGAGTGCCAAGCGGTATTGGGCCTACGCTCGGGCGTGGCTGCTGGCCGAACTTCGCGATGCGGACGATTTCAGAAATTCGTGAAATCACCTGGACCTCCCCGAGCCGTTTTGTCGCATTGGTAGGTGAAAGGCAAACTGGAGTTCTTATGATTGAAAATCGAAGTGTTGACGCGATCTTTTGCGATGCCATTGAAATCGAATCATCGATCGAGCGGCAGTCTTGGCTCAATCAGGCCTGCGGTGAGGATGCGGAGCTTCTCGGTCAAGTGGAGCGCCTGCTGCAAGCTCACTTTCGCGGTGGCAGCATCGTCGACTCGCCCGCCCACGAGCTGGATGTCACTGTGAATCAACCGCCCGCGGAACGGCCCGGAACACAAATCGGCCCGTATAAGCTGCTGCAGCAGATTGGCGAAGGGGGCATGGGGACGGTCTACATGGCCGAACAGACTCAGCCGGTGCAGCGTAAGGTAGCCCTCAAATTGATCAAGCCGGGCATGGATAGCGGCCAGATCATCGCTCGCTTTGAAGCGGAACGGCAGGCCCTGGCCATGATGGACCACGTCAACATCGCCCGCGTGCTGGATGCCGGTACCACGGAGCAGGGCCGTCCGTATTTCGTCATGGAGCTGATCCACGGTGTACCGATTACCAAGTATTGCGATGACAGCCGCCTGACGCCGAGGCAACGGCTGGAATTGTTCGTGCCGGTCTGCCAGGCGATCCAGCATGCGCACCAGAAGGGAATCATCCATCGCGACATCAAGCCATCCAACGTCATGGTCACACTTTACGACGGCAAACCGGTCCCCAAGGTAATCGACTTTGGCGTGGCCAAGGCGAGCGAGCAAAAGCTGACCGGGCGGACGCTGTTCACGCAGTACGGCACGATGGTCGGCACGCTGGAATACATGAGCCCCGAGCAGGCGGAGATGAGCGCTTTGGGGATCGACACCCGCAGCGACATCTATTCACTTGGTGTTCTGCTCTACGAACTACTCACGGGCAGCACGCCGCTGAACCGCGCGCAAATGAAAGCGGCCGCCTTTGCCGAGGTTCTCCGGCTGATCAAAGAGGGTGAGCCCCCCAGGCCGAGCACGCGCTTGAGCGAATCAGGCAAGGCGCTGGCCTCGATCTCAGCCCTGCGGCAAACGGAGCCAGCCAAGCTTTCGAAGCTGATGCGCGGTGAGCTCGATTGGATCGTGATGAAGACCCTGGAGAAAGATCGCAACCGTCGCTATGAGTCGGCCAGCGGCTTCGCTGCCGACGTGCAGCGCTATTTGAACAATGAGCCGGTACAGGCATGCCCACCTTCAGCAATGTACCGTTTTCGCAAGTTTGCCAGCCGAAATCGGACCGGACTGCTTACCGCGAGCTTGCTAGGCATAGGACTTCTGGTGTCGACCAGCGCGATTGGTTGGTCGATTCGAGACCGTTCTGCGCAGCGGACGGAAATGGAAAGGGAGCGCACAGCAGCAAGGCAGCAATTAGAAAATGAGCGTCTTGTGCAAAAGGCAAAATTGGAAGAGAGAATCGGCCAAGCCCTGGAGGAGACACAACTCGGGTGCGAACGAGACAATTTGCCTGAGGCGCTGACTGCGTTAAAGAGGGCCGAAGCACTGCTTGCCACCGATGCCAGCGTGAATCTTGAACTGCGACAACGTGTCGAGCTATGGCGAGCTGAATTAGCCATTCTGGAACGCCTCGAAGAACTCGCCTTCAGCTTTTCCCGTGACGAGTTGTTAGAGACCGATGCTGCCTACTCCAGGGTGTTCCTCGATATTGGGATTAACGTTGATGAAATGCCCGTCGAGGATGCAGGCAAACGGATTCGCGCCTACGCTACCTGGCGACGTCTGACGGAAGCGCTCGATCGATGGACGGGAATCAGGCATGAAGTGTTGATTCTGCAAGGTAAAATGAGCGTCGATGCAGATGTCATTGAACGCGCAAAGCTTCGCAAGCTACGCCTTCTGCAAGTAGCCCGCGCTGCCGATGGCGACGAACTTCGCAGCCAGGCACGCCTCGCCGTCGAAAAGTGGGATTTCAATGCGGGCTTGCAACTGTCGGAGTCGCCGGAAGTGAATCAGCTTGGCTCGGCCGGGTTACTTCACGCGGGTGGCGTCAACACGACCGCCATCGCCCAGTCCCGATTATGAACTGGACGGTCTGGAGCCTGAAGTGAAACTGACTCAGGACGGTTCGTCCTTACGCACGAACGGCAGCCGTCGCCAGGCCAAAGAATCTAACATTCCGCGCAGTCAAAATGATATCATTTGGTAGCTGCTCGATACGCCGAACCTGCTATCGGTCGATGCAGACCGAACGCACGACCGAAAAGCAGTTCAAGCCAACGGTCTGCGCCACCCCAGCATTTAATCGCCAGAGATCGCGAACCGAGAAAAGGTCGTCTGATGCTCGGTTTACAAAGGTAATCGTTGCGACGAATTGCCGGCGTGCGAGCGGAGATTGACGAAACAACGCGCATCCTGGTCGCCGCCAGCGCTGTGATTCCGATATTTGGGTTTCACGTTTGGGACTATCACCGGCTACGCGAAGTGCTCGTCTATCTGCCCGGAGCGGTATGAATTCGAACTCCAATAAAACGATAAGCTCCTATAACTTCAAATGTACAGCGGTAATTGGCCTAAAGATATATAATGCTGCAATGAGTGAAGTCACGCGAATACTGACAGCGATCGAACAAGGCGACCCGGCAGCAACGGATCAGTTGCTCCCACTAATTTACGATGAGTTGCGTAGGCTGGCCGAGGCGAAATTGGCCAAAGAGAAATCAGGGCAAACGCTACAGGCGACGGCGCTCGTCCATGAAGCCTACTTGAGGCTTATTGGAAGCGGCAGTGATCAACTGCAGTGGGATGGGCGAGGGCATTTTTTTGCGGCAGCCGCAGAGGCTATGCGGCGTATTCTGGTCGAACAGGCACGGCGCAAGAAATCCGTAAAGGCGGGCGGCGAACTAAATCGGATAGCGCTCTCTCAAGTTGATGTTGTTCAGGAAAGGATGCCACTTGACCTAGTGGCTCTCGACGAGGCGTTTTCGAAGCTCGAACTCGTCCATCCCCGCAAGGCGCAACTAGTCAAATTACGGTACTTTGGTGGTCTTACGATCGAACAGGCTGCCCAAGCCCTTGGCATTGCCCGCTCCACTGTCGATGCCGATTGGGCCTATGCCAAAAGTTGGCTAAAACTCGAAATTCGAAAAAACTGAGATTTTTGATCGGGGAAACGGAGTTCAAATTTCGCATTATCCTGTGGCAGCAGAAAACTAGCCGTCAGGAGTTAACTTATGGACCCGTCTTTGCTCAATGAAGAAGAGATCTTCCGCATCGCCCACGGAATTTCATCGCCCGACCTTCGCGCTGTCTACCTAAAGCAGGTTTGCGGCGACGATACTCAACTGCGGTGCCGCGTCGAAGCGCTGGTGTCCGCTCATCGCGAAGAGCACAGCTTTCTCGAACGTCCTGCACCCGGCTTAGCGCTAGCTCTGGATGCAAATCGGGACGTTCTGGCTGCAGGACTGGCAGCCACCTTTGGACCTGATGCTGCGGAGTTCATCGGCTTTGCCGGTCATAGTGTGCTGAAGTCGCTAGGCAAGAAACTTGCGGTAGTTCCTAACATTACACTCCTGGATTCGCACGAAGAACGCGACCCGATCGTAAAGCCAGGCACTCCTGAGCTTCGCGGCAAATCAGACGATAGCCGCTACCACTTACTGGGTGAAATTGCCCGTGGCGGCATGGGGGCAATTATCAAAGGCCGCGATACGGACCTCGGTCGCGATATCGCTATTAAAGTGTTGCTGGATTCGCATAGGGACAAGCCAGAGTTAATCCAACGGTTTGTGGAAGAAGCCCAAATCGGCGGGCAACTACAGCATCCCGGTATCGTGCCGGTTTATGAACTCGGCCAATTTAGTGACCAGCGCCCGTTCTTCAGCATGAAACTAGTGAAGGGTAAGACGTTTGCCGAACTGCTGGCAAAGCGCAAAGAACCAAATGAAGATTGGCCCAAGCTGCTAGGCATCTTTGAGCAAACATGCCAAGCGATGGCCTATGCGCACAGCAAAGGTGTCATTCATCGCGATCTGAAGCCCGCCAACATCATGGTCGGAGCGTTTGGCGAAGTCCAAGTCATGGACTGGGGGCTGTCCAAAGTTCTGCGCCGCGGTGGCATTGCCGATGAACAGAAGTCGCTCGACAAACACCGCAATGTCAGTGTGATTCAGACGCGGCGCAGCGTGGGGAGCGATGGTCCCGGCGAAGTCGGCTCCGATACGCGGGTGGGGAGCGCAATGGGAACTCCAGCTTACATGCCTCCCGAGCAAGCGCTCGGCGAGATCGATCGGCTCGATGCCCGCGCGGACGTGTTTGGACTCGGAGCGATTCTCGCTGAGATTCTGACCGGCCAACCGCCCTACGTGGGCACGAGCGGTACGGAAACTTTCCGCATGGCCAGCCGTGGCAAACTGGACGACTGTCACACGCGACTCGACGCTAGTGGTGCCGCCCTACAACTCATCGCCTTGGCCAAGACCGCCCTGTCTCCCGAGCCCGAGGATCGCATGCGCGATGCGGGCGAACTGGCGGAAGGCGTAACCAAATATCTGGAAGGCGTACAAGAACAACTCAAGCAAACAGAGACGGCCCGAGTCCAAGCGCAGACTCGTATGGAAGAGGAGCGACGCAGGAAAAAGTTGTACGTGGCCATCGCAGGATTGCTGTTTGTGGTTGCAGTAGGTGGTGCTGTTGTTGCAATGCGTTTCAAGCAGTACGCTGAATCAGAAAAGCTGGCCCGCAAAGACGCCGATCAAGCTCGCGAATTCGCAGAAGAGTCGCAATTGAAAGCCGAACAGGAGGCTCAACGAGCCAACGTGACGCGATTGGCGGCGGAAGCGGACCGCATTGGGGAAAATCTCCCTATTCAAAGCGTGTTGCTGGCGATGGAGGCGGTGCACTTGTCGGACGAATTCAACCTTTGGCCGATACCTATCGTCCATTCCACGCTACTCGAAGTGGTTGCCAATCTGGGCGGTACGCCGCTAGTAAGCCTAGCGGAACGCATCGGGCCATTGACCATCAGCCAGAATGATCTTTTAGTTACCACTAAACCACTTAAGATCGGCAGTGCGGTCAACAAGCCCGTTCGAGTCTGGAATTTGAACAGTCAGGATCCTGCTGCTGCGTGGCTAGAGCTGGAATCCGATGAAGAAATCCCAGTGTCGTCGGTTGCGATTAGCGCCGACGGTCGGCGAGTCCTTATTGCACGCGAGGGAAACGTACGTGTGTGGGAGCTATCCGCAAATGGTGACAAAGCCGTAAATTGTACCGAACTGCCTAAACAACATGGTCGAGTCGCCGCGCAAATCAGCCCAGATGGGCAATGGATTGTTACCGCAACGCTAGGAAATGACACTTACCGCGGCGGAGTTCCAGGCAGAGTTCAAGTTTGGAGGATTGACGAAAATAGCCAAGCCACGACTGTCGCGGAGTTGGCGCAAAGCGGATTCCTAACGAAAGAATTCGCAATTAGTCCGAACAACCAGTGGTTGGTAATGTCGGTCGGGGATGAAGACGAAAGCTCTGCTCAGATTTTACTATCGAATTTGCAGTCGACCGATATAGCTGGTTCCGTGCAGATCCTCGAACAACATGCGGGGATGCAAACTTCGATTGCCATCGGAGCGGACAGTCGCAACCTGGTGATCGGAAGCAGCGAAGGAGCAAGATTATTTGATTTGACTGCCAAAAATTTGCCAGCATCGGTCCGAAAACTTACCAGTGAGGAAGTCCGACAAATTAGGATTAGCGAGGATGGTCGGTGGCTGCTCGTCGCAGGAAATGACTCGCGACTATTTGATCTGTTGGCACCGGAGCCCGAGTCCACAGCTATCATTCTCCGAGGACTTGAGTCCTCTGGACTCTCTGTGGCCATCAGCCCCAACGGCCGATGGCTCGCAACGGGCCAGAAGATTGTCAGGATTTGGGATCTGAACTCGATCGACCCGCTGAGTTTACCCATACTGCATGATCGCGACGGCAAATCCGCCCGGCTCTGGGATGTCAACGCTTCGGCGACTACAGGCTTGACGCATGTTTTGCGAGGGCACGAGCTGAGTGTGAGCGGTATGCACTTCACCGCAGATAGTCGGCGGCTCCTGACCGGCAGCGGTGACGGGTCCATTCGTATCTGGAACGCCGATTCGGAGAATCCAGGCTCCGCTAGTGTACTCCGTGGGCATAAAGATCGGATATCGGTTGTCGCAATTAGCCCTGACCTTCACTGGTTGGCTACTGGCAGCGAAGACAGCACAGTCCGTCTGTGGGACCTAATGTCGGACATTCCATCCGCGTCGTCCATCATTCTGCCGCATCAAGAATTCGTGCGGACCATGGCCATTAGCTCTGACAGCCATTGGCTGGTCACGGCCAGCGGCCCCAGAAAGAAACAATCTATGGGAATTATTAAGGAAGCCCGCGTGTGGGATCTAACGACCGCAGACCCCAGCAAATCAATGCGGGTTCTGAGCGGACATGAGTCAGCCATTACATACGTGAAAATCAGCCCCGACAGTCGACGAGTAGTCACGCTGAGTTACGACGGTACGGCCAGGGTGTGGGACTTGGACGAAGCTAGTCCAGCTCCAGAACCACGCGTTCTGAGCGGACATCATCCCCTTATTTTGGCAGTTGCATTCAGCCCGGATAGCAACACATTACTTACTGGGGATATGACGGGCCGTGTACGACTGTGGGATCTAACACGGCCGGATCCAATTGAACCCAAGGTCCTACTCGCCCAAGACGACTGGGTCTTGGGCCTCGATCAGAAAGCGAATTCGGTGCGCGCACTGACCGGCGGTAATGACAAAAAAAAGGTGCGCATTTGGAACCTGGACCTCAAATTATTGACACCACCCAAATCTCGCGAGGTGCCGACCTTCACAATTTGGGCCTTTATCAACGAATTCCACGACCACTTGATGAGTGTCCCAAGCGTAATAACGGCCGACGTTTGGGACCTGTCCAGCGACAGAATCATCGAACCCTACTTCAAGCATGCTCACGACGGCTGGGTGTATACAAGTGTCTTCAGTCCCGATGGCAGCCGTTTTGCAAGTGCTGGCGAGGACGGAACAGTGCGCATTTCGGATTTGTCGACTGAGAATCCAGCGGATACTACGTTGGTGTTGCGCGGACGTGACTACCAAGTTGATTCTGTTGCAATCAGCGGTAACAACCGCTGGGTGCTGACGGGTAACCATGACAATACGGCCCGCCTCTGGGACATGGATATTCGATCATTGATGGCCCGCGCTCGCAAGCTCGTCGGGAGAGAGCTCACCGATGATGAGCGTAGAACATTCGCAATCCCTAAACGTGAAACTCCCTCACCTGAACTCAACTTGCGTGACTCTCGCACGAGTGTACTTCCCAAGCAGACCGCACCGGTCACCGACGCTTTATAGTTATTCGGAGTGTGACCTTATGAGAATCTTTCAATGATCTCCCTACCCAGAGCATCCCAGTGGTTTAGAGCACTGGCCGAGACAGTGACGGCCATGCTGATCTGCCTGATTGCGAGTGGCATTCTGTTTCTCAATAGAAAAACGGAACCCGATAAACCGTTCTGTTACGCAGGCGTGCTCGCACCTGATCGGGGTTCGTTTTTTTTGATCGCGGAGTCGTGGACTGGACAGCAGTCGAAGAGGCAACTCGTCGAAGCTTGTGATGTTGCGTACGAACTTCCAAAATTTCGGCGACTATTGCCAGAAATCGATCCAATCTGCATAGCTGCGGAACCAAACGGTGCGCGGCTGTTTGTAAGCGACGTCGATGGCAATGTTTGTGTGGTTGGCACCGATAGCAGAACACCATTCTTCCTAGGTCACGTGGCTAAAGGCAACGCATGTGGCATGGCCTGCTCGGAAGATGGAACAACCTTAATCGTGCGCGATTTTTGTGGCTTGTTTGCCTGGAATGTGGACTCGCAGTCGAACGACTACGCAAAACCCCGCTGGTATCAGGTCGGTCAAACGCTGAATTGCTTTGCGCTCGATCCTAATTCTAAGACCGGCATTGCGGTTCGCCTGGGCCCGGAGAACAGCGAGCTGATCGAATTCAACCTTCGTACCGGGGAGCTAGATGGATCGATCGGAGTTGTTTCCGGTTGTGTGCACAAGATCGTGATTGCGCCCAACAGCCGCTGGATGGTCGCCCTCCAAGACGGCGGGGCAATCCAACTCTTCAGCCGAGCATCCGTTGAGTTACCATGGCAACTGGATCGTATTGCAGGACTTTCAAGCTGTCCATCGCTTATCGCCCGCTTCTCAGCAGATAGTCAGCTGTTGGTTACGGGCAGTAGCGAAGGCGATGGACTGATTGTGTGGAAACTTGAGCAGCAAGAAGTTCAACTTCAAACCAACGCAGTAGGGAATGTAATTGTTGACTGCGAATTCCTGGATTCGACCCACATTCTGTCGTGGACAAACGTCGATGCCAACCTCCACATATGGAATCTGCATTCAGCATCTCCGGAACGTGAATTCAAAGTGAGTCTTCCATGAGCCAGATTTCGACCTGCAAATTAAGAGGACTGTTTTGGTCCGCTTGGATCTTTATTCTTTTCGTGTCCGTGCTCGATGGCTGGTGGGTGTTTTATTGTCAAGAAGTGATTGTTGAATTCGAGCGAAACCCAATGGGAAGTACGCTGCTGGCCTTGGCCGGGGGGGATGTTTGGTTGCTGTTATCGCTGAAGGCTCTCGGCACCTTGTTTGCGTGTACATGGGTGCTGGTCATCTACCGCCAACGTACTTCGCTTGGATTGACGATTGCACTCGCGCTCGCAACTTTTCAGTTTGGATTGCTCGTCTATTTGAATTTCGCGTAGCGAATTTTGTCTTCCAATAGCGAGCCATCTACGACGTGGCATGTTCTTTAACAAGTTCCGGCTGACCCCAAGAAGTTCCGATGATTCCGGCAAAGAAAGCGAACAGTACCAAATAGGTTGGATTCCAAATCTAGAATCGCAACCAACTGAGTTGGACAATAACTCCTCACAATTCAGCGAAAGGTCAAGACACAAAAATTAGCACCTCAGTGAGATTGGCTTGCGACACGGCAAAGGTGGCTTTGTCCCAAGCAAAATATAGCGTTTCTCAACTCACTTCTGCTAGACAAACCGACGCGAATTTAACTCACTGTCCCCGGCACCAAGGAACTTCACGTAGTTGAGCGGTCAATCTGACAACAACCGCCACTTCACCAACGCGCTCATGCGGGCGTGACCTTATACACATCGGACGGTTCGTCCTGAGCTCGCAACCGAAGTAGCGGGCTGGTTTAAAGTCGACTCCTCCTCGCAGTCAGATTGATGACACTGACGATGTGCCACGAGCAGATTTGCTAATTCGTGACGGAGTTCATGACCGAAGTCAGAAACGTACCTCGTCCTTTTCACCGCTTTGGGTTCGACATTGCCATTACTTGTATAGATCACTAAGATAGAAGGGATGAATCGAATCGTTTCACTGCTGTTGATCCCGTTTTTCGTGCTGGGGCAGGCCTTGCCTCATTCGCATGCGGGGAGCGGTATCACTGAACCGGATGGGCATGCAGAGCGTCCCCACGTTCATGTATCTAA
This sequence comes from Pirellulaceae bacterium, assembly GCA_041741715.1. Lineage (GTDB taxonomy): Bacteria > Planctomycetota > Planctomycetia > Pirellulales > Pirellulaceae > Aureliella. The sequence continues at coordinate 12,944 of JBGSJT010000435.1, read as the reverse complement.
GCACGATCATGATCATGGTAATGGTAATGGGGCTCATTCGCATAGTGAGCACCAATCTGAGGAGGGCAATGCGATAGACAGTGACGTTGTCACTTCGGCGAACGAACACGATTCGGACGCGGTTTATCTGATCGCTTCTTCAGATTTGATGACGCTACCAACTCACTCAACTGCCGTTGATGGACTGGTCGCAAACTGGCAGGTTGCCGCGATACCTCTCGCAGCAAAAAGCGAGTGTCAATTCCATTCGGGCGCTCCACCGAATCGGTACGCCACGCTACCAATATTCCTTCTCACAGCCTCTCTTCGGCTGTAGCTAGTTCCTGCGCGCTTTTGACTGACGCGTCTGCAAAACCAAGCTGGGTTTTGCATAAATTTACTCGCCCCATGTATCCATTAGGTTCCGGCTGCGTTCCGAGGAGCTTATTCGCTCCGCAATGTTTTATCTGATCAATGCTTGCGCCGCCCCCGTTGCAGGCTGGATGCGTGCTGACCTCACTGTTGGGAAGAAAGTTTAGATGAATCGAGTCAAATCACTTTTAAAAGTCAGCTTTGGGCCTGTCATCATCATTGGCGTCGTCGCTGCCCTCTGGTTCTTTCGTGCTGAGCTGTTCGGAAGCAGGCAAGCGAGTGATCCTGCAGTTGCCACACAACCTGGTGCTGCACCCGAAAAGCAAACTGTACTGGAGATTAGTTCCCAAGCTCGTAAGAACTTAGGCCTAATATCTGCACCTGCGAAGCCACAAACTTACTGGCGCTCGGTGACGATTCCCGGCATTGTCGCCGATCGGCCGGGATTGTCGGATCGTGGAGTGACTTCGCCAGCTGTGGGTATCGTGACTGGCATTCATGCGTTTCCAGGTGACACGTTGCGCCCAGGCGATGTACTGGTTACGTTGCGACTGTTCAGCGAGTACTTGCAGAGCACGCAGGCGCAGTTGTTTATGGCGAATCAAGAAACCGCCATCGTTCAAGAGCAAATTGACCGACTGTCGGGCGTTGTGAGTTCGGGCGCTGTTTCGCAAGCGAGATTGATCGAACTGCGGGCGGACCTGAGTAGGCAACGAGCAATCATCCAGTCAGCGCGGCAAGACTTGCTAACACGTGGCCTTCTGCCAGAGCAAATCGACCGAGTCGAACAAGTTGGTGAATTCGTCTCAACGATCGAAGTATCTGCACCACCTGCGTTGGTTGGACAAGCACTCTCGGAAAGTACTGGCAACAACGGACTGCGCCAAACCGACTCAGGCGCATACCCAAGTTTATCGAGCGACGTGGCCTACGAGGTACAAGAGCTAAGCGTAGAGATGGGGCAACAAGTTCAAGCCGGTCAATTGCTTGCCAAGCTTTCAAATCATGAGTCGTTGTATGTTGTTGGCCACGCGTTCAAACGAGAGGCATCATTCTTGGAGAAAGCCGCCGAGACGAATCGTCCTGTCGAGATTGACTTCACAGACGACAATGCGACTGAGTGGCCCTTCATGGAGCAGAACTTTCAAATTCGCCATCTGGCCAATTCGATCGACCTCAGTAGTCGAACGTTCGATTTCTTTGTACCTCTATCAAATCAATCGCACGTTTATGACAAAGCAGGCAAGCAGTTCTTAGTGTGGCGATTTCGACCAGGGCAGAGAGCAAGGATTCGCGTTCCGGTCGAGCAGTTTGAAAACGTGTTCGTATTGCCTTCCGAAGCTGTCGTGCGCGAAGGCCCCGAGGCTTATGTGTTTCGACAGAACGGTGACTTATTTAAGCAGCTCACAGTTCACGTGCTGCACGAAGATCGGCTGATGACTGTGATCGCCAACGACGGCAGCATTCCTGGCGGAAGCTACTTGGCTCAGAGTTCGGCTGCGTCGCTCAACCGAGTCTTAAAAGCCCAAACGGCTAGCGGTGCACAACCGGGTCTCCACGTTCACCCGGACGGCACCGTCCACGCCGCACACTAATTGAAGATTTAAGAATTTCGATTGAAGATTTGTTAGAGCGACAGAAGGGAAAACGAGAATGAATGATGCGGAGTTGAAGATGCGAACGAAGCAGTTTGCTTTGCGGGTGATGAAGCTTGTAGGAGCTTTGCCACAGAATGCTGTTGGACGTCCGATTGGTAGTCAGTTGATCCGCAGCGCGACTTCCGTTGGTGCAAATTATCGAGCCGCCTGTCGCGGTCGCTCTAAAGCTGAGTTTGTCTCAAAGCTTAGTATCGTCATCGAAGAGGCTGACGAAAGCTGCTACTGGCTTGAGTTAGTAATCGAAGGCGAGCTGTTGCCCAATGAAAAAGTCGAAGCACTACTCGACGAGGCGAACCAAATCACCGCAATCATGGTTGCATCCCGAAAAACAGCAAAGGGCGAATGAGGGACGGAGATTCAGTCAGCAGCAATCTTCAACCTTCAATCGACAATCTTCAATGCTAGATTCAATCATTCGATTCTCACTTCGATACCGCATGCTAGTCATGGTCATTAGTTTGGCCGTACTGGTTTATGGATCGTATCTTGCGACGCAAATGTCGATCGATGTCTTTCCTGACCTCGATCGGCCTCGAGTGGTCATTATCACCGAAGCTCCCGGGTTAGCGACTGAAGAAGTCGAGACCTTAGTGACTCAACCGATTGAGATTGCGTTGATGGGAGCGAATGGCGTGCAAGCCGTTCGTAGCCAATCAACGGCTGGGCTCAATGTCATTTATATCGAATTCGATTGGTCGACAGAAATTCGTGCCGCGCGTCAAACCGTACAAGAAAGATTGACGACGCTTGAGGGTATTTTGCCTGCGGGAATTCGACCTCAAATGACTCCACCTTCTTCGATCATGGGGCAAATTGTCGTAGCAGGGATCTATCGACAAAAAGGTCCTAGTGGCGGCCGGCTCTCGCAACTTGGAAGTAGCGACTTGATGGCCGAGATGTTGACCAGCGGTGAAGGCGAATGCCGTATTGAGGTGTGGAAGCCTGCCGATCGCCATAATTTCTCCACGTGGAAGAAGCTCGAACCGACTAGCTTGCAATGGACAGGTGATCCGAATGTGGATGCAAGTCAAGGTATTGCGAATGTCGGTACTGCGACAATTGAAGTCAACAATAGAACCTACGAAGCGAATTTCTATAGCGATGCAAAACAACAACTGGAACTTCGGACAGTCGCCGACTGGATCGTTCGACCGCGACTGTTGAAAGTCACTGGAGTTGCGGAAGTATTCATGCTTGGCGGCGATCGTAAACAGTATCAAATCTTGATCGATCCGAACGCACTGCTCGAATACGACGTTACGGTACAAGACGTTGAACGTGCGCTACGGGAAAGCAACATCAACACGAGTGGCGGATTTGCGGTGACCGGCGAAACGGAACGGCCAATACGCGTGTTGGGTAGGTTGGGGCCGCAATCGAGGGTTGTTATCGAAGACCTCAAAAAAGTGCCGATTGGTAAGAATCTGAAACGCTCGGTACTTCTGGAACAAGTCGCCCGCGTCACCGAAGGCCCGCAGTTCAAACGTGGCGATGGCAGCGTCGATGGTAAACCGGGGGTCGTGTTTACTACTGTCAAACAACCTCACATCGACACTCGAAAGTTGACGGACAACGTGGCCGAGGCATTTCGGGAAGTCGAGGCTTCGTTGCCTGCGGATATCGTCGTTAATAGCGAACTGTTCCGATTGAAGAACTTCATCGATCGCGGCATCTTCAACGTCGCCGAAGCACTCGTGATCGGCGCGGTGTTGGTCGTCATCGTGCTGTTCTTGTTCCTGCTAAACTTTCGCACGACTTTTATTACGCTAACAGCCATCCCACTCTCGTTAGTCCTAACTACGCTCGTTTTTCGGCTCATTGGCTGGCTCAGCGGTAGTGAGTTGTCCATCAACGTCATGACACTTGGAGGAATCGCCGTTGCTATGGGTGAGTTGGTGGACGACGCCATTGTGGATGTTGAGAACATCTTTCGCAGGCTGAAACAAAACAACGCTCTACCAACCGAAAACCGAAAATCATCACTCGTCGTAACATTCGAAGCCAGTCGCGAGATTCGCTCTTCGATCGTCTTCGGTACGGCAGTCGTAATACTTTCGTTTATGCCGCTATTTGCGTTGTCTGGCGTGGAAGGTCGCTTGTTCACCCCACTGGGATTCGCCTACATCGTTTCCATCCTGGCATCGTTTATCGTTTCGATGACTGTTACGCCCGTGTTGTCCTACTACCTGTTGCCGCAATCGGGCGCGACACACCGGGAGGGTGACGGATTTCTTCTCCATGGCCTGAAGAAACTCGTCACACCGTTGATCCGACTCAGCATGCGCATGCCAACGACGCTATTGATTCTAACTTGGATCGCGGTTGGACTTGCCGCTTGGCAGATGTCACAACTCGGCAAGAACTTCCTGCCTCCGTTCGATGAAGGGAGCATTCAGGTTAACGTCACACTGCCACCTGGCTCCTCGCTGGATGCATCGAACAAAGTATCGAGTGCAATTGACTCTGTGTTCCAGTCGATGCAAAAAAATGCCGACAATCCCAGTGGCGAAATCCTGCACTTTGTTCGCCGCACAGGCCGCGCAGAGATGGATGAGCACGCATCGCCTGTAAACTTTGGCGAATACATTCTCAGTATGAATCCTGAGTCACATACGAAGCGTGAAGAGATCCTCGCACGGCTTCGTGAGAAAATCAGCAACGAAGCACCTGGCGTAGACATCGAAGTCGAACAACCTCTGGCCCACTTGATCAGCCACATGATATCTGGCGTCTATGCACAAATCGCAATCAAGATTCACGGCGATGATCTCGACACGCTGCAACGAGTTGCCGAGCAGGTAAAGGGTGCAATAGAAAATGTCCCTGGAATCACGCCTCCGATAGTAGAACCGATCCAGGAAACGCCCGAACTGCATATTGAGCTGAGAGCAGACGACTTGGCTCTTTTCGGACTGACCCGCGAGTACGTCGCCAATGTGCTGCAAACGGCGTTGCAGGGCGAAGTGGTTTCGCAAGTTTTGGAGGGGCAGCGACGTTTCGATTTATTAGTACGACTCGAAGAAGAGTACCGCACGGACTATGCCAACCTTGATCGACTACGCATTGATTTGCCGCATTCCGAAGGGGAATCCGAGCGTGGGCAAGTTGAATTGCATGAAGTTGCGGATGTCTACGAGGGCACAGGCCCGAACTCTGTCAATCGCGAGAATGCACGCCGACGAATTGTTATCCGCTGCAACACAGAAGGCCGCGACTTGGCTGGTGCAGTTGGCGATATCAAACGGCTTGTTGGCGACCAAATCCAACTGCCCGTGGGCTACTTCATTGAATATGGAGGTCAGTTTGAAAGTCAACAACGAGCGACGCAACTGATTATCGTACTGGCCGGGATTTCGGTCGTTGGCATGTTCGTCGTGCTGTTGATTTTATTTCCTTCAGTACGCATCGTTTTGCAAGTCCTTAACGCTTTGCCAACTGCCTTTATCGGCGGCGTCGTGGCGCTCGTCGTTACCCAGCAAAGTCTCACGGTCGCGAGTCTGGTGGGATTCATCTCGCTCGGCGGCATTGCGGTGCGCAATGGAATTCTCTTGGTGACGCATTATTTCCACTTGATGAAAGAGGAAGGTGAGGACTTTACGCAAGACATGGTCGTACGCGGAAGCCTCGAAAGGCTTGCACCTGTGTTGATGACGGCACTCACCGCTGGGATCGGCCTGATTCCACTGGTGTTGGGCGGGCAAGAGCCTGGACGGGAAATTCTCTATCCTGTCGCGACAGTGATCCTAGGCGGTCTCACCACATCAACCTTCTGCGAGTTCCTAATTCATCCCGGACTGTTCTGGAAGTTCAGTGGCAAAGATGCCGCAGGACTAGCAAAACTTGATGAACAGGAGGACGAATTGATGTGACCCAACCAACCACTTTCTCAACAACTTAACTTGATAACTCCCTTACTTTGATCCAAAGGTCCAATTCCATGAAGATTCAAAACACTTCTGCCTCGCTACTAACCATCGCTTGTCTCGTTGGCATCCTTGGTTGCAAACAGGAAACGGCGTCGACAACATCTACTGCAACGACACCAGCGACCACTGCTGGAGATGACCACGGTCACTCGCATGCCGACGGCGAAGAGCATGCGCCGCACGGCGGTCACGGCGCGGGCCCACACGAAGGTACCGTCGCGGACTGGGGCGGTGGCAAGTTCCACGTCGAATTCACGGTCGATCACGGCAAGCAGGAAGGTACCGTGTTCATCCTCGGTGCCGATGAAAAGACCCCGACGCCAATCGACGCAAGTGAAATCGAACTAAGCATTACCGACCCTGTGATGCAAGTCACACTGAAAGCTGCGCCGCAAGAAAGCGATCCGGCTGGCAAAGCGTCACGTTTTGTCGGCAATCATGAAAAACTAGGGGTCGTGCAAGAGTATGCTGGTACGATTTCGGGTGTAATCGATGGCACACCGTACTCGGGCGATTTCAAAGAAGAAGCCCACGGCCACGAATAGGCATTCTTCCAATGGGAAACAAGATTATGTGGATTTGTCGCGTAGCGATCGGCTGTGTCATTACCTGGAGAGCGAGTCTGCGAGTTGCAACAGGGCCGAAGGCTGGCAGATTATCTAGGCCTGGCGGACAGAGCACGCGAAAGACTGGCTAGCTGCCTTACCTCACCAACCGAGCACCTAATGGCACCAGCTCATTAAAACGATCGACAGATTCATGCGCCGTCCAGGCGGTGCCACGCAAAAGCAGGGTGCGAAAGATCGGATCGTCAAAGGTCCAATTGTAGTGGCCGGGGATGCTCACAAAGACGCGGCCTGCTCCGCGTTTGTAACCCCACACCTGTGGTCGCGCTTCCCCTTCTTCCACGCTTGACGCAAATAAGATGACGTTTTCAGGATTCCCAGTCAATAACCAATAGCTTTCGTCGTACAGTTCCAGCTTATCGATATTGCGCATAATGGGATGGTCGGTGTTGTGCGTTAACAATGAAAGTGGACCATGTCGGTAACTGATGCTTCCTCCCCGCGAAGCCAGCCCGATCCGCTCGGAAAAATCAGCAACTCGATCATTGCCGTTGACTGCCCAATGGATGTAAACAGCTCCACCGCCGCGCGCGAAATAGCCGTCCATCGCAGCCTGCCGTTGATCGTCCCAATCCCCCTTTTGAAAGAAGATTAAGATGTCGGCCTCTGCCAATTGTTCTTCGCTGGGAAAATCCCAAGCGGCGGAAACTGAAGTATTCTGGGCGGCGGTCAACAATTGTCCCCATTGGATTTGCCAAGCTGGATAGTCGTGCTCGCCAGGTCCATGATCCTTTTTGCCAGCGATCAACACCAGCTTCAATGGCCGCGGTGGTTCAGTCGATTCCGCAGCCCCCGCCAACACGCTCGCCAATTCGGCTTGGGTCCGCAGCGGAGGGGCTTCGAGCTTACCGGCCACTGGCATGTGTGGAGCGGGGCGCATGAGAAAAGTAATCAAATCGCGAAGCTGCTCCGACGATAATTTTTCAATGACACCGCTGGGCATAATCGAAGTCGAAGCGGTTTGCATCGCGGCCACGTCACTCGTCTTCAACCGCACCAGTTGACCGTCGCTCTGCCCCACCACCAACTCCCCCGCTTCGCTGCGAATCACTCCAGTAATCACCCGTCCATCCTTCGTCTCAATCACTTGACCAATGTAATCGGGATTGATGGCATAGCTGGGATGCTGGATATCGCGCAGAACCGAAGCATAGTCACGATACGGTAAGTTCCCGAGATCGGGTCCCGTTTTTTCGCCGATCCCTCCCACTGCGTGGCATTGAAAACAAGCTGCCGCAGCGCTATGAAAGACGCGCCGTCCTCGTCCCCAATCACCACCAGCCAGTTCGGGGATTTCAATCGCTTCCATCGTTGCGGGGACGGTCGAACTCTTTTCAACCCACGGCAAACGAAACCTGCTCAGTGGAAGTGGTCGCAGCCGCGTGTCCTCGTTGGTCACAACCGCGATCGACCAATCGAGCTTTGCATCGCTATCAGCCGAGGTCCGAGGAGGTACGTCGAATTGCAACGACAATGGCACACTCCCGGACTGCTCGCTGGGGACCACCACCCGTGTTTCATACGTTCCGTCCGACACCTTCTCGGGAACTGATTCCTTTCCCAGTGCGTCTAAATGATAGGGGCTGGATACTCGCACCACGACGGTCACAATCTCTTCGGGCCACTGATAATCGAGTGTAGTTCCGGGCTGCAATTTAGGACGCAGGAATTCGCTCACGTCAAGCTGCGTGTGAAGTGTGAGCTGGCCACCTGACTTCATCATTTCGCGCAATGCGGAATGTTGGGAACTGTCGCGTGTCAATCTCTGCGCCACATTCCAGTCGACGTGTGGCAGCCATCCCGTCCAAGATTGCGCCGCATCTCTTCCGATCCATTGCGCGTCAACACCAGTGAGTGTCACATCAACATCAGTGCCAGCTTGTTGCGGGACGCTTGTGCTGTCATCGACATCAACAAAACTAGGGAGCGTGATGGCATACGTCACATCTTCCGTCATGGGTTTTGTGGCGATCAGCAGAGTACGCAGATCGGTCGCTACCGAGATGCCGTCAACCGTCAATCGCGATCGTGGAGCGGTGGTTTGTTGTTTGACCGCTGCATAGGGTGGCACGAGCGTTTCGTAGCGATCGGCGGCTCGAACATACTGGCCAAACTCGATCTTAACTTGGCTGGCCAGATTCTTGAGCGCCAGTGGATCGAGCGGTCGATCCCAGGCAACGCACAACTCGCGCTGTCCGCTGGCCCACACCGCTACGGGGCGCGGCGCTTCGGGGGCTTGCATTTCGATGCGAAACAATTTGCCAATACCCGTCGGGCCGGTTCCCCAGTCGGGCGGGCCACTGTGGCAAGCGACGACCAAGTCTCCATCGGGTGCGACGCAAGCGTCGACGGTGAGCATTTGCAAGCAGGCCAACAACTGCGTCGAAGCCACATAGCCCTGCGCGGTGGGGATCAGCGTCGAGCGCCAGATTTTCCCACGCGATTCGCCGCAGATCAACGCATCGCCGGTCCATGCCTGCGGCCCAAAGACGGGACCTCCGTTTACAGGTGCATTGAACACCATGCCGCAGGTCGATTGATGTTGCGGACCGAAATCAAAAGTCGACGGTTCATCAATCACGCTCGGATTGTGTCGTGGATGTCGTGGTGGGAAGCCGTAATGGCGTCCAGTTTGTATATGCAGCAGCTCATCAAAGGGATTGCCATTTGCCAGCCAAGTGGCCCCTTCTTGTTCGGTGCAGAACAGATCCCCGTGTTGGTTGAAAGCAAAGGCGATGGGAAAGCGAATACCAGTACACACGGTTTCGCGAGTTTTGAAGTCTGGTGAAACTCGTTGCACACTCCCTCGATCGCTGTTCAAGCTAAAGTGCGCCTGTCCCTCCGCGTCGACTTGATAAGCGTTGGAATAGTCGGCGGTACCGAGTCCGAAGTAGAGCCAACCGTCGGGAGACATCGCAATCCCAGTTGCATCGACGCGCGGTGCGATCTCTTCCCAACCCTCGGCCACCACAATTTCTTCATCTGCCCGATCGTCGCCATCGGTATCGACGATTAGAGAAAGTTTCCCTTTGCTGGGAGTGAACAATCCTTGGCCGCGCGAGTAATTTTCAGGGGTCAACAACAACCCGATCGGTCCACGCAAACTCCCTTCGTTTTTCCAAAACAATTCAACCTGGTCTTCCAGGCCATCCGCATCGGAATCACTCAACACATGCACGTCTCCGTTGTAACCCAGAGTGATCAATTTGCCGTCATGTCGAAAGCGGACGTTGTTCACATTCGTCAATTCGACTGGCAACTCATGCACGCGGAATCCAGGGACCAACATCTGAATCAGCGGCAGAGTGATTGCTGCGGCTGATTTGGTTTCAGATTGCGTTGATGCATCTGCCTGCGGTTCAGCAGATCGCACTGTTTGCCCAATGGGACTGAGGATCGCAGTCGCAACCAAGACCGCGATTGGCAGACTTTCGATACGAGCGCAGCTTGATTGCGATTTATGTTTCGAGACGTTGAGCATATTTGACGCGCCCGGCGGGAGAGGTTGATGGCAAGCAGGAATGTTACGTCAGACCACATCTATGGAATCGATTCGAACCGCAATATAACATCCTGCCGGTTCGGATTCCCGCCCCCCGCGCGGTCATATAGGGCGTTTTGATCAAAATGCGATAGAGTTCTGTTATTGCACCGTCAATATCTTCATCTTTTTGCCGCACATTTTTTTGTCTGAATGTATTCGCTACCCGTATTGGCACTCTCCGGGTGAGAGGAGGAGCGCTGCGGCCTGTGTCCCCATAGCTCTATCCGGAGGAGGAGCGCGCTGGGGTGGATCAGAATGATACGAACCCTGTGTGAAGTGGCGTTGGCAAAAGAAGGGAGGCAGAAGAATGAAGCCAAGGAAAGCCGATTTTGCCCCGACCGCGTGCACGCTATTCTACCGGTGTCTGCCGCTAATTTGCACAGGACAAATCGCTTGCACTGAATCATTCTACTGCCCCCATTCTTTTGCCATAACCAGCGTAGGGCCTGGGGCCCCGCACTTTCAAGAAGGGTGCGTACTTCCCCAATAGGTTAGAATCGAGCCGTCGAGGTGGTGAGTACCCACTGCCACTGTTTTATTTTTGGTTTTCTCGCGATTTTACTATCATTTGCCCATGACGACGCCGTTTCGCTGTAAACAGTTTACTGTGCACCACGATCAGTGCGCAATGAAAATAGGCACCGATGCGATTCTACTGGGAGCGTGGGCAGCGGCAGTGGAGCCGAAGCGGATACTGGACATCGGGACTGGGTCTGGAATCATTGCCCTCATGTTGGCTCAGCGGTTTCCGACGGCGAACGTCACCGCGATTGAGATCGATTCGGCGGCCTGCGATCAGGCATGTGGCAACTTTGCGGCGGCACCGTTCTGCGATCGACTAACGCTGACGCGTTGCGCAGTGCAGGACTTTCGCCCCAATGACCGATACGACATGGTCGTCTGTAACCCGCCCTGGTTTCAAAATAGTTTGAAGCCGCTGGATGCTTCAAGAGCGATGGCTCGACACAACGACTCGCTGAGCTGGCAGGAATTGGGCGCTGCTGCCAAACGGTTGTTGAGCCCAGGCGGGGTGTTGAATGTCATTCTGCCAATCGACCAGGGGATGACCTTCTCCGCCATCGCAACAGCGCATGAACTGCACTGCTATCGCGTGGTTGGAGTACGTCCGACCCCAACTTCACCGCCGAAACGGCAACTGCTGGGTTTCTCAAACCGCCTTCCGCAACAAGTCGTTTACGCGCAGGAAATGGTAATTGAAGTGGCACGACACAAGTATTCGGACGAGTACCGCCAGTTAGCGAAGGAGTTCTTACTGAAGCTGTGAATCGACCGAGTAGTGTCGGTGAACCGTGGAGTCATTATGGGTTTGGCTGACGAGCCGGGGGCAAGAAACTTTGGAAAAGTTTTAGATTGGACTGTAAGGATTTGCAGTTTTCTACGTCTTATCTAGGGCGTGAATTTTTTTGGGGACCCCAAACCTCCATTAGTAGCGATGTCGACCGACCCAGTAGGTATAGATTCGCAGCCCCGTTGTTTATCGCAGAATATCAAGCCACAATATCCGACGCGATGTGCGGGCTCAAACAGAGAAAGATGCGTCGATGCTGGCTACAAAGGGATACTCGTACCGAGTGAAAACGCCGGTGAGGCAGCGGTTGTCGACGAAATCGATGTGATTCCCATTTCGACACTCACGGAAGCGGTCGGTTTCTTCGCCGGAACCCTCGAGATCGACCCACACCCTTCGCAGCTCAAAGCTCTGTTCGAGGAGTTTAGCAACTACGATTTGGATTACGCTGACGTTCGCGGACAGGATGTGGCCAAGCGCGCTCTAACCATCAGTGCGGCCGGAGCGCATAATCTCTTAATGCTGGGTCCCCCGGGATCAGGAGAAACCGAGGACATGCCGAAAACCCATTCCGACGAGGCCGCCACCAAAAAAAGTCCCCATCTCGCCGTGGTCGACACAGCTTGGTGGCTAGAGCAAAAAGAAACTGAAGAGTAGCTCCAGTAGCTGCTTTGCCTAAGGGCATTTTCGCCCGAGGTGTGTTTAGTTACAAACGACGACACTAACGGGCTCTTAAATTCTAAGCGTTTCAAACGGCAGTAAACGCGAAGAATCTACCTTTGTTGTGATGACCCAATCGAGAAAATGCTCAACCTCATCAGAACTTGGTAAAGTCTCTATTTCGTAAAGCTCTGGCTGCCCATTTCGGTAGGTCACTTTCGCAGCTCCCCCGCTACTACCTTCCATGTTTACGGTTGCAGGCACTGGAGCAACGCAGGTTGCACTTGTGGCTGCAACGGTGCCCAAAAACTCACTTCTCTGCATTTTCTTTCTCGTTTGTCACTGGGCGTTCAAACGGGGCCATTTTTGTTTGAAACAGGAGATGTTGTGGAACTATCGTTTGTAATCGTCCTGGGACCCGGTGGGCGCTTTGGCTCTTTTGAAATCTTCCTGTTTGCCTCCGAGCGCCGGCTCGCCTGTGACGACGCTACGTTGCGTAGGTTTGGGATCAACGGCGCGGAGCCCGGTAATCGGAGTCAGCAGCAGAGCGGTGAGGAGAGTAAGGGTGGTTTTCATAGGAATCTCAAGGGTTCGAAAGTGGCAACCGGTCGATTTGCGCTCGCAGACGCACCGTGTCGGTTACAGGTTTCCCTGCACGCACATCATCTTCGGTAAACGTCGCCATCAGCACCTCGCCAAGCGGTGTGCGCTGGTGGTCGTAAATGATGTGGATTGTGCCGTCTTCGGTCTGTACGCCGTCGGGATAGGTCACGTCTTCGCGTTCGTCGAGCATCAGCCCGCCCTGCCAGGTCATGCCGTCGTCGTCAGAGATGAAGGCCGTGAGCTTCTCGCGCTTCACCTTTTCATTCA
>JBGSJT010000434.1:0-3820 GCA_041741715.1 Pirellulaceae bacterium | reverse complement strand
CGAGGATGCTCAAGATTCTATCGATTGGCTACGAGACACCGGCGCTCGCGTGCTGGCCGAGAAGCTTGGCTTTGAGGAAGTGACGTTCCATACCGCCGAATACTCGTTCCTGCTAAAGAATGACAATTGATCGGTGCCACTGAGATTTAGCAAGCTTGACGCAACAGTTGGTCGGTCTTGGAAACTACCGGGGTCTCCTCAACTTGGACAGCAGCTTGCTTCTGATTCAACTCGCCCCGTAGGATTTTTACGTCAGACGGAGCGACGAGTCCAAGGGTTATTCGGTTGCCTTGAATCTTTAGGACTTCCACCGTGATATTGCCGTCGATAACCAGCTTCTCGCCCACTTTTCGACTTAGAACTAGCATTTTGATTCTTCCTTGAGTCTGACTGCTGCGGCGAAGTGTTGTTGTCGGTCTGCCGCGTCCCAACACCGTTACTATCAGCCAGGGCCGTGACAACTTTGGTCACGACAGCAAACGGAATCTAAAAAAGTCGCATTTTCAGGGTGCAAAGGCAGAAAAGAGCCTCCATACACCAAAGAGTTTACTGGCGGATCTCGAACTGCCGCGACCTGCGGAAGCTTTTAAAGACGCTCCCTGTAATGTGGTCGGCAGCCGGGCAACACCGGAAAGCATGATTGCCATAAGCGCCAGCTCGCTCAGTTGGACTTAGCCACTATCCAGAAACCTTTTTGGGGCACCGTCGCATTTGAACTCGCACGCTCCGAGTTGGGGCTTCTGTCCCCACTCGATCGCGCACACACTCCTTTTAAAATCGATTGGCTACGAGCAGCGTTTCAGGATTGCCTTCCAGCCATTTCTTGCATTTACCGCTTGCTCGAGGATGGCGTCAACCTCAGCGGCATCGACGCACTCCTCAGGGCAGGGTGAGAGTTTGCGGTACGCTGATAGATGATGGAGTCGATCTGCCTTTGTTTTGCTTCGCGCGACAATCGTGCTGTAAAACTCGCATGAATAGGCAAACGTCTCCCGATGGCGGAAGCTGATGGGCAATAGCCATTGCTTTTTCCTTGTTTCGGGAAGCCCAACAACTCTCCGTTTGTTGTTGTGGAATGCATGAGCACATTCGTGAACCAAGTAGCTGCAGTATGGATTGGTCTCCGCAAAGTACTCTATCGAAATGTAAGAGCGGGTCTCGCTGGCCATTCCAAGAATGCTTCCGGTATCCTCAGCTAAAGGCACTGCTTGGTGGCTGAGTAGATACATATTGGCAATCGTCCACGCCGTTCCCAAGCTCTCATACTCTACTATCCTCGGCATAGTTTCGTCCGTTACGAAAACGGTGCTGGCTTGCAGTAACTGTAGAATGTTTCTTCGCTCGACGGTTGGGAAGAGTCCTGTAACCATAGGTTCCACTCTGCGTCGGGTATAACTCTTCAAGTTCTTGGGGACTCGACCCGCCGCGACGAACCGGCTTTGGGCTCGCGACTTCGCGATGGCGACCAATAGCGATTCTCGGAGAATGCTTCCCACAGACTTGGCAATTTCAAGTGCGTTGGTGCCAGGAAAACCGGAGTCGAAGGGGTGGTAGTCGCCCGTATTGAGATATCGATCAATCGACTCTCTTGTGCTTTTCGAGTATTGCTCCTTAATCATGTTCGGCCCACCCCAGTCTTGGCTCCCTTTTGCATGTGGGCTGAATGAAATCATGCCATTCGTAGCCGTCAGGTATAGTATGGGCCGCGGCGAACTCCATATGCAAGATGCGTCGGTGACGATGCGTGCCTTCAAGCGATGCTCCGCTGGCGTGGCTGATCAGTGGACGCATAGCCAGCACATCGCCTGCTGCTGCGAGGATGGTAACCGCGCGGTCCACGCCGACTCCGTCGCTATCGCTTGCAACATGCGAACCCGGAATGACCCGCAATGGACCATTTTCGTCAGTAACGTCATCAAGGTGAATTCGTAGGGTCAGCATCTTGCGCAGAATATCATCACAGGCAATCACATGGGGGACGCCAGCTTTGACCGTTGGCCTTGAGAAAGATGGCGAGTTTCCCGAATTGTCCTTGACTGCAATCGAGGTATCTTTGTGCCATGGCAAATTCCACGTGCGTTCGGGTGGCTTGTCAAAAAACAAGGCTCTCACCATTCCAAAGTCCCTCCCCAGCTGGTTGCGGAGTAACTCGAGCATGGCGCCCGCTTGCCAAATAGTCGTGACTTCAGGGATCGAATCAATCAGGTTGCGCGCGGCGTAAACATGACCGCGACTCGATCGAGCGCGAACCGCTTGGGACGCGTCTTCAAAAACGTGGTCGAAAGCGGCTATCAACCACTCGACCGTCACCGCATCAACTGCTTGGCGCAGCATGTACAATCCATCACGCTCCAGTTCCCATTCAGTTTTCTGCATTGAATCTTTCTGCCTAGCAGCACAGTGATCAGATCTCAGAGATATGTCTGATAGATTTTATCTGGTGGGCCACTTCCACCCGCACTGACTCAATAAACCGCCGTCTTGAAGTACCGTTGCACCCCCATCTTTTTCCAATCGTATCGGAACGCAATTTTCGTCTGCTCCTAGTTCATCAACTAGAGACGTGTTATGACTCACAACGATCACTTGGCTGCTTTCTGACGCCAATCTGATGAGCCGTCCTAAGGCCGGGATCAAATCCCCATGCAGGCTGTTTTCTGGTTCGTTCAAGACCATCAACTCCGGTGGTCTAGGCGTCAACATGGCTGCCGAAAGCAGCAAAAATCGCAGTGTGCCGTCGGAAAGTTCCGCGGCGGTAAGATCCCGCATAATCCCAGCCTGCTCCAGTGCGACCTGCATGCCAAACCTATCCGCTTCAATCCTAATCTGCGAGCCTGGAAATGCGTCGTCAATCGTTCGATCAAGTACCTCATGGTCGCCGATCTCGCGAATCGTTTGTAGGGCAGCGGCTAGGTCGCTACCGTCAGAAGACATAACGGGGGTGAATTTAACGATGGATGGACGACGCGCGGGTGATTCATGGTCGACGCGAAACGTATCATAAAACCGCCAAGATCGAAGGATCTCGCGCATAACGATCAACTCGGGTGCGTTGAATGGATCGGCATAGTCCGACAGCATGCTGGCATGCCTGGACAGTGAGAGATCAACATCTATCCATTTTCCGTTAGCGGCTCGAGTGCGAAGTGTTGTAGTTCGTCGATCTGCACACAGCGACCTAGCCTCCATTCCGACGCCGTGCCATAGACACTCTCGCTTGATCTCGGGATCGAAGTTAAAGGCTGACTTTTCCTGGGGGATTGGTAAACCAACATCAAGGCAGTAGCTGAACGGATCTGCCAAAAAGCCCAATCGAAGGCTCACAGGATCCTTTCCGTTCGACTTGGGGCCGGCCCAACGCACGGAATTAAAGCCACCCTCACGCGACAGAGACTCGGCCAGCCGTCCAGAAGCACCATCGGCGATCAGCTTAAGAGCTCGATACAGATTAGATTTGCCTGAACCATTAGCGCCCGTTACGATGTTCAGCTGCCCCAGTCGCAAGATGATCGACCGTATGGAACGGTACCCGGCAATAGCGATTTGTTCGATCAAGATTCCGTCTGACTTTGTGCTAGGGGATCGTAGAAAAGCGGATTAGTACCCCAAGGAGACGATTCTACCAAATCCGCGTCCCGTACGACTAACAACGAGCGAGCGCAATGCTCGACACCAACATCCACCCAGATGAATGCATCGACTGTGAAGCCTGCATTCCTGAGTGCCCAGTCGAAGCCATTTTCCATGAGGATAATGTGCCGACACCGTGGCTGCATTACATTGAATTGAATGCCAACCGTTCGAAGGAATGCCCCCCAGC
>JBGSJT010000433.1:0-5599 GCA_041741715.1 Pirellulaceae bacterium | reverse complement strand
ATCCGTTTCTGCTGCCTGTCAACTAGCGGCCGGAGTCATCGGCGCAGAAGCCATTAAGATTTTGCTCAAGCGCGGAGCGGTGCGGGCAGCCCCCTGTTATCAGCAGTTTGATGTCTACCGCTATTTGTTGCGCAAAGGTCGACTGCGCAGGGGGAATCGCGGATATATGCAACTACTCAAACGCAAGATCATGCGTCGCCGCATGATCCAATTAGGTTTTGGAAAATAGTGAAGAGTCCGAGCATGACTGCAAATCATTCCGCCTTAGACACGCTTCTTGAAGCTGCGATTCTCGCTCCGTCGGGTGACAACACCCAGCCGTGGCGGTTCTCCGTCGACAGAGAACGCTGGACCATCACGCTGGATGTTGATCCGGCTCGGGACCCCTCACCCATGAACGCGGGGCAGAGGATGGCGCGTATTGCAGTCGGCGCGGCTTTGGAGAACATGGAACGCGCGGCAAACGATAATGGCTGGGATCATCAGATTGAGGTAATTGAGGGCCAAATCACCCTTCGTCTTCTACAATTTCACGATGCGGGAACCTTGTCAGCGGTCCTACGAGACCGCACGACCAACCGGAAAAGATATCGCTCTGAAGTGCTATCCTCGAGTTGTGTTGAGCTATTAAAACAATCGACCACCTCGACCTTGCCGGTGACCGTCAGCTGGATTGTCGAAACCAACCAGTTGGCAATACTTTGCGATTTAATCGGCCGCGCGGATGCACTGATCCTTTCGTCGCAGTTGGTCCGAAATGCTTTTCTGGCGAAGGTGCGTTTTGATCTACCAACCAATTCAGTTGCCGACGACGGGTTGTCGATCGGATCGCTCGAAGTACAAAAGTCGCAACAGTTAGCCCTCAGGGCGATGCGGGTCGTTCCAGATTTCGTTTTGAGGTTGGGTGGTGCAGCAAGGCTGTTTCGAAAAGCTGCGTCGGAACTCGCGGAATCGGCTTCTGGATTCTGTTTGGTTACAGCATCTGGAGATAATCCTAGTTTGGATTATCAGGTCGGTAGGCTATTCCAGCGCTCGTGGTTAGCACTCACGGAACACGATCTGGCCAGCCAGCCAATGATGTCACTGGTGGTGCTTCGCAATATTTTTGAAAACGGTTCAGAAGCGGTAAAAAGGTCGATCAATGAACCGGCGGCGGAGCAGTTGCTCCGTGAACTCAGTGATTTTACGAGTGGTATCGCGGTCGGAAAGTCGAGCGCACTGCTTCGTTTTGGTGCGGCCGCTTCACCCACTGTCCGTACCGGACGCTTGCCTATCGCGGAGGTGATGTTGTCGAAGCCCTCAGCGTCATGCCAATAGAACCAACACTTACCCAAGAGATATTCGTGTCTGCTATAGTACATCTAACACAGGGTGCCGCCTTGACTAACCGATTCCCCCATTTATTTGAGTTTATGGATCTGGAGTGGTTGCCGTTGGGGCTGCGCAACACGATGCGTGAAATCCTGGAATGCGGTAATGCCAAACCTTTCCGACGGTATTACGACTTCGCAGTCGATGAAATCGTCAGGCATGCCGATGCGGTCGCCGCCGAGAACATCGTTGAACTGGGTGCTGGCACGGCCCCGCTGACTCGACGGTTGGCGCAAGACAAACGCTGCAACGCCAATCTGTACATTTGCGACGCCAATCCCGATCGTGATGCCTATCGTGCGTTAGAGCAAGCCCATGGATCCAAGATCCAGGCCATATACACGCCTGTGGACTTCTCGAAGCCTCGTCAATGGCCAGCTAAGACACTGCTCGTACTTTCCGCAACACTGCATCATCTGCCGTGGGAGGTTCGAAGAAACGCGTTAGTTGCGATGTCCCAGTCTGCAGACGCCGTGTTAATCATCGAACCGCTGCGCCGCACGCTCAGCTCACTACTCTTTGTCATCGGATCGGCTGTGCCAGCTATCCTTTTGCCACTGCTCTTCCTTGGTCGAAAAGGTACGCTACGGCGAATCTTTTGGTGCTGGCTATTGCCTGCTGCTCCGCTTGCCTTTCTTTGGGACGGCTGGATTTCTTGTATCCGTCAATGGTCAGATGCAGAGTATGAAGCGGAGATCGGAGGCATTCTTCGTAGAGGTGTTACGGTCCGTCACAGCTTTTTCACACAGGTCGTCAAAGTCAATATTTAATGACAATTGTTAGTCACATTGGCCTTGAGACAACGGGGCATCCAAAATCGAGGCTGCAAAAAAAATGACGGTGAGATTTGCTCTCACCGCCATAAACATAGGATCAACTTTTAAAATCCGACACAGACCCGCAACTTCCAAGTAGGTGTCGGACACTCGAAACACGTTAGCCGCATTCAAATAAATGTGACTAGCGTCAACGGTTTGCACTCAAGACGATAACGGATCATCGTCAGGGGGCGAACATCGATCAGCCGCGACTCACTTAGACCGCCGTTCGGCGACGAGCAAATACGCAGCCACTTAGACCGAGAATCGCCCAAACAGCCGAGGACATAGGCTCAGGAACGATTTGTGCGCTAAACACGAAATCGGCCTTGTTAACGAAGGTGAACGAACCGTCCACATTTTGACCGGCGCCAGGGAGCGTTACGCTACCGGACAAGATATTCGCTCCTGACGTAATGATGGCTGCGTCAGGACGATCGTATACGAGGCTCAAAAAGCCTGTAAAGTTAGCGAGTGTAGTATTGGGATCAGTAATGTTAGCTAAATTTGCTAAGTCTGCCACAAAATCTTGATTTAAGGCAAGTTGGTCAGAGGTAGTTCCCCTGAAAAAGTCTAGTGATCCTGGAGGGCCTGAAGGTGCTGGATTCAACAACCCAAAAACCGCATCAACATTTCCCTCGTTGGCCAAGAGTGCAAACGAATCAAAAATGTCAAATGAACTGTCAACGTTCACATCGACGACTGACTGGACGGTGAGATCTCGTGTGAATGCGCTTACTTGGCCCGAAACAATCGCAATCATCGAAGTCGGATCAAGTATTGCCGGCGAGGCAACGCCTAAAAGATCGGCGAGGGTGAAGCCTGCCTGAGTCGTTGCCGTGAAACCAAAGCGGTATTGGCTAGCAAAACCTGGATCATTAGCAACAGCGGTAAGCGCAGTAAACGTTTGCGAGAAAACGGCATACGCACTGTTGGACGGCAGAGTATTGCCAGGCAAAGCCTCATCGATTCGAGCGAAACCGATCAGAATATCCCCAGCCTCAATACCGGGGCCGCTGTTATTAGCTCCTTTGATAAACAATTCGCGGCTCTCGTCCACGAGCTTGTTCTCACCCTGCACGAGATGGCTTGCGAGAATTCCTGCATGCAAGTTAACACAATTTAGACACGCCCACAACAAGGCGGCCCCAACAAAACAAGACTTAAACATCATTAAAACCCTTTAATACGAATTTTTCCACTAACACAATGTTTCTACTAAACAATGAACGTCAAGAGGAAACGCACCTACGCAGGTTTCAATAATCCAGACAACACCGGATTGATAGGCAGGATCTCGTCGACAAGGTCCAGCGCACCCAAAAGCATCAATTGAGGACTCGGGAAGCCTATCTCGTCAACCACCGCAGAATGAGCTACGGTTTGAACTGTAACAATCGATACACCGCACAATCCAGACGATTCATTTTGAAGGGAACTGAACCGTGGCTGTTGTTTTTCCTGAAGTGGCGTGGAGTTTGCCAACATCGCGGATGGGCACTGCGAACTCACTGCCGGCGTGCCACGCAGCATTACCCCCGCATCCACGCAACGAGCGGTTGCGAAGAAGATCAGAGAGAACACGGTAAGGACGACAATGGTACGCATAGGGGCAATTTTAATGCTTATATTGGTTAAGTGCAAGCATCTGTTGAAGAATATCTGAAAAATTAGGCGAGAAAGGACGGGTGACCCGCAATGCAATATCGACCTGCTGATCTGAGCTCATCTTTTCCTATAAACGCGGTGCGCACCCCAAACCACCGACCGAAGCTTTGCTAAACGGACAAGTTTCTCGCACGCGGTCGAAAGCCTGCGCGTGCGACTTGATTGTCTGCTATTACG
Source organism: Pirellulaceae bacterium (assembly GCA_041741715.1). Classification (GTDB taxonomy): domain Bacteria; phylum Planctomycetota; class Planctomycetia; order Pirellulales; family Pirellulaceae; genus Aureliella. The sequence goes on along the minus strand of JBGSJT010000433.1, from coordinate 1,565 downwards.
CCGACGTTAATTTTCGGACCGAGTAATTTCTGGCAGGCGATCAGAGGTAGAAGTTTGAGCGTTGAGCGAATTGTCGTGAGCGTTCGTAGCTTCGTCCTCTAGGGCTGGTAGCCACTCCCTGTGATTGAGGGGTGGTGGTTTGTGCATGTGGGGGGGGCGTATGGCTAAAGGCAAATTAAGCATTATGCGAAAAAATCACCAGTTTGGTTCAAAAATGCATTTGGTTTAGTGTAGCCTCCACAATTTACAACGCAAACAGCAGCCAGTCTTGTACTTTGGTGCATGTACAATTCCTCATTTAATTTAATGCTTTCTTTGGACGGTGATTAAACATCGAATTGTGGTTAAAAACCATTCAGGCCAATTGTCTCGGTGAGCCATGACACATCGCTAGACTTCGACCACGACTCGGGGAAGCATTTTAGCTCCATGGAAGGGTTATTTAGCCAGTTTTGCGTGCACACGCGACGTCATTATGCATCTTCGCTGGCATGATTCTCAAGTTTGGGACTGTCCATTATTCCGAACGCTCACAACTCCGAACGGCAACCTTGGAATCAATAACTCCACAAACCATACCACCCAAACAGACTGGGTGCCCGACTAGGACGTCCACGAAACCTGGAGAATGCGTCGGTGGAAAAAACTGGACAGTTTCTGCTAACTTACAGACGGCCAGTTGGAGAACAACCCGCACAACGATTATCGTTCTCCTGCGAATGGCGTCCTAGCCAGCGGCAATGAGCAGGCCTGCCAAGATCACTGACAGAACCAGCGTGCAAAAGTGGTTGGTCACCCCGATTAGGTCCTAGTCTGCAAGCGGATGACCCGCGATAGATTTCCAACATTCCCACCGAAGTTCCTGTGCGAACTCCATTTCTTTTCAATCAAAGGGGGCGCAGGCAAGGGCGAGATAGAGCATCGCATAGAGCACCGCACTCAGACACAAAACCAGGCGTAGGCTGCGAGCCTGTCTGGGGCTCTGCTGCACGTAGTTGGCTCGAGAGCTAGGCACCGCTACACCAAGCGTCGTGGCAAAGACGGACCATATGCAATCCGCTATTGAGGACACTGTTCGTTTTCGAGCGGTCTGGCCATTTCCCAATCTTCTTTTACTGGTATTCAGCTTTCTAAGCTGATTGCGTCAAGAAGCTCCAGCAATCGTCCGGGCCCGACTGGAGAATTGGCCGACATCCGACGCAACGTCGTTTGGTGAGTGCCTTGAGTGCCGCGATGCGTCAGGGGCCGGGCGCAGGTCACAATATACTGTCTACTTGCCCTGGACGCGATCAGTACGTGAAGAAGCGGAGCGAAACGCTGAACTGTTCGGCCCATTGGGTCGAAATCGATTTGCTCCGTCAGGGCTACCGCCACGCAGCCAGTCGCACCCGTTCTGATTTTTTTTCTAGCCGTCTGGGCGAGCCGTTGCCGTTTAGGAAACCAGCGAACTACGGTTCGCGAAGAAATCGGATCCGTTTCGTCCACGTTAAGGGATCGATCCAGGTCCGCAGTCGGGGGGGTGGATAACGACCGACAGCCCAATGCGCGAACTTACGGCGTCGAGT
>JBGSJT010000432.1:0-9753 GCA_041741715.1 Pirellulaceae bacterium | reverse complement strand
TTTCATCGACGCTTGTTCGACCAGCGCCATCAGTTTTTGACTCATGCTTAACTCCAACCAGAACCGTTTCTATGACGACCCCAGCCGCTACAGCGGGGGGCAAAATATTGAGCGAATCGTCCATGATCGCCGAAACTGTCCAGTTTGCCTAGGTCAATTGCGGGGGTGAGGGCGAACTTTTTGCATGATTGGACACCCCCGTTTTGCGCTGGAGTCCAGGCTTTAGCCGCGTTGCATGTCAAACGCGACAAGAGCGGCTAAAGCCTGGACTCCAGCGCAGAGTGGCGCTGTCCAATTGAGCAGCACGACAACAACGTCTGCAAAAGAATCCGGCAAGCTGTTACAATCCCCTGCCAAATTGCCAAATCCGATACGGCAACCGTTTGGCCTGAAGAATCCCAAGGATCACGATGACCACCGCCGAAAAAGCTTCCAATGCCGCCAATACTTTAAGCTCCGGGGGGCCCGCAGACCACCGGCGAATCCTGGTAACGGCCGCCCTCCCCTACGCCAATGGACCAATCCATATCGGGCATTTGGTGGAGTATATTCAAACCGATATTTGGGTCCGCTTCCAAAAGCTGCGGGGACACCAAGCGATCTTCATCTGCGCCGATGATACGCACGGAACGGCCATCATGCTGCGAGCCGCCAAGGAGAAGCGCAGCGAAATCGACTTGATCGCCGAAATGCAGCAGAGCCATGAACGCGATTTCGCTGGTTTCCAGATCGACTTTGACAATTACGGCAGCACCAATTCTCCGGAGAATTATCAGCTCGGGAAAGAATTCTGGAGCAGTCTACGTAACGCTGGTCTGATTGTTGAGCGCGAAGTGAGCCAACTGTTCGATCCTGTGGCTGGCACCTTCTTGGCGGATCGCTTCGTCAAGGGAACTTGTCCCAAATGCAAATCACCTGACCAGTACGGTGACAATTGCGAAAAGTGTGGCGCGACCTACTCGCCGGCCGACTTGATTGACCCCAAGAGCGTCCATTCGGGTGCGACTCCCGAAGTCCGCAGTTCGCCACACCTGTTTGTCGAACTGGAGCAATTGCATGAATTCCTGGAAGCCTGGACACAATCGGGCGAGCACTTGCAGAGCGAAGTGGCAAACTACCTTAAGGGGCATTTTTTGGGCGAGCCACTGCGCGACTGGGACATCTCGCGACCGGCACCTTACTTCGGCTTTGAGATTCCCGATGCGCCCGGCAACTATTGGTATGTGTGGTTCGACGCCCCGATCGGATACATCGCCAGCACGTGGCAGTGGTGCAAGGCTCACCATCAGCAATTAGATGATTGGTGGAAGAATCCGCAAACCGAGATTCATCATTTCATTGGCAAAGACATCACCTATTTCCATACGTTGTTTTGGCCCGGGATGCTCAAGACGGCTGGCTTCAGCCTGCCCACCAAGGTTCACATCCACGGCTTCCTCAATGTGGGTGGCGAAAAGATGAGTAAGTCCAAGGGGACCTTCATCAAAGCCGAAACCTATTTGGCCCATCTCGATCCAGCTTATCTACGTTACTACTTCGCCAGCAAGCTGGGCCCACGATTGGATGATCTTGATTTGAACTTGGACGAGTTCCTCAATAAGATCAATGCGGATTTGGTCGGCAAAGTCGTTAACTTGGCGAGCCGCTCTGCCAAGTTCGCGGCCAAGACTGGACTGTCAAACGAGTATCCGGACGATAGTGGATTGTTCGCACAAGCCGCCGCAGCCGGAGCGGACATCGCTGCCGCCTACGAAGGGTGCGACTACGCCAAGGCGATGCGGCTGATTATGGAGTTGGCCGACCGCGCCAATCCTTTCGTCGAAAATGCTCAGCCCTGGGTGCTGGCCAAGAATCCGCAGAAAGCAGACGAGTTGCGAGCAGTCTGTACGATCGCACTTAATCTCTTCCGACAATTGGTCGTCTACTTGGCGCCAGTCCTACCGCGACTGGCAGAGCAGAGTAGTCAATTGCTCGGAGAAAAAATCGAGCACTGGCATCAAAGCCAGTCACCGTTGTTAGGAAAATCAATAAACCAGTTCGAGCATATGCTCGTGCGTGTCAAGAAAGAAGATGTAGAAGCGATGATTGAAGAATCCAAAGAAGGCACACCAGGAACAAACGACCCTGCCACCGAGTCGGCGGTTGCCACAGGTGCAAGCGACCCTTGGAATGATTCCGGGGAGCCACTGCAAGCCGAACCAATGTCTGAGACGTGCTCGATCGATGACTTTGTGAAAATCGATTTGCGCGTCGCGCGGATTTTGACCGCCGAGCAGGTCCCTGAGGCGCGAAAGCTATTGAAGTTGACGCTCAGCTTGGGTGGCGATGTTCAGAAGACCGTGTTTGCTGGGATCAAGGCCGCGTATGAACCGGAAGCACTGGTCGGACGACTGGTGGTTTGCGTCGCTAACCTGGCTCCGCGACAAATGAAGTTTGGTTTGAGCGAAGGTATGGTGACAGCTTGTGGTCCAGGGGGTGAGGAAGTGTTTCTGCTCTCTCCCGACTCCGGTGCAAAGCCTGGTCAACGTGTGCATTGATTAGCGACCGAAGCCGAAGGACTGCGGGAACTGCTGATCCACGGCGTGAGTACGTTTCACTTCGGCTTGTGGATCGAAGTATTCGCGGGGGCGGCCTCCCAATACGGGAGGTCCGATGTCATTGAGCGGGTAAGGATCATGAACCACAGCCCGCGATTTCTGGCGTTCCACGGTCCCCTGTCCCGAGGCAAACCCCCAGCCCTGGCGATTGGCACAACCGCCAAAAGTGATCAGGGCCGCGCAAGACAATAGAAGCTTAGCTGTCAACATGCGTGACATGGAACATCCCTTTCCGAGCAATCCGTGCCCTGAGTGCATCGTGCATAAAGCGATTCCATCCTAGAAGAACCGGCAGGTCAATGCCTAGTCCGGAATCCGCAATGCTATCATCGGTTCAGAATTCGCTGGAGCAATAGGGCTTGGTTGCTTGAAGTCACAATGCTTGCATTCGTTACAGGCGACAACCATATCAGCTCGATGCGCCAGCGAGTGGGTCGTCCAGCTTTCGCAATTTTTCGGCCCATCATCGTCACTATGCTAGTGCTTTGTCCAGATTAAAAAGTGGGGTTGGCAGCGCTCAGAGTAGAACGATTGTCCCAATCGTTTCTCAAGCGATTGGGACAATCGCTCTACTCTCCCGACCCCAAAATTAAAGTTAGACAAAGCACTAGGAACCCACTCGCTAGCGCGTCGAGCTGATATTGCTAATGATCTTCGCGAAACTGGTACTACCTAATTGACTACGGCAAGTGCATATCCAGCAGCGTTGTCCCAGGCATCAAATTGACCACCAGCTTTTCTATAGCCGCAGGGACCAAAAGTGATTGGCCAGTGACGAGAGTTTCCGAATGACTTCCCCATGCCAACGTCGCTTCACCCACTGGCACGGTAATTAAATGCAATCTCCCATCACCGGCGACTTGGAATATGCCTGTTGCTTTCGACTCAGCCGTCTCGAGCACTTGTAATCGATCGAGCACAAATTTATCGCAGGCGACCAACCGCTCACGCCCCGGTTCGCCGGTGGCTTGCGGAGTTTGCACTTGGCGTGGGCCGCTCTCAAAATCGATCACCTGAAGTGATTGCTCGATATGCAACGGACGAGGTTTCCCCCCTGCGTCGACGCGATTCCAATCGAACAACCTGAACGTCGTGTTGGAAGCTTGTTGTATCTCAGCCACCAGTAGTCCGGCTCCGAGCGCATGCACGGTCCCCGCCGGGATGAAGACGCAGTCACCCGCTTGAGGATGAATCGCGTGCAGCGTCTGTTCGACTTGACCTGCGGCGAGTGCCTGCCGCAATTTGTCTGGCGTGACGCCCGGCTTCAAACCTGCATACAATACCGCCCCAGGCTCTGCAGAAATGATGACCCAAGCTTCGGTCTTGCCGAGATCTGGGGGTGTCATACGAGTGGCATAGGCATCGTCGGGATGGACCTGAACGCTTAGCACTCGTTGGCAATCGAGATATTTTAGCAGCAGTGGCAACGAATTGGATTGCGTGACGTTCCCGAACAGCCAATCTGGATGCTCGTGAGTCAGTTGGGCTAGACTCTTACCCGCCAGCGTGCCATTGGTGATGAGGCTAGAATGCTCGGGATGATCGACGATCTCCCAACTTTCGGCCCAAATTCCGTCGAGTGGCAGTTCCTTGCCGAGCACCGTTTGCAGTTTACGTCCCCCCCACAGATAATCGCGAAAAAACGGCTGCAGACGTAGTGGATACGGGTCAATCATATAGGGACTTTGGGATTTCAACAGAAGTTAGAAGCAGCAGCAGGTAATTCGCCTCGCCCAGACAAGCCGGGCGGACGCTTAAAGGATTCGGGGCTTCGCTCCCGCGACGATCCCCCGTATGCTGATTAGACTATAGCAAACCGAAACTAGCTGGTACCCACCCTCGCCGAGGAACTGTCTGGAATGCTGAAGAAGCAATCTGCCGACGATCTATTCGAAAAAAGCTCGATGTCGTTTGGCGAGCACTTGGAAGAACTTCGTAAAGCCCTTGGAAAAGCGTTCATATGGCTGGGGATTGGTACCGCAATCGGATTGTATTTTGCGGAAAGTATCGTGCTCTACATTCAGATTCCACTGGAACAAGCTATTGCCGATTTCTACGTCTCACGGGCCAAGGAAGATTTTCGAGAAGCGAACGGGAGCGAACCGAGCGATAAATTGGCGGAGTGGATTACTTTCAACAAGATCATGCCGGAGCGCGTATTTGTCGATCCGCGTTCGCTGGCTTTCATGCCTGATGTGACGCTCGCCGATGTCGACTCTGCGACAGAGGCTGCTCCAGCGCTGGCACGTGAAGCGGAACAGGCTTCCCAGCATGATAACCCCTGGAAGGGAATTGACCTGGCCAAACTAGAACGCCTGGAACCGTTTCTATTGTTCCGGCCGATACCCAATAAGCTAGTCAGTTTGAATATCACCGAAGGCTTTATGATTTGGCTCAAGGCCGCCTTTGTCGCGGGAGTCGTGATAGGGAGTCCAGGCATCTTTTGGCATATTTGGCAATTCTTGGCCGCCGGTCTCTACCCGCACGAAAGACGCTATGTGTATTGGTATTTGCCGTTGAGCTTGCTGTTATTTCTAGCTGGTGTGGCCTTGGCGTTTTTCGTCATCTTTCGTTTAGTGCTCGGTTTCCTGATGACTTATACTGCAGGGTTAAATGTCGAGTTTACACCGCGATTGAGCGACTACATGTCCTTCGCATTGATGTTGCCGCTCGGATTCGGTGTGGCTTTTCAGTTGCCGATCGTAATGTTGGGGCTACATCGCTTTGGAGTTGTCTCGGCCGATACTTTTTTGAGCCAATGGCGGATCGCAGTGCTCGTCATCGCTTTCCTATCGATGATTCTGACTCCTGCGGATGTTTACAGCATGCTGGGGCTGTTCGTGCCACTGGTCGGATTGTATTTCCTAGGAATTATCCTGTGCAGGTACATGCCCCAAGGAGCTGGCATTGGTGGGCCCGCGATTGACCCGCGTGGCTAATAAACCACCCGCGATGGCACCGCACAAATGTCCGTCCCACGATATTTGGGAACCGACCGTGGGGAGTATCCCCCACAACAGTGTCGTGCCATACAGAAAACCGACCAGAATCGCCACCAGCAATGGTACCAAACGCTTTTCACGAAAGCCGGAGACGATTAAGAACGCAATCAAGCCATAGATCAATCCGCTGGCTCCGACATGCACGGCGGGCCTGCCAACCAACCACAACAACCCACCTCCCAATAAAACGATTTCAGCGACGGTCTCCCAACTCCGCGCGCGACTCCCGGCCAACAGCACTAACAGAATAAAAAGCGGTATGGTATTGCTGAGCAGGTGTCCCAAACCGGCGTGCAAAAAGGGAGAAAGCGGAATTCCGACCAGTCCCCATAGCGTGCGTGGGACGAGCCCCCAGTCGGCAAATCGACCGGGGACAACCCAGTCGAGCAAATAGACTCCCCACAGAATTGCTACGAAGGCAACGACACCTCGCAACTCTTGTTGGATCGTATGTTTCACGCAGACTTACCCCTTCGAGGCTTTTTCAAACTTAAACCTAAACTTGCACTTAAACTTAAACTATACCGTCTGTAATTCGGAGTTTAAGTGTAAGTTTAAGTTAAAGAAATCGCTCACGAACTTTCAGCCTCGTAGAGTTTTGGTAGGGATGTGGCGGACGGCTATCCCCGCGACACGTTTTCAACTGGCGGGTATACTCCCCCTGCGATAGAGCGCCCATTGGTTTCCATCCAACTTACCAACATAAACCGCACGCATGTCCGACTGGAAAAAACTCTATCCCTTCGAATCGCAGTTCCTGGAGATCCCCAAATCGGAAACCTCGGCAGAAAAGTTGCGTATGCACTACGTCGAACAGGGTAATCCATCCGCCGAACATACCATCCTGTGCGTGCATGGCAATCCAACCTGGTCCTTCACGTTTCGCCAAGTGCTGACCGAACTGAGCGATCAGGCGCGGGTCATCGCCGTCGATCATATCGGTTGCGGACTAAGCGACAAACCGCGACAGTACAACTACACCCTCGAACAACATGTGGGGAACCTTGCGCGGCTGATCGAACAATTGGATCTGCGTCGTGTGACGTTGCTGTTGCACGATTGGGGTGGTGCCATTGGCTTGGGAGCCGCTTTGAAAGTACCGAGTCGAATTGAGCAGTTTATGTTGCTCAACACGGCTGCCTTTCCACCACCTTATGTACCGTGGCGGATTGCTGCATGTCGCCTCCCTTGGATCGGTGAATGGAGCATGCGACGACTGAACTTGTTTGCCCGCGCCGCGTTGACGATGACACTCAACCGTCTGCCGCGGTTGGAACCAGCCGTGGCCGCAGGGCTGATCGCCCCCTATCACAACTGGGATTCACGTATTGCCATCGCCAGGTTTGTGCAGGACATCCCCAGGCGTAAAAGTCAAGCCACGTGGCATTTGCTGACCAAGATCGAAGAAGGGCTCGACTTATTCGCTGATCGCCCGGTGAGAATTGTGTGGGGCATGAAGGATTGGTGCTTCCGCCCAGAGTGCCTCGAACGACTTGAGCAACGCTTGCCGCAAGCTCAGACGACGCGCCTAAACGACGTTGGCCATTACGTTATGGAAGAAGCTCCCGACGAAGTCATTCGTCAATTGCGGCAAGCCATCTAAAGTGGCTCGACGCTCCGCCGTCGAATTCTCAGAATTAGCCAGCAGTACAGGCCTTTTGCATCGACCGACCAATAACTGTCGCGTATTGCAAGCGGCTGCGGTCGCCAGACCGCCGGGCGTCTACGTTCTGGCGAACGTAGCTACGACAGCTTTTTTCCGCACGATGCTTACTCCAGCGATGCAGCGCAATGGCTGGCCCGCGCCCACTAGCCTACACCGTGATCACGGAGTATGGCGGCCAGCTCGCCCAGCGTTCGAAGGGTACTGAGGTTCTTGTTCTTGTGCCACTGGCCAACATTTAGTTCTGGCTGCTCTGTGTGCGTCCACTCGACGTGAGCCTCAGTGACTTGCCCCACGTCGGCAGCTTCCGCCAGTGCGGGGCCAGTATAAGATCCGGCTCCATCGTTTTGAGTCGGTGCGTGGCTGGTCGATTCGTCAAGGCTTAGAGGATCGCTTTGTTGGTCAGCCGAGGAAACATCGGCGGATCTGTCTGCGTTCAACGTGCGAAGTGCAACTTCGTCCAGCCATGGCCCTGGAGCGGCCGTCGCATATTCGAACTCAGCGCCAGGCATATGCAATTCTCCGATCGGCCCAGTTATTCCCGTCGCAGTGCTGTTCAATTCCAACGCCGCATCGGCTGCCGTCGCACCGATCGGCGACATTGCCCTGGCTGAATTGGCAAGTCTATCTTCCGCAGTACGTTGTTCGGTTGAGTCGTCTCCAATTCTTTGCGAAGCGTCGAAGTCTGCTGCGAGCAGAATACGCGGAGACAGCGACTCGAGCGCTACGCATCTATCGTACGACGTGCGTCGGCCTGCAACCGCAAACAAGAATGGCAAGCGTCGCACAATGTCTACCCGCTGATGAGATGGCGTGAGCGAGTAGAGATGGCACTCGGGAACAAAGGCATGGCGATATCGATGTCAACAAATTTTTCGTAAAATTGGGAAAAGTTTTTGCGGTCGCACACCCCTTGTGACAATACTTCGAAACACCGAGCGAAGCACTATCCAATAGTTTCTTACTGCGATGCTAGTGCTAGAAATATTAAATCCCGCCCTGCTTGATCTGCGCGCGGGACTCGTAACCTCGTCCACTACCCAAAAATTGAGCGTTGTCAAAGCATTTGAGCCTATCCTTCAACAGTTGCCATTCCAACTACGGAGTTGATCGCGAGATGTCCGACAAAACGTTCATCGTGCTGCTGAGTCATATGCGAAGCTACACTTCAGTGCTGGCGCATATCCTGGGTTCGCACCCAGACATCTGCGGGTATTCCGAATTGCACTGCGATACGCTGACGCGATCAGGTATGCAGAACGCTCGAGAAATCCTGCAGCGCCGCAATGACTTTGCAACAGCGAAGTTCTTGTTGGACAAGCTTTTGCACAACGGACCCCAAGCATCCGAATTGATCGACTGCCGCCAAGTCATGCCGCTGATAGGTGTGCGGCAACCGGAGCAAACACTCAAGAGCATCATCAACATGGGACAACTTTATTGCCAGGACGCCAACCGCAAACGTCGGCTGACAGACGCTGGGTACGTAACTGAGTACTATGTCAGTCGGTTAAGGTGGCTTGAGTATTTCGTCTCGCGACACCGCGCGAGATGTTTCATCTTTCGAGCTGAACAGATGCTTGCGGACAGCCAAGTGTTGTTGAGTCAAATCCGCAGTTTCTTAGCCTTGGAAGGGAATTTGCAATCAAGCTACCAGCTATTTGATAACACCGGCTCACCAGGGCACGGCGACCCGTCCCCTAGAATTCGACTCGGAGAACTTCAGCTACGCGAGAATTGCTACGAAGCGATCGAGATTCCTTTACCGCTGCTGGAGATCGCCAAGCAAGCGTACGATACATTTTGGGCGACGGCGGGTGGCGATGGGAGACTTTGATCTCTCATATCCTAGTCGACGAGACAGCTTCGATGTTAGATAATTTTGTGAGACGATGCCAGCCTGCTTGCCTGTAGCTTGTCCGTTGGTACGGCGGCGCAGATTGATTGCCCCACTCACCCACGCACCCACTCCCATGCTCTCCCTCCCCTTCCCCTTTGATCGTCCGAGGTCGCTTGCACAGGCTGTCGAACTGGCTTGTCTGCTGGAGGCCACCGCGCCCAAGCTGGGCAATGTCCATCCTGCCGCGAGTTTCAGTGATATGGACTTTACGCACTTCCTGGCCAGCGCTGTGGCCATCGGGCCGGTGTTTGCACAAGGCGCATTGCCTTCGTTGGGTAGGTTAGTACTGGACAGTGTCGTAGCCACGCGGGAAGCGGTTGGACGCAATACCAATCTGGGGACACTGCTCCTTTTCGCTCCATTGGCAAAAGCGCACGCGTTACAACGAGAGACCTGTGCAGATTACCAGTCATGTCTGTCGCTCACTTTGCAACGACTTTCTCCAGACGATTGCCAGGACGTCTACGCAGCGATCCGCAGCGCCCTGCCTGGAGGACTGGGAGAACAAGCTCAAGACGACATTGCGGGTCCAGCACCAAGTGACCTGCGCATCGCAATGTCCACCGTCGCCGACACCGATGCCGTCGCACG
>JBGSJT010000431.1:0-4649 GCA_041741715.1 Pirellulaceae bacterium | reverse complement strand
TATCGCCCTGGAGAGACCGCTTCCAGGCCTCCTAGCAGCGGGGGCGGTGCTCAGCCCCTCCCGCATAACCCTCGAAAACAACGGGAAAATCCGGCCGCAGCCGGATTGGGAGAACGCTTTCGCGAGGGCAAGTGGCGGAGGGAACGCGACTGGGGTCGAACCTTCTCTGCCACTAAGACACTGAACTTTCAAAGAATTTCCAGACACTCTCTAGTCTTGGTCTTGTCTCCCTCGCATGTGTCTTCTGCATAGATACGCTTGAAGTAGTTGCGGTCATTGATCTCACAGACGCATCCTCAACTCTTGCTCAGTGTTGGCAAACAACGTTCTCAATTAGACGAAGCCGAACATTATTGACAGCGCCTCCCATTCAGGATGGTCGGCTCCGATCATCGTCGTTGTAGTCACTCTTGGGGAAGAACTTGTAGTAGTCCATTAGTTCAAGCTGCGCTGCTGGCTCTTGAGCAAACAGGACAATTTGCCTTCTAGAATCGCGGACAAAATAGTTTGTGGCGAGCTCCTGCGCTGATATCAGAGGTGAGGTAGCTTCAGTTCCATCCTTTCGCTTTAGGTATCTCTGGCCAATTGTTTTCTCTAGATAGTCGAGATTCTCTGGCTTCTGATCACCAAAGAACTGTTGTGCGTAGCAGTTCCGAAGAAAGTTGTCCCAAGTACCGGGATAGAGCGCCTGTAGTTGACCGATGTGTTGCATGATCAGCCAAAGCTTGACGCCGGACCCAGCTATGAAACCCATCGCACGTTCGATGGGAGCCATATAGCCCAAGGAGTAAAACTCATCGATTGCAAAGAGAACGCTGTATCTCGGCTTTCTCTTGTTTCTTTCCATTTCCCCAAGTGCCAAATAGAAGAAGAGAAATGCAATTGCTCGCGGCGACTCCGAAAGCGAAAGAGAAGAGAGGCAAATGTAAACGGTAGTCTGGGAGTTCTTCAGATCGCTCAGCTTGAAGTCGGACTTCGTCAATGACCGCTCGAACATTCTATAGTCGAGGAATTTTGTTGCGTTGTCGAGTTCCTTCATGATGCCGCTCCGTTCTCCAGGATCGGCATGGAGCATGCTTTGTGCAACTCCAACAATCTTGTCGGAAATAGAGCCTGTGTAGTTTGGCTGATTAAAGATCATGAAGTGAAAAAGCTGATCATGGGGATCCGGTATAATGGTGGATGGGTCAACCTCCGGCGCAGACATTTCACCGTTGTAAAGCGACGAGAGTTCAACGTCCGCATTGCGGATCAGTTTTCTTACGAAGACCAGATTGTGGTTCTCCAGCGGCTCAACCTCAAAGGCGTGAAGGATATAGCACTCAAGCAGGCTGCGCGCTTGCTTGGTGAAATAGTCGTGGCTTCCTGAGTCGAGGCGCTCCGGTAGCAGTGCGCTGCAGATGCTTCCTACCCTTTGGACGAGGTTTGGATCTTGAAGATCAACTTCGCTGAGCGGGTTCCAGGATGACCTCGGATGATTGGTAACCAACTCCTCTGGGTCGAAGACATGCACTGCTTGTCCAAGACCGTGCTTCACTCTCCCACCACCGTTCCCACGTTTCGCGGCAGTTATCTGAGCAAGCTCTCCCTTGGGGTCGAGCACGAGAGCCGAGCCGGGATACGTCAACAGGTTCGGGATCAATGCTCCCGTACCTTTACCCGACCGGTTTGCTGCCACAGTGATCAAATGACGATCGTCGGGAGGCCCGACGAGGCAGTATCGCCCGAGGCCGAAGAAGCGATGTGCAGGAATAGGCCTTCCGAATCTGATGCCACCCTCTCGGTTACGAAACTTTGTCATCAGTTCGAACAGGCTCAGGAACCGGCCAGCACCCAGCGTGCTGCGCTGACGTAGCGTTCCGCGACCCGGAGAGAAGAGCGTCAGTCCGTATTCGTTGTTCATGTAACGCACCTCATTCTGAACGAGGTGAGTGATGGCTGCAACGACGAATAGAATAGCAACAACTATCGAAACTTGCTCTCCTATCATCGAGTGGATGAACGAACTTGACCATAAGAAATAGGCTGACAGCAAAGCCAGCAGGAAGATCACGATCTGACGGCCCCTGCGCCAAATTAAATGGCGATTCTTCTCTAAATTAACTAGCATTGGATACCCCCGCCACGCCATCTGGATGCGTGACCTTGGTGATTGCACACGTCACGGCCAGTGACGCCGGTACAGTAGTGAAGCGAGCCTCAGTATCAAAACTACACTCACGTGACGCGAAACCGCACGAGTGAAGACGCGCTCCGCTCTCGGTGTTCGTTCCGGATTCCGGACCGGCTTTCCCGGCAAGACTGCGAAACCAGCCGCGTCGAAAAAGCGAACTTTGGGGGGACAGACGAAGTGTTCCACTCTCTATGGGTTTCGTCATGGCCACAATCCAGAAACATCAGATGTCAAAACTTGGGTGCGGAATTCGATGAGAATTCGATCCATGTCGCGAAAGCTCATTCCGGCGACATTTATTCTCAGTTCGCTATCCGACACTGTAAGGGCATCATCCTTCATCATTCGAAGACGTATCGAGCGGTGGAGCCGTGCCGTGGCGATCAAGGAAGGATCAACATCCGGGAAGGGGAACACATAGCCGGAAAACTCTGCCTGCCGAAACCGCCCACTCGTGTCGATCATAAGGGTGATGAGGATCGCGTTACCGTAAATATCGACCATCGTTTCGGCGATCCGGTGGTCGCAAAGACCAGTCTCGCCCCGAATGGCTTGCATGCTGGTCAGTTTGAGGCCCTCACCGACGATCCGGTGCTCGAACACAGAAATGATGAAGGGCTCCGCTTCTGGCGTCTTAATGATCTCCACGAAGAGCGAGGCGCGTGCCCCCATGAGCGGGCCGTCCTCAGTCCCAGCGGTAGCGTTGCACGTGGCTTGCAAAAGGCAGATCATATAGATGAACGTCTTAAGAGTAGGCTTGGTCCAGCTGTGGTTGCGCCCTTTCAATGGTGCAGCGCAAGCGCTGGACAGGAATTTCTCTAACAGATTGCTATTTGGGTTGATTGTTTGTCTCTGTTGCACAGAGCCGGAAAGTCGCTGCGCACTCGGTTGAAATGGCAACAGATGTTGCCACGGAGCTGGAAACCGCCCATAGTCATCCGTTAATCTGCCCGAAAACCCTGTCATGTTAGTTCGATTACTCGTATCCAGTCATTCGAGAAATAGGCAAGGCGGCGGCCATCCCGGTTCCATGGTGAGCCATTCATACGATATGTTGCGCTTAATTCGATCCGGCCCGGGAACGCAGTCAGTTTGGGGTTGGGCGCCAGCGGCGCCCAAATGACGATCTCGCCATCTTCGCAGGCGCTGACAAGACGTTGTGCGTCAGGGCTGAAGTGAAGCGACCGCAGACTTGCTTTGTGCCCATGAAGTGCGCGGCTATTCCCTGTTTGGAAGTCCCAGACTACGACTTCCCCGTCATAGCCACCAAGAGCAATCAGGTTGCCGTCGGCGCTCCAGTCGAGACAACTGAAGGTGCGGAGACATTCCACAGGCTGATCGAGGAGGACAGTGCAGTTCTCAGCGTCGACGACGATGAATCCGCGAGGTGGTCCGACATCGGGGCCGCCGTAGACGGCTGCATAGATGTCTCTCGTGGGATGCCATGCGAGGCATCCAACATAACGGTTTTCGGCCATGAGCGGACGGTACAGTTGAAGGTCAAGGGTTCTATCGCGACGTTTACTCCGTTTGTAATCATCATAAACGTTCCAGACTGCCTCGACAGAGAGAGCCATAGTTTGTGAGTCCGCAGAATCAAGCCTGGCACTGATTTCAACAAAGCGACCAGTCGGTGAAAACGAGACCTTGTTGCGATGGTACAGGAAACGAGCGTTCTGAGGCGCCACCCAAAACTCCTTCCGATACTCGTCTCTAGACGCATCAAAGAAATAGAATTGTCCGTTCCAAAGTCTTACCCAAAGATCTCCATTTTTGCACGAGATTATTCGCGTGAAATCAGGGTTTCCTCGCGTCGAGTTTCTTTGATCTTCTAACCGCCAAGCCCGACGCTCATGCCTTGACAAAATAACTTGCACGCCTCGTCCAGCAACGAAAATGCGGTCTCCGCAGGCAGCTACGTCAAAGATCAGATTAGTACCGTATATTGGAAGATCGGACTTTGCATACCAAGGAATGAAATACTTCTTTTCTAACCTGCCTTCTGCTATGTTATATGTATACACAGCCTCGCTGCGTGAGATGACCAGTGTGTCGGCGTACCACCAACTTATTGTAAGGGGTGCGGACCACTCCCGCCCACCCTCGCCCAGCCTAAGACTCTTTATTACGGCGGCCTCTCTCTCAGTGGCAATATGCTGCCACCAATGCTCTCCTACTCTCGGTGGTGGCAGAACGTTGACGTCTGCCGGCAGCGGCACGGCAAAGGTGTCGGACGGTGGAGCGACCACCCCATCGCGACGCTTAAATTTCTTGTTTTCGCGTAGTGGTGGGGTTGTGTTACGCCTAGACTCTCTGAAATCGGGGGCAGTCTGCGTCAAGCCCGCCTGCATGTGCTCCCCAAACGTCCTCTGCAGCGGCTCCTCTGCTTCCGGCGGCTGCTTCGCGCATTTCGGGCAGCCCTTGCCGTAGTCGATGCCCTGGCAAGTCGTGCAGCGGCGGAGGGGGAACTCGGCCG
>JBGSJT010000430.1:0-19789 GCA_041741715.1 Pirellulaceae bacterium | reverse complement strand
TCAACGTCCTCCTTGTCTAAATCGAGTGGATGCTTGATGCCGTGGAAAAGGATGAATCTCTTGACCCACTGTGCGTAAGTCTTGCCGGTGTCCTCAGCCATGTGCTTCATTCTTACACGCAGTCGAATCCTCTCCAGCAGGCTTGGCTCGCCAGGCTTGCGTTGTCGTGCAGGATTACTCATTTGACCGCATCGCTCCTTTTTTCCCGAGTTCTCAAAGGCTGAGGAATCTTATACGGAAGGGTCTAATGCGGCATATCCAGCCCGCCTCGATGCCTAGAAATCGCCGAATTAGGTTGCATTTGCCTTGCTCAAACACTACGATCGGTAGAAGCTGGCGTGGGTAGTTATGCGGAACTGCCTTCCGTATAACCGCCCTCGAAGAGTGATATACTGATTCCGCAGAAATACAAGTTCTGCGATCTAATCAACTGCTCCATGTGGACGTCAGCGTGACGCATCAATGATGATCAATACGAAGCTCAATGAGCTGATAAGTTCAATTGCAAAGCGTCACGGTGTGAGCCCGGCTTTTGTCAAACCATCTGAGGAACTGGATCCTATTTTAGAAAAACTCGGATCGCCGATCCCAGACGATCTCCGACAGTATTTGGACAACAGTCTAATGCGTCAATCATTGGTCGCGGGATCAACGGTAATACATAGCGCTGATTGGGTGGTACTTGAAAATCGCGACTATGTGCCAGGAGCCGACATGGTCGAACACGGAATGCTGTGCCTGGCAAAGGCTTCGGACGGAAGTCAATTTGCCTACTCTATCAGCGATAGTGCAATTTATTGGATAGACTGTGAAGATTACTTGCAGCCAGAAGCGGTAAAAGAACAGGGCCCATGGCGAGACTCACTGAAGGCTTTCCTTTCCGAATTACTTCACGATGTGTCTGATTAGTCCGTCGGTCACTAGCCACCACAAATCGCAGAACCATGCGATGAACGGCAGTTCGCGACGCGCGTCAGCTTGATAAATAGTCCAACGCGCGAACGCCGTTATCGCCGCCGTTCCCGTCTCGTGTGTTAGTGCTTCCAATTCGAATGAATTGACCATCGGTGCCACGAGCGCTCTGCGTACCTTGATGACTAATTTGATTGTCTGGTCAGACCACTCGGGAACGTGGAATGCTGTGGCATGGAGACTAACCCAAGCGATATTGAGCGACACTTGTTCGCGACGACCAGTCGGATACGTGACGATGCTCAGCGACGTGGAGATCATCGAAGCGAACCAGAGTCCAACGTGACCATCCTTCCTGAATCTGCTAACATGAACACTGGTGGAGCAAACATCAAACGCTCCGTTTGCCGGGAACCACGCGATCGACCGAAGTCGCGGTGGCCAAACGATTTTTCACAATAACTCAACCCCCGCGACTGCGGTCATCGCCAACGTTCTGTCGGCTATTCTCAAGGACCCATGACATGCATGCTACACCGCTTTCTTCATCGTACGGGAGGAGAACGCTGTGCCTCGTGTTCGCTCTTTGCTTCGCATCGATAGGGCGAGGCCAGGACACCGATCGAACAAATGTCAGTGATAAACTGCGAGAGGCACTCGTATCAGCGAGACAACTCGCCAAGGATGTTCAACGACAAATTTCGGACGAACAATTGGATTTGCGAGTCGAGGATCTGGCGACCATCGAGAAAGAGATTGAAGGTGTCGATCGTCGAATATACAAATTGGCCACAACGATTCGACACGTAAATTTGGCACTTGCTACGGGGCGAAGCAAAGTTCAATTGCTAGCAAGCATAGAACGAGGTCTCACTTCAAAGTTCTCTTCTCGAAGGAGCGATACGCAAAGAATGCTCAATCCACACGAGGTACCAGTGGACGAAACCAAGTCGGAAGCAAACTTAGATGTCGACTCACAATTCAATGTTGCCATGCATGAACTTGCTGAAAGCCTTGCAGAAGAGAACCTCCGCAGGCTTCAACTTCTTGAGCAGAAACAGCAGTTCCATGAATCTCATTCTAAGCCGACCAACCGTTTGAGTTCATTGCTTAAGGAATTGGACGGGCTTTCGCAAAGGACTATCGACACACTAGAAAGGATCCGAGTCCCAGCTCCCAATCTGACAGAACCAAATGTTGCACGGTAGTTCCGGTGGCCGCTTTACTTTGCACAACAAATCAATCGCCGGAACACCGTGAACACTACCGTTCTGCACGCTGACTTCGAATGAGAAACCAATGAGAATTGTTAGCGCTTGCTTGTTTGCGATCAGCTTAGCTGGCAACAGTTTTGGCCAATATGTCGATCCGAGCATGCTGGGGCTCTGGAAAACTACAAGCATCGAGTCTTGGACCACGAGTAGTCCGGAACGTCGTTCGCGTGACTATGAGAATCGCGCAATTTTGATACTTACGGATCGCATTGTCGATGTCTATAACATCAGCCTTTTCGATCAGTGGGTTTTCGATCAGAAATTTGTTGACCCGGACCTATTTGAGGTATCCACGTTTCGACCAATTGCAGCAACGAGCGCCAACGGGAAATTTTTTTGGTTGTTTGATTATCACAAAGACTTAAATCGCGGGCGGGGAAAGTTGACGATTGAACCAATTGATGATTTGAGCATCGATTTGCAATTTGAGTCGAACAGGCGCCAACCTGATAAACGAGTTTCCAGCTATCATATCAAACGCTATTCCGACCCTGAGGAAGAGACTCGGCTGTTGAAATCATACATAGCAGTAGTCGAGCGGCGCATGAAGGTGAATCACCTGCTAACAAAAGAAGGCTCTCTCTCCGCTGAGATCAAACGCCTGGGGCTTCCCGCTTGGATTATCGAATAGAGAATCGAACTACGCGCAATCAGGAGTACGCGTAAGTAGCCAGGCAAAACCATCCAATCGGGATAGCGGCCCGGTTACCCGGGGCCCCTCCCACACCACCGTACATGCGGGACCGCATACGGCGGTTGAGCACGAGTTTTAAATCAACGCGTTGCCGCGAAGACTCAAGCCATTGGCTGACTGCGACCGCCGTCACTGATTGATTACCATACGGTAGTTCGTTTCCGAAGAAACGACAGTGCGAGATTGCCGCCAGACGTACTTGCTCGTTCCCTTCAGGCCTTCGCTAACCACGTAGGTCAGCTACTATTCCCTCTGCTGACTTCCGATCGGCACCGAGTAACTTTCGAATGCACGGCCCCGTCTTTCGGGCAAGCCCTACTCACGGTTACCCGAACAATTCCTCGAGTGCTGCTTCGGTTTCTTGCTCTGATGGCATCGTGTAGCGACGAATGTACTTCTCGGAAACGTGCCCGGCATATTCAATCGCGTACTCGACACCCTTCTCCTCACGAACCTTCCTGAGCATCGAGTGCCGCAGAATATGCGGGTGGGCGTTGATGTGTTCTTTGGCTGGCAGAGTTGCGTTGGCCTGGCCAGCCAGTTTCTTGAGCACGTAGTCTACTTGCTGAATCGAAAAGCGTCTGCCAGTTCTGGTTTGAAACAGCGGACCATCCGCTTTGCCGCGTTCGCTGGCAATGTAGTCGTCTAAATACTCACGCACGGCCTTCACGATAAAAATCTTGGGCGTCACAGTCTTGCCCTTACGCTGCACGTTGGTTAGATAGCGGCCGTCGTATTGATCGAAGTCCAACTGAATCAGCTCGGTCACCCGCATGGCCGTCACGTAGAGCACATGGAACAGTGCAAAGTCTCGCTTTGGCCACTGGTTGGCTCCCTTGGAAAGCGTGAGCAGCTGGTCTGCGGCTGCTTGCATGCGCACCATCTGTAGGTCTGTGAGACCCTGCCAAGTTGGTTCAGGCATGGTGAGGTCTGAAATACGTTCCATTGGATTGCCCGCCGAAAACGGGCAGTGCCCATGGATCCATTTAGCGGCCGTTCTAAGCGTGGCGAATACCCGGTTGATGGTCGACGGCGACAGTTTTTTGCCTGTCCGATCAGAGCGGATGGTTTTTAAGTGCTTTTGAAAACCCGCACTGATGCTTCGCGTCCAGAGTTGCATATTGTCGCTGCGCACAACTGCGTTGTAGTAGTCCAGGAAACGTTCCAGGTCTTGAGTCTTAGCGATGCGGGTTTGCTCGGCCCCAGCTTCACCATCAATTTTCATGTAGAGCGAGAGCCAGGCAGTGAGGCTATTGCGATTGTTTTGGGGAATGAGGACCTCTGGCGAACTGGCCGCAGGCATCAGTGTGACTTCGCTCATTTTCTTACGCTCCTTCTTTTTGACGGTGGTTTTCTTCGTGCTCCCAGCCGCCATCTTCTTCTTTGCCGCTGACACCTTTGGTCCACGGTGGACGGGAGCGGTCCTTTTTACAGAGCGTTGGCTGGTTGTTTTCTTAAGCATGGGCGGCTCAAATTGGCTGAATATTTCTTATTACAAAGAACATATCGGCTCAGGGAGCGTGATTTATGCCCCAAAGTGGTCTCTCGGGGTCATGTTCTATGTAATAAGGTATATTATTACATAGAACTAGGAGGCAGGCAATTGGACGATTTTAGGCAGGTAGTCCGAACTTGAATGAACAATGGCTACGACTAACGCCACGCACTTCTGAGCACGCTGGCGCCTAGTGCCTGACTCCCTGACCCGGCGGGTAGCTGGCCGAAGGAGAAGTCCCACACGGGAATTAGTGCGCGCACCGGCTCAATCTGGAACTTCGGTCACAGCGTCAATCACCATAAATAGCCCAACAAAAAAAGGGGCCGAAGTCGGCCCCCAAGGTGTAGACGGTTGGTTCATAAACTTCAGTTGCAATCCTCCTCGTCAAGTCCATGAAGTTCGATGAACAACCGTATCGTCGGGTAAGCTCCTGAAACATGTGCGACCCTCACCCCCAGTTGGAAAAGTTCTTGTCGGTACGGCTAGATTATGCTCGCGGCATCGAGCCTCTCCGATTTCTATTTCGACCTTTAAGTATTACCAATGACGCGATTTAGGAACGGTCGGAATTCTGCCCGCTCGTTGGTCACGCGGTGTACGGCAGACTCTAAATTGTTTAGTAAATTGGGACCCAGGGGGACACAGCACTTTGCCGTGTGCAGCACTTTGGCGGGTGGTTTAACTTCAGCCAGGAGTACTGGTGGCTCGCGCTGACTTTACCCCTTCCCTGGGGTTGATGCACCGTCCCGCTGGTGCGCAGTGTCCCCGCTTCGCCTCACAGACGGTACTGTTCCGTTGGGCGCTCGGCAAGCTCGGTGTTTCGGACCTGTGAAGATTGTTCGGTTTGGAAGAATTCAAGGCGACTCGCGAACTTGGTCGGTTACACGCAGATGTCGATTCCATTCGAACCCTGATGAAAAGAGACGATTGGTTCACGTCGAGGGCGGCATGTCCAATTTCGGAAAACGTCAAGCCTGCGACGTTTTCACTCGCTGCAAAGCGCCGCAAGCACTTGAATATGAAGGCAGACGACAAGTATCTCGGAAATACTGGTTAACCTGACACGCCTCATTCAGGGCTTGATCAACTGTAGCAATTCGTCGGTGGTCAGTTTTCCACTGCGATCGGTCCCTTCCAGTAGGCTTTCGGCAAGGTCGCGTTTGGTGGCGTGCAATTCCAAAATCTTTTCTTCGATCGTGCCAGCCAAAACCATCCGGTAAATCGTGACAGGGCGCTCTTGGCCGATGCGGTGCGCGCGGTCGGAGGCTTGGTCTTCCACAGCCGGATTCCACCACGGATCCAGGTGGATCACATAATCTGCAGCCGTTAGATTCAATCCCGTGCCGCCAGCTTTCAAGCTGATCAAAAAGACTTCGCCTTCGCCCGCTTGAAAGGCGTCGACGCTCTTCTTGCGAGTCCGCGCCGGGGTGCTGCCGTCGAGATACTGGTACGTGATGGCGCGCTGGTCAAGTTGTTCGCGAACCAATTGCAAGTGGTCAACGAATTGACTGAAGACCAGCGCCCGATGATGGCCGCTGCGAAGCTCGTCGATGGTGTCAAGAACTTGGGCAAGTTTTGATCCTTCGATCTTTGATTCGGGCAAGACCAGTTTGGGATGACAACAGGCGCGGCGCATGCGCATGATTTCGCCTAGAATTTGCAATGGTTTCGGCTTGCCCTCAGCAGCTTCGGCCAATTTCTCGACCGCACGCAGCCGGACCGCTTCGTAGAACGCGGCTTCTTCGTCACTGGGTTGGATTCGCAGCGTCGTTTCAGTTCGCGGCGGCAATTCGGTCAACACTTGTGCCTTAGTGCGCCGTAAAATGAACGGTGCGACCAAGCGTTTGAGTCCGCTGCGGGCGGCACGGTCGCCGTCACGCTCGATCGGAATCGCAAATCGCTCTTGAAAACTCTCCACACTCCCCAGTAGACCCGGGTTCAAAAAATCCATCAGATTCCACAGTTCGCCCAAGTGGTTTTCCATCGGCGTGCCAGTCAACAAGAAACGGGCATCGGCGGACAGCTTTCTTGCCGCCTTGGAACGCTGGGTCGCGACGTTCTTGATCGCTTGAGCTTCGTCCAGCACCAGAGTGTTGAAGTCGATCTTTTCAAGCTTGTTAATTTCGTTTTGCATCAAACCATAGGAACACAACAACACGTCGTGGGCGGCCAGCGAATCGAGCAATTCCGTACGTGACGATTCGGCCAAGATGCGTGGTTGTAGCGTGGGTGCAAAACGTGATATTTCGTCATGCCAGTTGTGAATCACGCTCGTCGGCGCGACGACGATTGTGGGACCATCGGCGGCGCGTTGCAGTAGCACACCAAGCGTTTGAACGGTTTTTCCCAAACCCATGTCGTCGGCCAAGCAACCGCCGACACCCCACGCGGCCAAGCGCTGCATCCAAGCGATGCCCTCTTGTTGATATGGCCGCAATTCGGCTTGAAACGTGTCGGGAACGTGAACGTCGATCTCGTTCGACGCTCGCATACGCTGAAGGCACTTTTTCCAGTGCGCATCGGTGGTGACTTTCATCTCGCCAAGGTCTTCTAGCAGGCCGGCGTGAACCGCTCCGAAACGCAACTTGCCTTTCGCCGATCGTCCGTCGCCAAACAGACGCAAGTCGTCGATCCGCCGCCGCAGATTGTTTGTCAGCGCCAGGAATTCGCCGTCACCGAGTTTGACAAAACGCCCCGGCGAAACCGATGCCAGTTCAATCAACTGCAGCAAGTCGATGCTCCGGTTAGAATCGAGTTTCAATTCACCCGACGCGGCGAACCAATTGCGATCACGGCGAATGTGAACTCGCATCATCGACTCACTAGCCCTGCCGGCCAGTCGCAACGAACGTCCTTTGGGCCAATGCAAAGTCACCGCCTCGCTGTCGGCCAGAGATTCCAGGTCGAGCAATAATTCGAGGGCTTCGATCGGTGTGGGAAACGTCGCCGTCCAGGACTCGGTCAAGTGGCTCGACAATCCAGCGCACTGATCGATCAGCGATTGAGCATTTTGGACTTCCAAGGCTAGGTCGCGATTGGCCGACGTGGCTTCGCCGTCGATCGTTGCAAACAAAGTCCCGCCACCTTCGCCGGGCCGGCAGGCTGGCCCGGACGTACCGAATGGTTGAACGTAGAGCTCGGCACGTAAACCATCGCCGCTGGGGAGCAAATGCAGATGCAACTGCGGATCACCTTTGACCTTCTTTGCCGGAGCGATGCTGGGTGTGTTTTGAGCGAGTGTGTCCTGGTTGGATTGCCCATTCTTGCCACGAACGTTTTTGCCCGTATTCTTTTTCCCGTGGTCCAAATCCCCGATTTCCGAATGGATCGTTACCAGCGATGCCAGTTGGGTGATCGTCTTGAGTACTTTGCCGGACGCCGAGGTGGGCACACGCAATCCGTCGCCCAGCAGCGGTTGCAATGCCTGATGCGAAGTTTCCAGCAGCGTGATAGCGATTTGGTGCGGCCCAGTCGTTTCAAACCGCACGTCATGGTTGCTGGCAGGTTTCGGATCAAGGAACAATTCAATCTGCGAATGATCGTGCTTGCGGACGACCAATGAAATCGGTTTCTCGACGATCTCTAGCGGTTGGTCACGATCATTGGGGCGAAAGATTCGAGGGTGGCCAATCAGGGCGCGTGCGGCAGGCCGCCTTTCGAATTGGGTGTGCTCTTCGGGATAGCCGTACGAACCACGCTCGGTCCAATGCCGCAAGGTTTGGCACAGGGTGCGGTCTTCCGGTGTCAGAAACGCGAACTCCGAATCCGAATACTGGTGAAACAATCGGGACAATGCGACTTTGCGTCCCTTGGACCACTGCGACCCCTGCCGTAGTTGGTGAAAGACATCTAGCTGAAAATCATGGGTATTGTGAATGATCTCATAAATCAATCGTTCCGTCGGTTCCGCGCCAACATCGGTCGCGGTCGTGATTTTCGTCTGCTCACCCAGTAATGCGATTGCGTCCAACGTGCGTGACCAGGCGGGTTCGGGTTGGACGAAGTCGATCAGACTGGCGGTGTTGTGTTTGCGGTGAAGTCGATCGGCATACTCTTGTTGATTATCCGCCGTCTTTAGCTTTGATCGCGCGGCAGCGGCATGGGTTTCGGCGGCTAGCCAGAAGCATCCACCCGTGCTAAACCGAGTGGCCGCGTCGGTCAGGCCACTGACTTGAGCTTGGCCGTCGGTGTCGCTCGCCAACCAAGCCTGCAAATATCCGGCGACCCATTTCGCAAGCGGAGAGTGGGCGGTCGCACTCAAATCCGAAATTAGCTTCCCTACATTACCGGGAGAACCGAGGAACAGCAGACCCTGCTGGGAGATTGCAAACGCGTCGTCGTAGGGTGTTGCGCCAGGCTTCAGTGCCGTCATCGTCGCCTTGAGTGCTTGTTCTCGGCTCACGCTTTGATGGCCCGCAATTCCGGCGAAAGTTGCCAATACCGAAGGCAGACCGCCGAGTTTGGTCAGTGTTCGTTTGCTGGCTCGATTCGCCAGCGTCCCTGCAAGCAACGAGAATGCTTTGTCAAAGTCGCCTTGAAGTAGCAGTGAACAGCCCTCGACGTCCTGCATTTTGCCGCTGGTTTGCGAGCCGATTCGCTCCAGCAGCGCTCGGTCGCCAGACGCCACGGCCCACTCCAGCAGTCGTGGCAGCAACGCAGTCGGAAGATCCGCATCGTCGTCGAGCAATCGCCGGATCGCCAACTGTGCTTCGGGATCGGACTCTGCTTGGGCAATCCACCACGGTATCACGAACTCAAAAAAACCGTACTGCAACTCCGACTGCAACTGCTCAAAGGTCTTCTTGCAAAACGGAGCCAACAGGGGCATCGAACCGTCCGCGATTTGGTGCCGAGCGGTCTTCCACGCATTCGCGTCGTGACCGTAAAACGCGAGGTAAAAATCGAGCAACGCGTCGCGGCGGACCCATCTGTCTTCGCGTTGCGCTAGGGAAAAAAGCCGCTGCGTATCGGCTCCAGACAGCCCCTCGCGAACGAGCGTATCCATTAACTCTGGCGCAGGTCTAGTGGGACTCCGCCTGAGCAAGCCACTGTCGGTCCATTTCTTCAACGCACTACGGACAAAGGTCTGAGTCAATGCGCGGCCATCGCTTTGCCGCAGATCGAACTGCTTGGCTTGGTTGGCGAGCTGGTAATAGTTTGCCTCGCCGTGCTGAAATGCCAGCATCAACAACAGCCTCTTGCTAGACTTGTCCAACCGATCGTATTTTTTCTGCACTTCATTCATGCTGGCATTTTGACCGCGAAAGGTCATTTTGAGATTCACTGTGACGTTCGGCGTGCGCCGATTTACGGGTATCTTAAGCGAGATTACTTGTCGATGCGAGTTGCGGACAGGCGGCTACTCAGGATGAGATGTTCGCTTTTTTTCCGTAACGTCTACACGTCCCTGATGCTGATCGGCATCAATGAGGCCTCGGCACTTCGCGTGTGGCTTCAGACGCTTGGTCACGTTGTTCATTCAGGTCCGAACCCTGGTAGATAATCTTCCCTGGGTTTGCGGAACTCGCGCACCCAGTCCCGGTTCTTACCAATTAGCAACTCGAACATCTTCGCATGGTGCGTATTCTTCATCGGCACCACTTCAGTATCGAACCCTCGTGACTTCGCCATTTCGAGAACTTCGGCGTCGTTGTCGTATGTCATTAGGAAGTCACCTTTGATTGACTTGGCAACGTCGAAGAGTGCCACATGGTCCAACTCGCTGTGCTTGTACAACCTTCGACCTGCTCGCTTACCTTTGCCGCCCGCAGTGTAAGGTGGGTCGATGAAAAATGCAGTATCAACACTCCTTGCGTTCATGTGGATGAATTCGATACCATCAGTGCAAGCAAAAGTAAAGCGACTGCTGAAATCGGAAATCTCCATTATGCGTTTGTAAAGCGTCTCAGGATACCATCGCGACTTGAGACCTTTACCGCTCTCACCATGCTTAATAAGTCCGCTGCCGTGGGCCATGATGCCACCATGATAAGTGCGATTTCTTAAAATGGTATTGAATGCTCTCTGGCGCGTTGATTTGGCCGGTATGTCTAGTTCTGCTCGGACGTTTTCAACAGTTACGTCGAACTTCATGATTCTATCTGCTAGCCACTTGGCGTCCTTACCCAAAATCGATTCCCAAACGGCAGCAATATCTTCGTCGAGTTCAACCATCAAAACATGGGTTGCAAGGGACTCAAACCCGACCGTCATGCTCACGATGCCACCACCAGCGAAGGGTTCCACAAACTGACGTGGCAGACTTGGTAAACTCCTGAGCCATGCCCGTATGTAAGGAACTAACCAAGTCTTACCACCAGGGTATCGGAATGGACTCCGCTTCGGCACCGATGCTACGTTGACGATTTTCATAGTCACAACATCTGATCCAATCTAAGGTTGGTTGGTGGTGTACTGATACGCTTGTGATCTAGTTTCGATTGGAGCAACGCAACGAAGTCTTCAACCTTTCCAGGCTTCGCTACCGTAATCTGTACTAGGGACTCGTTGAACTTCGTGTAGACAGTTTTGTATCGGGTCAACGCGAAGCGGTCGGTCTTAGTGTTGTGTTGCATTTCATAGACGAACCAAGCAACTTCTGCTTCTGATTTCTTGGTTTCTTGTAATGTTGGGAGCGTTTCAAAAAATGCTCGGTCGAGTGCAACCGCTATTTTCTTGTCCCAGGAATGCAGTATCCCACCCTTGAACAGCAACTGGGGTGCGAGTCGTTTTCGCGATGAACTTAGAAAGTCTGGCTTTGGGAACTTGGGCTTACCAGTCCAGTCAAGGTTCACGTTGGCTTCGGGGTCTTCCATATAGAAGTCAAACGGGTCTCTCACGTTGCCTGAGATGTAGACCGCTTGGACTTCAAGCGCCCCGAAGTCCAACAACTGGCCATCATCGTCATACGACACCAACACAATATCGATGTTGCCTGCTGACTTGCCTACTACATCCTTCAACCTGACTTCCGAAATAGAAGTCCACTTTGTTTTAGGCGGGAAGAAAAAACCAGCAGCGTCCTCAACGATAATCCACTGTTCACGGAACCTGACGGGACAGGTGATTACCGCACCCCCATTGTGAAGCACACTGCAAACGCCCAGAGGAGCGTTTGCCTTGTCCTTTGTGCAATTGGGAACGTAGTTGTTGAACGGGCAGATTTTTAAGTTCCTGTAGCGTTGGGCCTCCTCAGACTGGTTGTCAATCGGAAACCCAAACACTTCTGCTAACGGCTGCTTGGCCAAGATGGTACATCCTTGTTGACGAATGCTAAGAACAGATGCCGCATTCTACCAATTCCCTTACAGTCCAGCATCCGCCCCAGCGTCTAGCAAGTCGGTGTCCCGCCACTTTCCGTTACGACTTTAGACCATCTTCGTTGACGAATGGCCCATTAGCGGCGCCACCGCAGCTATCGGCACACCAGTCGTAAGCTTGAAAGCAGCGAACGAGTGGCGGCAAAAAGGAACCCAGGGGGACACACGAGAAAGGAATCCAGGGGACCATGCCGATTGACGCCAACAGATCAATCGACCGGGACAATCACCATGATACAATGTCAACAGTCAACGAAGGAGATCGGAAATGATACGAATAGTTGTTCAAGCTGACGTCGCCGAACAAATTCGCCGTTCGGACGGCCAGATTGAGTTGGTCGATGACCAAGGCAACCGAGTTGGGGTTGTGCGTCGCCCGCCAACGGAAGATGAGATCAAATTCGCAAAGTCACGAGTTGGTAGCACTGGACCTAAGTTCACGGTGGATGAACTAATTGCGAAGGTTGAGGCGTTGTGAGTTACGAAGTCTTGTTGTCGATGGACGCAGTAGAAGACGTATTGCGCATCACTATGGCAAGTGGTTCAAAATCGGAAATCGTTAATGCGTCAACGCAGATTCAAGAAGCGTTGCGATCTGATCCGGCCGCCGCCGGCGAACATTTGAGCGAGGGCTTATATTTCATTGACCGCGAGCCATTACGCGGGTTCTTTACGATCGACGTTGATGAGATGTTGGTCGAAATAGTCAACGTGAAGCAAGTGTGATCTAAGTCGGCGAGTTTGTATTTCTGCGGAGTCCGCATATCACTCTTCGAGGGCGGTTATACGGAAGGCGGTTCCGCATAACTACCCACGTCAGCTTCTACCGATCGTAGGACCCAGTGGAGGCCCAAGGGGACACAGCACTTTGCCGGGTGGTTAACTGCAGCCAGGAGTACTGGTGGCTCGCCATGTCATTACCCTTTCCCTGGGGTTGATGCAATGGCCCGCTGGCGCGCAGTGTCCCCGCTTCGCACCGGTCCACTTCTACTGCAGGGCAACCATGGTCCAATCGCCTTTCGAAAGCTGCGCGTGCTTGAGCGTTCCGCTGTTGGCAGCGACTAGTTATACTCGAGCTGACGAACTAACCAGTCAAAACCACAGATTAACACAATTTTGAACACCGATCGAACTGAAGAAACTATCTGTGTCTATCCTTGGTTCAGAAACTACTTTCTTAAAATTGCATGAACGGTTGCGATTTTTCGACGTAGGTAGTAACACCTTGAACCACTTTTTGCTCACAATAAAACGCGGAGACACTCAGTCTGAGCGTCTAAGATTTTCGTCGCTGGCTCTTTCGTATTGCAACTAACGAGATTAATGCCCCACTGTGGCAGGCGAACGGAATGGTCGATAACCTTTCGGATCCTACCGGTGGAGGAGTAATAATTGTCAGCTTTTCACTCGAATCGACTGTTTCCCCCCCAGTTGTGGTTGACATACGCGTCCCTATGCTCTTTGCTAGTAGTGTGGGATGTGTCGGCAACACGAGCCGATGACGCACACGACAAATCCGCTTACAGCATTAGAAGGAGAAGTTTTGTATACAGAAACAAATCCCTTGGGGACAAAAACGTACGCCATTCGTCAAATCAATTCCGACGGAGGGATTGTATCCGAGCTCGCTGTGGAAGCGACTAGCAGCGACGCAGCGGCCAAACAACTGAATGATGTCGACGATGCCACGCAACGCATCGCCATTTGCCTGGACGGTCAAGCGATGAATGAAATGGATGTCGAACACTGGCGCAAACGCGTCCGCCGCCGTTAGCCAAAATCAATGTCCTTCAACTAGCTCGATTTTATCCCGAATGTCGCAAGGTCAAGGGATTTCTCGTAGCGAAACTCGCCAAGAGTTTCGGCTTTCCTCGGGAAAAGTGCGATGCCGAAAGTCCTGACGACTTTCGCTACGCCTATCACTTCTCGACAATTGACAATAGCGCTTGTCGGAATTGCTCGACGAACTTGGGACCACCACCGACGAAGACGTGGGTGACGATTCCTTGGCGATCAATAATGACCGTCTGCGGGATGGCATTGGCCGCATAGACTGCGGCCGTTTGTCCATCGGCGTCGAGCAGGACTGTAGCAGTCATCTCAAGCCGTTCAACGGCTGCTCTCGCACGAGCCTCAGTCTCTTGAATATTGACAGCCACTAAATGAATCTTATCGACTCCGATTTCATTCACCACTTCGTCAACTAACGGCATCGTTTGAATACAGGGTCCACACCAACTGGCCCAAAAATCGAGCACCACAAAGCGCTCTCGATTCTTGCTCAACCGAAACGCCTCTCCTTCCAATGACCTAAGCAGGAAATCGGTGGCCGGTTTGCCAACCAACTCTGAATTGACACCGGCAGAGCCACCGGCTGACGAACCGTCATCCATGTAAACGCGTGGGTATTGCGCCAGCGAAAGAGTCCACGGGTCGTCGCGGAAGGCACGAATCTGTTGGCTGATATCCCGTCCGAAAAGCAATTGGTTTAATTCGCTGACGGCAATCGAGCACTTACCCAGCAAATCGCTCTGTCCAGACAAAATGCCATCGACGAATTTTTCTGGTCGAAATGTGAGCCCACGATCTGTGCGCCCTATAGCGTGGACCAAAAAATCTCGCTTGTCCTCAAGTTGTGCTGTGGCCCCCACTGCTTCGGTGTCCCCGGCAGCTGCTTCGCCGGTCGTTGGCGTTTCTTTGGCCGGTTTGTCGCTCCAGTCGCGGTCGTGCAGCCAGATGATTTGTGCGATCTGCGAGGTCGACATTTCAACCAGCTCCAATCTGACCTCGACCGAAATGCGATCTCCCTCCAAACGCACCAGCCGACCCCGCAGATAATCACCGTTGACGGCGATAAACAGGTGCGTTGGTGGATCTTGTTTCATGGACCGCGGCACTGTCATCAAGCGTTTCAGTTTCTCCGGAGATGTTTCCATAGCACCGCGTGCTCGGTTGAGCCAGACGTGGCTAATCAATTCATGAGATGCCACGGTCGTGGAAGTCTGCGAGGAACGGAAGGTCATACCAGATTCGTCTATCCGCTCGACGATCCCATCGATGGCATCTCCGGTACGAAACATAATTTCGCGACCTTCTGGAGTGGAAGAAGTTTGCTCGTTGTCTCCGTTGACATTAGCCTGTTCCGACTTGGTCACCGCTTTGTTTCCCCGGAATATTCCCACGGCAGGGGGAATTACCCTCGCCCGGTTGCCAACAGGCTGAGAGCGTTGCTGCTCTAGCGTGTTTGTCAACGTAGGGAGAGGTTTGCGATAGACAATAGCTCCTGACGCTTCGGCGCTGATTGAACTGGCGTTCACACTTCCACTCGGATGCCAAACTAGGCCAGTTCCATTGTCGCGATTACTGTCGCTGTTGTTCGCTTCATCGAGATAGCCAGCCAGTTGACTTTCGTTAGTTTTCAAAGTGCCGACAACTTGATTTCCATCATCAGCCACGAAGCGGTCGGTTGTTCCAATCAGGCCGCGAACTGCGGAGCATGCAAACGTAACGTCCTTCGACAAACCAACCGCAGCTAGCCGCAACCTCTGAGGATCTTCGCTACTGAGCAGTTGTCCCTTCAGTCGCGTGCGATCCATCAATACGACTTCCAATTCGACGTTGTTCTCTGACAACTCAGTAGATTTAGCTGCAGTGTCAAAGGTCTCGGCAATTAAACTGTCGGATGCATTGATCGCTGATGTGGGTGACTGTTCTGGTGCATTCGGTGATTGGGACTGGGGGACGATTTGCGGAGGTTGAACCACGACGGGTGGAAGTGGTTCGTCCGTCGTGCCGCTGTTTTCGCCTAACATAGTTTGTGGGTTGGAGAAATCGCCCCGACGCAGTTGGTCTAGTGGTAGCAGCAGCTCTCGGCTGTCGCTCATAACAATCCGCAGTTCGCGCTGGTCGGCATCAAAGCCGATGATGGCCCCACTACGTCGATCACCTTGTGCATCAAGAACAGACTGGTCGCCGGTGCCGACGCTGGCCGCCACACCATCCCACTGACGCACTTCGAAATGCTCAATGGTGAGTGAAGGACCACTGTTGGCCAAATGAATCGACGGACGCACGACCGATTTTTCACTAGGAACCTTTAATGTCTCTAGGGGGCGACCATGCGCGTCGCAAACCATGATGGTCCCTGCCTCTTGGTCGAGGTAAATCACCAAATCAACCCGCGGATTGGTGCCGCTGAGATCCGAGAGCATTGCGATATCAGCTCCACCATCCACTTCGCGGACCAAGGCGAGTTGATTGGCCCACACTTCAAGTCGCGCGGCAGAAGGTACCTCTTCGACTTTGGAAACTTTATTGTTTGCCGACGTTCCTAACGACAACACGAAATCGGGATCACCGCGCCACGACATCGACAGATTTATTTGCGCTTGAGGCGGGAGTTGCACGTTCCCAACAATCGCTGCCCCTTGCCGCGTAGCCACCAGCGCTCCAGCTTCAAATTCCCAGTCCTGCGGTTCAGTCAAACGCTGCCACCGCTCGTCGTCGATCGGTCCCGAATAGACGACTTGCCCAGCATACTCCGCATCAGCAATCGCGGTGACCGCAGCTCGCGTAAGCTGAACTTGTCCCAAAATATCGGAATCGACGGTGAGCCATTGATTGTCGATGCTTACCAAGCGCCCCACTACCAAGCCACCACTGGACAATTCAAACAATTGCCTAGCTCCCGCTGGGTTGCCAGCACCTTTATCGAGAGCTTCGGGTGATTGCTCGACAATGGACGTCACGGAGCGAAGGGCTCGTGCATCAAAACGAAAAGGTGCTTGAAATGAGGAGCTTACCCAGCCCACTTGATTGGGTTGCTCAACTCCCACGATCGTCCCCGCGCCGAAGCTACCATCCTTCAAGCGGATTCGCATATCGGGCTCGGAGGCAGGAACCGCAGCGGCGATAGACAAACAAAGAATCTGAATTGCACTTAGGATTACAGGCCCGCGCATCAGCGAGCTGATACTGGAGCCGAAGATTGGGCCGTCCAATGGTTATCTCTCGTAAATGGGGAGGAAACGGTAGTTGAGTGCTAGAGCCAGCAAGTTCATGGAGGTCGACGTGGCCTTGCCGAATTGACCACTGAAACTGCCATCATCGGCCTGCGAGGCTTTCAATTGCCGCACCAGCGAGCGATTCCATTTATCCCAGGCTTCCAAATCGGCTTGGAACAATGCTTGGGCCTCGTAGTACCGTGCGTACTCTTCGTAGTGCGACTGCTCATTCATATTCGACGTAACGTATTTCTGAGTCGCTTCAAATTGTTTTAGGTCTTTGCGTTTAGCAATACTGTAGACCAAGCAAGCGATCGACGTTCGGGCGATCGATTGTCCAAAGCCACCTAGGCCGCCCGAGTAGCCCACCGCACCACTGTCACCGGTCATAGATGCAAAGTATTTAATCGCCGCGTCAACCGATTTGTCAGGGACTTCAATCCCTGCGTTCCGCGCGGCCAGTAGTCCCATCAGTACGGCACCCGCCACTGAGGTATCGGCATCGCGTGCGCTGGGAGAATATCTCCAAGCGCTATGCGGATTTTTCTCTTGCGACGTGATCGAGCATCGCACAGCCAACTCCAACGCTTCACCGATCGAACGTTCTTTCCCAGCGATAGGTTGTCCCGTCTCCCACAGGTCGGTTTCGTCGACCGCACCGTAGGCCTCCGCCAATCCCAAACAGGCGAAGCCATGTTGGTACATGCTGTCTCCCATGTAACCGGTCGATCCACTTTGCGAGCGGATGATGGAACGAATCGCTTTGCGAATTGGTTGACTATAAAGTCCAAAATTTGGATCTTCACCCGAAGCTAGAAACGCCATCAACGCCATGCCCGTCGTCCCGGGTCCGCGATAGCCATCGCTCCACGTGCCATCGGGTGACTGGGTCTTCATCAGGTGATCGAGTCCTCGATCATAAATCTCGCGCACATCGCGCGGTACCATGTCCCCTTGAGGCAACGAAGCAGGCTGGGCCCGAGCGGTATTTCCAATCATCCCTGGGCACAACATGACGTGACATAAAATCGAGATGATCGAATTTGCAGTTGAAGCGTGATTTACCATGTAAAGCTATTCATCATTGGAGCGAACTGTTCTGTAAAACGTCGAAAAGCGGCGAGTTGCTCTTTGTCCAGTAGCTGGGTTGTCTCTTCGTCGCTGAGGCGTGCCAGCATGGCGTGGCCAACATACGCCTCCATCCCCTGCGGTGAAGCGACTGGGAAATTCTTCTGCTCCAATAGTTTAATCAACTCGCTGCGTTGTTTGGCGGTCAGGGGCACTACCTTTTCCAAATCGGCGATGGTCATCCGCAAGATCGTTTGGTAACGGTACAATTGCCGCTCCCGCAGGTCAGCACGATAAACCTTCATCTGTTCTGGCCTGAGCATGGTCGTCAATACTCGTTCCAACAACGAATTCTTGTCGATAATGCCGTTAGCGATGCGTTGCCGCAACGGACCAATATCCCGGAAAGCGCGTTGCCTATCCGGGCCGTTATTAGGTTGGAGATCTTTGACCTTTTCACGAACTTGATCCAGTTCCCGATAGAAACGGCTGAGGTCTCCCCGGGCCGCCAGTTGAAGCTTCTCGCGCTGCGCGGCATCGAGTTTTACCACCTGCACCATGCGTGTGACTTGCGCATCGGTCCGCTGTTCCAACTGCCTTTTGAACGTCGTTTCATCGCTTCCGTTGTACAAGTACATCGCCATCACGTCGCGTTGAACAGCCTGGAACTGCGCGGGGCAGGTCCGGCAAAATGCGGCATAGAGTAGCAAGACGATGAGTGGTAAGCTGCGATTCACGAAATCAATCAACGTGTCATGATTTGATGGGGAGTATATGGCTGATAGGAAATTTATGGAACATAGCCAGTTTCGCAAAAGTAGACGCCATTGTCAGCTCGACGCGCCAGCGAGTGGGTCGAGCTGATATTGTGATCGAAAGTGAATCTATCCAACTAGACTAACCAACTAACGTTCGATCATGATCGGTTCCTGTGGTGCCATTTGCAATTCGATCTGAGCCAGTTCGTAAAGCCACGCTCGTACCCCTTTGAGGCAATCCATTTGTTCTGGTGTCAATACTTTGGTTAATGTCTCCTTGGGGATATCAGGCACAAAATTTTGGTTCTGAAAATAGACTTGCCAATACAGATCTTTCTTGAGCCACCCGTCCAACTCTGTTTCCAATTGCTGACGCTGCTTACTCGACAGGAACACGCGTGCGTCGAGGGCGGCGATCAATACCCGAACTAGCGACTCGTTGCGAAATTCATCGCGAGCCTCGCGCTCAGTATGAAAGGCAATTCGCTGTTCGTCGGTTAGCGCGGCGTCGATATGTTTGTCTACCGCTTCCCGAACCCGTTCCACAATCACTTGCGGTTGCTCGCGTCTCGGAGCAACTACTCCTGCCGCCCTGCCAAGTAAGAGTTTAGCGACTCCAGCAGCGGCGTTTTGAACAGGGGAACTGGCCGCCTCGCGCATCTGTCGTAGTAACCAGCCATCGTTCATTTCAGCGAGCTGCTTTTCCTCGACTTCCGTAAGCTCGCAAGCGCGTCGCGCTAAGGCTGCATGGACGTGCATGTAGGAACGCAATAGCCGTACCTGCGGATCTTTGAGCTCATCTTGGGCAAAGGCAAAATCGGCCACTGCTAGCTCCACGTCTTCTACCACGACAGTATCCACGTCCTCCGGTTTTGCATCTGTGACTTGACCACGCAGCACGATGGCATTCCAAACAAATGACGTCAGAAAGAAGACTAACAGAGCCCAGGTTTGAAAGTGCCTCGGAGTTACGCATTGCGGATTAGCAGACACTCTGTCCAACAGAAGGCATTCGTTGCTGACAGCGAGAGCACGCTTTGCAAAACTCTCATGATCTAAATGATTCACTTCGAGCCTTTCCCGCGAGTTGCGAACCACTGAATAGCTTCATTGAACGAGTTGGTGAGGTGGGGTTCATTACTTCGAGCGCTTAAGGGAAACGAGCAAGCTGCTAACACTCTCACTTCGAAAACACTGGCCTAGCCAGTGCCACACACTTTACGACAAAGCATTGCGAGTTGCGAACCACTGAATAGCTTCATT
>JBGSJT010000429.1:0-27319 GCA_041741715.1 Pirellulaceae bacterium | reverse complement strand
TTTCGCCTCCCGTCGCTAGATCGCTATACTACTCCCCACACCTTCGGCGAATGTTTACCATGCAAAGCGGCTAAAGCCTGGACTCCAACGGGTTTACGACGAATCCAAGCGTTCAAAGTGGCGCTGTCCAACTAAGGACTTGCCGCAATTAGTCGATGACCGTGATCGCATCCGAGGGTCACCAAACTTCGCCCTAGAGCATCTCCTTGCACAACCAATACAATTTTTCGGTCTCAAAATCTTTCGGTCTTTGCGTCAACGACAGTTCAATCCAAGTCTGGTGGTAGTCCGCGCTCCACCGCCAGACTCGTGGGATAGGCGAAAAACGTCCACGGGCAATTCCCCGATTGATAGTCCGCGTCTGCGTCGAATAACAAGTTGAATCGGATCGCGACGGAACTCATGGTGGACCTCGGTGAGGGTGTAGTTGCGCGATCGAATACAAACGTTTAAGAACAGTTTTCACAGTTTGATTTACAACAAAGTTTTTAGAAAAATCGCGAGAATCGAGCAACAATTTTTCGGTCGCAGAATCTTTCGGTCAATTCACGCTTACGCCCAAAGATAAGTTGCGAGAGGAATTGCGTACCAACTGATCATAGAATAACTTGGCGGTTTGCGGAAAACTTAAACGTGCAGGAAAAGTCGCTAATCGCTCCGCCGATCATCCGCTTTTTTCAGCCGTGAAGTTGGTGCGACCGGTTTAGCAGGTCGGAAAACCATGGACCGGCAGAGCGATCCACGACACTCACGTTAGCAAACCATGGAAGCTGGAAATGTTTTGGGTGAACGACTCGCGAAACTACTGACAGCCAATCATCAGCTTTGCCTGGTGTTGGCGATGCTCCTGTTGCTGCTATGCGCGCCACTTTCGAACCGACTCGAACTCGATTGGCGGATCGAAGGTCTGTTCCCGCCGGGCGAACCCTCGGTGGCCGCCTATCAACGCTTGCAACAACGCTTTGGCGGCAATCAGATTGTGCTAGCCGTTTATCGGGATCCGCAACTGTGGGACGCGTCCGGACAGGGACTGGAAAGACTGGAGCACATCAGCCAAGCGTTGGCTTCTGTCGAGGGAGTCTCGTCGGTTCTGAGTCTGGCTGAATTGCATTCGATCCTCGAAAAATTACGCGGGCCGATGCAACTCTTCCAGCTCAATGGTGAGCATCCACCACCGCTGCTCGATCCCGACGACGCGCTGGCCCAAGCCATGTTGCAAGTCTTCGAAGGTTATACGCATCAGCGCGATAGCCAATTCACTTCGATCGCGTGCATCCTCTCCTCAAGCCAAGTCGAGGATGGCGCACCCGTAGCCCCCACGACCGATTCCACAGGCGGGCCGTTGCGTCACGATCCAACGCTGCATGCCCTGCGCGAAGTGATGTCCAACTTGCCGCAACCAGCGACGGAAGGATTCATCACTGGCGAACCGGTGCTGGTCTCGGAGGGCTTTCGCATGGTGGAGCGCGACGGTTGGCGTTTGGGGGTCGTCTCGTCGATCTTGGTCTCAGTCGTGTTGTTGCTTTGTTTTCGATCGCTACGCTGGACTCTGATCCCACTGGCGGTCGTTCATTGGTCGCTGATCATTACTCGCGCGGTGCTCGTTGCCCTGGGGCTCGACCTGACGATGATCAGCAGCACACTCACGGCGATCGTGACGGTGGTTGGTGTCGCCACCTCGATTCACCTGCTGCTTAAGTTTCAATCGCTGCGGCGCGGTGGCGCCAGTCGACACGCCGCGCTGCAAGGATCGCTAACGCAATTGATTGCGCCAATTACCTGGGCCTGCGTGACGGATGCAGTGGGTTTTCTGGCATTGACCATATCCTCGGTGGGACCGATTCGCGATTTCGGTCTAATGATGTCGGTCGGATCGATGATGGTCTTAGTGGCCATCCTGTTGGTGCTCCCTGGACTAGCGCTGATCGGTTCCTGGGACGCTGACCCACGAACACCACAAGCCGATTTGCTACTGCGCCTGTGGTTGCGCCGATTGTTGGAGTACTGCTTAGCGCGGCGCAGTTTGGGTTTGGGGTTGCTCTTGGGATTGGGACTGTTTGCAATCGCGGGGTGGGCTCAGCTGCGCGTCGAGACTGACTATACCAAAAATTTTTCTAGCAGTAGTCCCTTGGTGCGGGGCTACGAAGTGATCGAGCGCGAGCTGGGCGGCGCTGGAGTATGGGATATTATGCTGCCAGCTCCCTTGTCGATCAGCAGCGAATACTTGGCGCAAGTACTGCAGCTTGAAAGCGAACTGCGCGGGTTGCGAGTGGGAGATGGCGCAGAGGAATTGCGGCTGACAAAAGTGCTCAGCATGGCCGACGCAGAGTTGGCGAGTCGCGCTGGTCCCATCTTGGCGGCGCTACCTGTCGCGGCTCGTTTGCAAGGGATGCGCGGGGCGATGCCCGACTTTAGCAAAATTCTGCTGACCAATGAACCAGTGGCGGAGGGGTCCACCAGTGGGTACCGCTGGCTGCGAATCATGCTCCGCAGCCACGAACGCGTGGGGGCACAGGCCAAACAGAAATTAGTCTGCGCGGTGGAGGAGAGCGTGTCCCGGTTTACCGCCCAAGAGGCGTGGCTGTCGCTATTTTCCTCAGCGCCACCGCCACCAGCGGAAGTGGCTGGCTATTCCATCATGTTGGGAAAACTAGTCTCCAGTATTTTATCAGACCAGTGGAAATGCTTTTTGTTGGCGACCATTGGCATCTTGATCGTGATGACCTTGGCCACGGGCTCGATGAAGTTGGCGCTAATCGCCATCATTCCCAATGCGCTCCCAATCACGCTGGTGTTGGGAACGATGGGGTGGATGGGGATGCGAGTCAACATGGGAGCCGCCATGATCGCGGCTGTGTCGCTCGGTTTGTCCGTTGATAGTTCGATCCACTATTTGATTCACTACCGACGGGCCTTGCGCAATAAAGCACGCCCGATCAAGGCGCTCAACTCGGCTCAGGAAAATGTCGGCTTGGCTGTCGTGTTATCTACGTTGGCGTTAGTGGCTGGCTTTATTAGTTTGACAGCGAGTGAGTTTGTTCCCACGGTTGTCTTTGGGACCTTGGCCAGTTTAACAATGCTGGGAGGATTACTTGGAAATCTAGTGTTGTTACCGCTATTGATTGCGCCACGCAAATAGGATCTCCGGTGGTGAACCTCAGACGCTAGTGCTTCATCCATATTCAGTTTTGGTAGTAGTGTACGAGGTTACGAGTCCATTTGATTCGGTAGAACGTCGACTCCCTGCCGTCTGGCGACAGCCGCTACGGTTTAGTCGCGACAGTTGTTTTATGCACAATGCGCAGCCTAGAACTCGGCGATACTCTGCGTCTTTGCGACCTCTGCGTTAAAAGGCGACCGAAGTGCTTACTGATAAAACGCAGAGGTCGCAAAGACGCAGAGTTTCGCCGAGAAAGGGGAAGCCCGCTGCAAGTGCTAGCTTAGTTTGTTGAATATTTTTCGGTCAACAACGGATTAAAGCACAAAAAGACCTGACCAGTATTGGATACTGGCCAGGTCTAGCGGAGATGGTTCGATTTAGGAGCGGAAGAAGCGATTAGGGCTGGACGCCGTACTTCAGTTCTTCCTCTTCCTGAATGATGATCCGTGGTGTGACGGTCATCATCAGCGTGCTGGTTTCACGACCGATGGCGGTGTTCTTGAACAGGCGATTCACATAAGGGATCTTGCTCAAGATGGGCACGCCGCGTTCGATACGACCTTCACGCATACGTTTGATACCACCCAAGAGGATCGTTCCGCCGTCTGGTACGCTAACAGTCGTTGAAATGTTGGTCGAAGCGAAGCTGGGTTGTTGTACCGTCGTACCAGCGACAATCTGCTCTTGATCGTTATCGTTGCTGGTGAGGCTCCCGGTCGGATTGAGAATGTTGGTTCCCGTTTGAGCGCTATTCGACCGTGTGGTGCGTGAGCCTTCGAAAGTAAAGGTGTCGACGCGATCGATTTGCGAGAATGACGGGTTAAGAGTCAGTCGCACAAAGCGTTTATCGGGCGAGCAGGTGGCCTGTACATTCAGTACCGTACCTTCATTCAGTACCACGATTACTGGTTGTTGTGCGACTGCGAAGTCGGCCACGACCGGGATCAAGCTGGTAACGAAGGGACGCGAAATCGTATCGGAGATCGAAGCGAATTGTCCGTCGAACATGGTAACGCGGGGGGCTTGCAACACGTTGGTGCGTTGATCACCTTGAGCCGCATTCATGAAGAAGAACATCTCCAGATCGCTGAGAATCGCAAACCCCAAGCTCGCACCAGCTTCACTGTTGAATCCACCGAAGACTGGTACAGCAGAGGCAAAACTATCCTGGGCCAAAGCGATATCAAAGTCGGCGGTGACCGGGAAGCGATCCGTCGCAGTGACTCCCGCGCTCAGGCCAACCACGGAACTGGGTCCCTGGTCGTCTTGGGGCAAACGCCGGACGTTGTCGTCAATCCGCAAGTCGAAGTCGACACCCATACGCTCGAAGAAGTTATCGTTGAGCGTGATGAACTTCACTTCGATGGTGACCTGCAAGTCCTGTTGACGACGCAATGTCTCCAACAGTTCCTCGATCTGTTCGTGCGTGGTTTGAGGTGCACTGACTACTAGGGACAGAGTCGACATGAATGGCGACATCGTGCTTTGTCCACCCGCCGTATCCCAGTCGAGCGGAGCAATGGTCTGCTGGATCAGCGACATCAATTCGGTGAAGTCAGCACCACCGCCACCACCTTGTCGATTGCCGCCAACCGACATCGGCGAACCACTCATCATACCACCGGTTGGATTGAGTCCGAAGCCGCCACCGACGGCTCCCGGGAGGTTGCCGCCGAAGCCAGCCAGCCCACCGTTGTTCAACTGCCCCAGGGCTGGGGAATTGGGATCCATGGAGGTGGAGGAGGCGAGTTGAATGTCGCTACCAAGACTGCCGAGGCCACTGCCAGCCTTCTGCGCGACCAGTCCGCGGCCCATCGTTTCATAGGCGGCGCGAATAGCCCCAGCCATGCCACTGTTGTAATCGGTGACAAAGTTTGGAATGGGAATCACCAAGTCGCGCACGTTGTAGGTACGGGGGACGTTCGTCTTCAGGCCATTGCGAATCGAGGAGATCATCAGTACTTCGTCGACCGGTTGAAAGGTCAAGTTCTGTGGGTTGAGAATCAAGTTGAGTGCACTGCGAAGCGAAATTTGCGATGACAGGCTCAAGGTGACAGGTGTTTCAGTAGTCACACCTTCGGCGGACAAACTGGATTGATCCAAGTGGATCAACACGCCAGACATGTCGCTCAGAGCGGTCATCACTTCGCCCAACGGACGATTCTTGAAATCGACCAACACGGGTTGCTTGAGCTGAGCCCAAATCTTTTGCGCCGCTGGCGTCATGCCACGTTGCGCCTCGGAGAGTTGGTTGGAACGACGTTTGGTCAATTCACTCCAGTCCTTGGCATCGGGGAAGAGGAGCGGTTGGCGATCGTCGAAGGGGATGGCCGCTTGATCAACGGTCATCAAATTGTCGACGAACTTATCTTCTTTCATCGCCTTGATGGATTCGTACTCGCCAATACGACGAGCGTTACGAGCGTTGGAGATCAACAGGCTGGCAATCGTCGAATTGCGATCGAGTTGGCCTACTTGCTTTGCCACCACTTCGGCTTCGGCAAAGCTCCCTTTGTCCATCAAGTCGTTGTAAGTTTCGACCAGCGAAGCGATCTGATTGTCGATCTTGAAACGCTCTTCTTGATCCATCGACATCTGCTCAGTGATTTGGCGATTGCGCAAATTCTGATCGATGGTGGCCTTGTTCTGGGTCATGTAGATCTGATGCGCGGCAATCTGTCGATCGACGAGCGTTAACATTTGTTTGCGCGACGATCCGTCCAGGTTGGCCTGCGAGACACGTGTTCGTAAGGTTTGCAGACGCTCGGAGACCACTTGTGGTTCGCCTTCGCGATTGGCTTCGGCAGCCGCGATCTCTGCGGTCACTTCGCTCATCATCCTTTGACGCGCGGCCATCTCTTCGTCATTGATCTGACGCAAGGGGGAAGCCCCACTGGAGTCGGTCGCGTTGTTGGATGCCGCGCTCAGTAAACTAAGTTTGTCCTTGAGCTGATTCCGTAGGGCAGGGTCCATCTCACGTTCGAATTGCCAAGCGCGACGAAAGTGATCTAGTGCCGCGTCGCGTTGGCCCTGGCCGAGCAATTCCACGCCGCGACGATAGAGTTCATCACCACTGGCATTGCCACTCAAGGGAGTTGGTACTGCTAATTCGATCTGTGAACTGGCTGAGCGGACGCTGGTTGCGTCTGCGGCTGGGCGAAAGACCCCCGGTGTCACTGGCTTAGTGCCAGCGACCGCGTTGGGGTCGGTTGTAGCTGAGGTGACACTCCCCGAGCCTGGAAGGGGTTGCTGTGCGCTGGCTGCAACAACAGGTGCGACCGCGTTGGGAAGAGCCGGTGCCGAAGGAGCAGCAGCGACTTGACGTGCAATGGCTTGTGTCGTCGGGGCATTTGCCAGAGCACCCAAGCTGCCGATGGCGTCGACAATTTTGGATTTGGTCATCCCTTTACCGACCACCAAGGCTTCAACTTCCTTGAGTCGTGTGTCTAACTTGGCGCTGGTCTCATTCCGCTGAGCGAGCGATTGTCGTCCCCGTAGGGCTTCGGCGAAGGCTTTGGCAGAACCGTCCAGGTCACCCGCTTCGGCGCGTTTGGCCGAGTAGTCGAGCCATCCCAATACAAAGTCGACGTTGACCGTCGGAGTTGCATCGGTAATCGACTGCACCGCACTTGGGGCTTGCCCTAGGGCAGCTCCATGGGGAAGAACAGCCGTCGAAAAGACGGGGGACAGCAGGGCGGGTGCCAACCACAGTGCCGTGGATGTCCGCGCACTGAGAATACGTTTAAGCCAACGTCGCTTCTGTTTCGAATTATCTTGACTCAACGCGACTCTCCTTCTTCGCGAAATTAACCGGATGTCCGGCCGTGGGATTGGTCAGTGTCGATCGTGTGCCGTAATCCTCACGGCCCTGTGCCTAACTAGTGCGACTAGGATGCTCTACCTTTGGCAGCGATCGATTGCCTTCAAAGGGGAATACTTGATCCCGATCTTGTCGTCAATGTTTGTTTTCGGCATCTCATGTCAAAATATTCTGATTATTCCGACAAGATAGTCTTTTTCGATCGTAGCGATTATTCCGCGCAAATGTTCAATGCCCTAAGTATGGTCCTGCTAAAGTGCCTAGGTCTTGTGGTTCCCAGGCTCCGCCCGGGAACCCACCGCCTTGCAGGCTCCACCTGGTAAACCTTGGCAGCCCAGGCGGAGCCAGGGAACGAGGATTTTCAGAACGGACGAAACTTAAGGGGTTGGGCGATAGCGTCTGAGGTTCACAAAGCTAGACGACTACTCAGCGACGTGAGTTACCAACAAGATGGTCGCCATCGAAGTGGAGGGCCCTACGGTTAGCGCGTCGCTCCCCCCCCAGCCACTGGCTCTCTGGCTACTTGAGATGTAGCGCACGCGATCGGTAGTGCCAGCAAACGGGCTGACCGCGGTCAACTGCGGTGCGGCTTCGGCGGCGGTTAGCGGGATAGCAAACGAGTCGCTGAAGGAAAACCGCCCACCGGTACTATTGAGAATTTCGCGGACCAATGCGGTTCTCGCGTCGATCGCCAAATTAAGGCTAACATTTGGAAAGTGCCGTTGGTCCTCCCAAATCGTTCGCAATGCCGTATCGATATCATCCATGTCAGCATGAACAACGGTCAGATACATCTTTTGTGCAGATGAACTGGTCTGCGAATCGACGATCATTCTCGACTCATCCAGGGCAGTGAGCATTTCTGCATTCACCGGGAGAGCGCGGGTCCGCGGTATTCCGGCCGCAGCCAACACGTCTTCCAAAACTCGTTGGTTCAAACCTTCCAACGTGACTTGGATGTCGACCACCATCACGTAGGACAGATCGCCGAAGCGCCCCACCACGCGAGCGGCGGGAGCCTGATCTGTGGTATCAATTATTTTCGTAGGGCTCGTTTCAATGGAACCCGCTTCGATGGAGCCAGAAGCCTCCGGGTTGTTAAAGTCGGAACCGGCCAAATGAACAGGCTGTGCAACTTTAGTCTGCCAAGGGATAAAGACAG
The DNA here is from genome assembly GCA_041741715.1 of Pirellulaceae bacterium. Lineage (GTDB taxonomy): Bacteria > Planctomycetota > Planctomycetia > Pirellulales > Pirellulaceae > Aureliella. The sequence continues at coordinate 19,177 of JBGSJT010000429.1, read as the reverse complement.
CCAACAACACCACTGCAGCCGTGGCTAGTGAACCGGCGATCCATGCCCGCTGAGTACTAGACCGCTGAGTCCAAGCTCGGGTCAGAACAGAAGCTGGCGCAGAGCTATGCGCATAACCATGCACATAATGGTGGGCTGGTAGCCCGAGGCTCGCCGACTGTCGACGAGCTTGAGCAATCACTGCATCTGCCAAGGTGGCTCGACGCTCCACAGACGACTCCGTTCTCGCCTCCGCTAGCATTTGCCCCAGCTCGGATACTTCACCAGCGTGGCGACGGAGCAATAAGATTCTCTGCTCGATGCGCACGTCGGCCCGAGCAGCTTCCTCGACCAACTTCCGCTCAACGTCATTGAGCTCGCCATCGATAAAACCGCTGAGTAGTTCGTCAATTTTTTCGCCTTCTAGAGGCATGACATCAACTCCCAGCAAAACTTCCCCAGCCGAACCAATCTCGGCTGATATTTGTTCGATGGTACTCTATAGCGCTAAGTTCCCGAAAGGGACATTGAAAACCAAAGGAAAAAACGAGGAAATCGAAAATCGATGAGGACACTCCCGCTAGTCGGGGGGGGGCGGTGAGTCTTCAATTGCCTCATTTTGAGAAGTTGTTCTACGCCGTGACTCCAAGAAGTGGGTCAGGATCAAGTGTGCTGCGAGCCCATCGAGGCGTCTCTTTTTTTTCTGCCCACTGATATGGGTTTCGTTCAACAGGCGTCGCGCCTCGGCGGTCGTAAAACGTTCGTCGAACATCACTACGGGGAGTTCGGTAACTTGCTCTAGCCACACCGCAAAACTCCTTGCTTCGGCCGATTTTTGGCTTTCACGGCCATCGCAGTGGATCGGCAAGCCGACGACCCAACCGACGAGTCGCTGTTCCTTGACAAATTGCAAAAAGTGGAGTGCGTCGAGCCGTTCGTTGCGGCGACAGTAGGTGGCGACGGGGGCCACCCAGTTCTGACTCGGGTCGCACGTTGCGACGCCCAGTCGTACGGTGCCAAAGTCGATCGAGGCCAAGCGACCCTCGTCGGGGAGCCAGCGTTCGCAGGTGTCTTGTGAGCTTAAATCCACCAAAATCTTCCGAATTGGATTTTTCGTAAACGTTCACGGTAAACCGCAGAATTGAGACAGAGTAGAACCATTGTCTCAATGGTTCACCGCTTCGGAATGCTTACCCGGTCAAAATTCTGAACAATTGGGGACAATTGTTCTACTCTGCCAGTTGTTCTACTCTGCCAATCATGGCTGGACAATTGCGATTTTTTTTTAAATTTGGCGCGCTTCGTACCCGAGTTGTGCGTTTGTTGTAGTGACGGCGAAAAAAGGAGTTGGTACACATCCACAGCCCCTAGGGGGTGGACGCCACAGAGAATTTTGGCGGAATTGGGAGCGGGAGAGCTCGATAACTACGACCAAATTGAATCGACTCAGTCGGTTTCTTGTTCTCTGTGACGCCCACCCTCAGGGGCTGCTGTCTTGGCAGCCTTTCCAGGCTGACCTTTCTTCCAAATAGTACGCCCGGTTTGGGTGCTCTGTGTCAGCTTGGAGAGGCTGTTTTTACCCTGTGAGTCGATACGGTGCCAGTGACCTTTAAATACTGTCCGGCTACTCGTCACACAGTTTTCGCCTTTTTGTTATTCAGCCAAGACCATGGTGACAATGAGAAAGTTAAATTGAGAATTGAAAAATGCAAAGTGTTCCTTTTTCTGGTGCGCACTATTCCATTTTATTTTGCACTTTGCATTTCTCAATTTAACTTTTTCAATTAACCTCGCCGTGCCCACACCACGTCGGGGTTTCTAGCACTAGCCACCCCGTGTATTTCGGTCGACTTGACAATACGCTTTTCGATTTACGAAACCAAGCGCATGATGTCCTTCACGATCACGAAGGCCATTAAACTCAGCAACCCCAGTACCCCCAGCATTGTCAATCGGATTTGCAGGGCTTCATTGACTGGTTTACCACGAATCGCTTCCGCGATCAAGAACATCATGTGACCGCCGTCGAGCGCTGGGATCGGTAGGAAATTGAGAATCGCTAAGTTCGCGCTGAGCAACGTCAAAAAGATCATCAACCGCGAGACACCATAGCTGGCTTCGGAACCAGCCGCCCGCGCAATCTCAATCGGTCCGCCCACTCCCTTGGCACCAATCTTCCCGGTCACCAACATCCGCAGGAACGTTAGCACATCCCCAAAGCGGCGCGAAGTTTCCCAGACACCTAGATTCAATGCCGTGGCGACTGAATCGGTTTGATGGACGTGCATCAATGGGGACATGGCGATCCCCCTCTGGTGCCAATACCAATCCTTGGCATATTCCACTTTGGCTAGGCCATCGACGGTCTTGCCATCCCGTTTGACCCAACACTTCAGAGGTGCTCCGACCGGCAAGCTCTGCAGCATGCTGTACATGGTAGCAATCGAAAACATCCGGTCGATGACCATGGGTTCGAAGGCCTTCACGGAGAACTCTTCTTTCAGCTCTCCCTTCAGTTCGGGCGTGGCCACCCATTGGATCTGCAGCAACTCATCGCCGACTTGCAAGCCACTTTTGTCCAGCAGTTCAGCATCGACGGCAGTGATCATCGGCTTCACGGCAAACGAGATTCCCAAGCCACCCAAGGTCAATTCCCCTGCGATATCGGAGATGGGGTCAAAGGAAGCACGCTCCGGGCCCGGGAGGATGATATCGAGCGATTCCATTGACTCGGGCTTCGTTGGATCGACCGTGCGTTGGACCGAGAAGGTGATTTGCTCCCCTGCCAACTCTCCGATACGCGACGGCAAATGGAGAGCGTCGACCACCTTTTCACCATTGATCGACTCAATGATATCCCCTTCCTTCAAATTGGAATGGGCGGCAATGGAGTCGTGTTGAATAGCGCTGATCGGACCAACTGCAAAGCCGAGCCCCATGGTTTTGACTGGTACCGGAGGGAGTTCAATCGTGATCTGCTGAGGCGAAGATCCTGCCTGCTCAGCTGCGCGCTCCAAGGTAATCGAAATCGGCTTCTCGAATTTTGCCTGCAGTCGCGACGTCAATTCGCTTCCCAGAGGAACGCCGAAGCGTTCATCGACGGGAAGCTTCTCTCCGTCTACCGCAGTAATGATGTCGCCACCCTCTAAGTCAGGCGATTGCTCGCCTAGAAATGACTGCGGTCCGTAGGCGGGAGCAGAGACTTTCGTAATCGTCGGGATCATCAGGCCGACGCGGTAGATGTCCGATTCTTGGCTGTACTTCGCCGACGGGGTGGCCACCAATTCGGTCTTCTGATGGTTGCGCAACACCGTCATGGGGAGCGGCTTCGTCTTGTCGTCGAAGCCCTGCATGACAACTCCCACCGCAAAATCGCCGTAGCGCAGATGTGGGTCTTCCTCTTGCATGTTGCCAAATTTGAGTACTTGGTCGCCAGGTTGAACACCAGCCACCCAAGCGGGGCCACCTCCCAGCGTCGAACCTGCAACAGTGGGATTGTACGATACGCCGAACCAGTACGCGACAGCCGCCAAAATCACTGCGAAAATAAGGTTCATGACTACCCCTGCCGAGATGATGATCATGCGTTGCCAAACTGCTTTGGCGGGGTAGCTGCGGGGATCGAGCGGAGCGTCTGCTCCTTCCCCCTGCCGAATCTTTTCCGCTTCGATCTCAGCCTGTCGCGGATCGTCATCTTGGCCAAGCATCTTGACGTAGCCGCCCAAGGGGATGATGCCGATGCCATATTCGGTCTCGCCCCACTGGAATTTACCCAAAGTTCGCGGCAGCTTGATCGGGCCGATCGAAATGGGAACGTCGAAGCCAATGTAGAATTTATCACATCGCACCCCGAACGTTTTGGCTGCCAGGAAGTGCCCCAGTTCGTGAACGAAAATCACAAACCCAAGCCCCAACGCGACTTGCAGCCCCAGCCACACATTCCCCAGTAGCTTTGACAGATCACCGGCTTCCGCCAACAGCATCGGCCAGCCATCAATGCTAGCAATGTTGGTACTGGCGACTTTGGTCAAGAAGCATGATAGGTCGAGTCCGGATAAGTTGAGTGCGGGTAAAAGGTTCAGTCCGTCGATTAGCAAAGTGCTGCCCACCTAGTTATCTCCTCTCGCGCCCAGCGATCCAGACGCATAAGTTCACCGAGTTCGGGACTCGGATCAAAATTGTGATATTCCAGTATTCGCTGGCAACCAGCGACAATGTTGGTAAACTTCAACTGTCCAGCTAAAAACAGCTCCACCGCCGCTTCATTGGCCGCGTTGAGCACTGCGCCACACGAACCACCGCGCTCGGCCACTAGCCAACCCAAGCTCAGGGCCGGGAAACGCTCCAAGTCGACCGGTTCCCATTCCAGACACAGTTTTTGGCTCCAATCCATTTTAGGGCATGGACAGGCGATTCTGTCAGGGTACGTGAGTGCATATTGTATGGGAAGACGCATATCGGGGGGACTGAGCTGCGCCACCACGGAACCATCGACAAATTCGACCATCGAATGCACGATTGACTGCGGATGAATGACGACTTGGATTTTGTCGGCGGGCAGATTGAATAACCACCTCGCTTCGATGACCTCCAGGGCCTTGTTCATCATGGTCGCCGAATCAATAGTGATTTTGCGTCCCATTTGCCAAGTTGGATGGTCGAGCGCATCGTCGACGCTTGCCTGCTCGATCTGTGATTTGGTCCAAGTGCGAAACGGACCACCGCTGGCCGTAAGGATAACGCGCGCCACCTCTTTCGACTGGCCCGCTTGAATTGCTTGAAAAATGGCGCTATGTTCGCTATCGACAGGGATGAGTTCTCCTCCGCTGGCGGCTAAAGCCTCGGTCAGCAGACTCCCCGCGACGACCAGTGCCTCCTTGTTAGCCAGCGCCAATCGCTTTCCCGCTTTGGCCGCGCAGAGCGTACTAGCCAGGCCGGCCGCACCAACCACGGCGGCCACGACTGTCTCCACTTCGGGCAACTCAGCTAATTCGATCAACCCTTCGGGCCCGACCAGTCGCCGAGTGTGCGCGGGCAGACCGCAGAAATCAAACTTGGCAGCCGCTTCGGGGCAGGCCGCCACCACATAGCTTGGCTCAAATCGCTGCGATAACTCAACCAATTCTGCCAGTCGTCCATGGGCCGACAGCCCCGCCACGCGCCACGGCTCCCCCAGATTTTCCAGCACATCCATGGCTGCCGTGCCAATACTCCCTGTCGCACCAAGCACCGCGACAGTCGATTTTGCAGGCATATTGAAATGTCCTTGTGAACGCCCGGCAGAGGCTAGAGGTAAGAGGTAAGAGGTAGGGGGTAAGGGGTGTCTGATGAAAATGGTTGTTGGGGATAGATTAGTAGAATTGCATCGACCGTCGAGTCCTTCTGAGAAAGATAAGAATTCAGTAAGCGTTCACGCCTCAGAACGAAACATTGGAAAGTAACCACGGATAAACACAAATGAACACTGATAAGTCATTCCAGTTGATCTGTGTTCATTTGTGTTCATCTGTGGTTAAAACCTAAATTCTCAAAATATCGTGAACGGTTATTTTGATTTTGATCAGACCGCCACTAGGCCACGGCTAGCGCCTGAGGTTCACGAATAGTGCAAGCCATAAGGTTATAGTTCTAATTGTCCAAAGAATCCAATCCCAGTTCCTCGGCTGGGCGATCGAGCAAGCTCCCACCATCTTCAGTGGTTTGCTCTGCAGTGTGAATCTGCTGTCCGGGTGGAGCGGTAGACTTGGAGAGCGGGGCGGTGGTGGCGCGCACGATTAAGTTCCGTTCGCGAACCGCGACCACTTTGACGTGCCCCCCTGCTTCGATCAATCCACTCTCTGCCACGGCATTGAATCGCCGATGACCAACTCGAATTTGTCCCGTAGGTAGGAAAGCGGTTTCAGCACGCAATACTTGTCCCACCAGTGCTTGCAGCGAGTCAGCCGCTGAGGTCGCTTCCGAGCTCGGCGCTGCGGGCAACTTCAGGATAATCCGTTTACCCATCGGCGTATGTGGCCAGATCTTGATCGCCACCACCGCAAAAACTGGAATGGAAGCGATCACCAAAGTCAGCATTCCCATCCCAGCATTGGTCCCGGAGCGGAAACCGAAAAGGACGGCACCGATCCCCCCCACGGCAGCCATAATCACCAACAAACCGCCACTGGGGACGAACAGATCGACCACCGCCAGAGCCGCAGCGGCAAAGTACAGTAGCAAAGCCATGTAAAACGGATCCATCGGTCTGACACCTGTTCAAGCAAAGCCAAATTGAGCTGCGCAAATTCCCACGCTCGTTCCCAGGCTCTGCCTGGGAACGCACTGTCTTGGAGGCTCCGCCTCCCGTCTCCTTGAAACCAACGGCGCTTCTGCAGGCGGAGCCTGCAATTCATTGGGTTCCCAGGCAGAGCCTGGGAACCAGTGGGTGGCGCTGCATCTTATCAATTATAGCCATGTCAACACTCCCCCTAGCCCGCAGTGTCCCCAGTTCACACGAGCAGTGTCCCCTGTTCACATGTCCCCTGTCCACATGGCGATGATGGTTTTAAAACTGTGGCCTCAACCTTATGGAGATCGACATGCAAATCTTGCTTACCAATGACGACGGAGTCTACGCCCCAGGCTTGGCAGCTCTGCGCGAGGGGCTCAAGCCGCTGGGCCAGGTGCGACTGATAGCGCCTGCCACCGAACAAAGTGGCGTGGGGCATTCCATCACGTTTCTCGAACCCTTGGTGTGCAAACAAATTTATCGCGGCGATGAATTGGTGGGTACTGCCGTCGAAGGGAGCCCCGCCGACTGCGTGAAGTTGGGGGTATCGGTGTTGATCGATGGCCCCGTCGATTTGGTCGTCAGTGGCATTAACGGAGGACTCAATGCGGGGATCAATGTTCTCTACTCAGGGACTGTGGCCGCAGCCATTGAAGGTGCCTTCTTTCGACTCAACAGCTTCGCCGTGTCACTGGAATACGATCCCCATGCCGACTTCGAAGCGGCCGCTCAAATCGCCGTCCCCCTGATCCAACAGATCCTTCAGAAAAAAAATGCGCCACCACAGCTCTACAATTTAAATATTCCCACTGCGGCGGTTGAAAAATTCCGCGCGGGAATTGCCCCTCAAGTGCACATCGTACCGATGGGAGTGGAACGTTACGGCGAGCATTACATTAAGCGTCAGGACCCCAAGGGACGCGACTACTATTGGGCCACCAATGATCCGCCGCCGCGCAAGACCGATCACCCCACCGACCTGACTATGCTGGCCGATGGTCACGTCACCGTTACTCCGCTGATGTTCGACCTGACCGACACCGCCACCTTTGCGCGGATGGCTCATTGGGAATTGAAAGTGCAACTTTAATCTAGTCGGACTTCGCGGAGTCAGAGCCACTATATTCGGTCCGGGAAACGGTGTCCGACACTAAACTTACTTAACCGGTCAGTGGCCGCAGAATATTCAATAAACTAAATTGGAATTCGCATCGGTAGCACTTCAGTCCTGGAGGGGTCCGCCGGTATTTGCAGTGCAGGGGGCCTTTCCTTTCTCCGCGAAACTCTACCTCTCCGCAACTCCGCGTTTAAAACAATTACCTTCAGCGTCCTGCTTTCCGGTCCATGTTATTGCATGCGGATGTGCTTGCGGGCCTCACAGAGCGGATGGAACTTAGGGGTTTTGACCCAATCCGTTGCGTTTAGGGCCAAGGTATGATCCGAAAGGCCCACGGCTAGCGCCTGAGGTTCACGGAAAACGGGCCGCGATTTTGCCTGCGACGATTTTCCAGAAAAACCGCGGCCGTGGCTGGAATAGTCTGAGTGCAGCGGTGACATTCTAGTAGTGAACCAAATAGCATCTTGATGGGCGGAGCATGAATTCCCCGCGATTGCAGGAACTGTATCGAGACCATGCCGCTACGCTGGTGTTGTACGCACGTCAGTGGTGTTCAGCACCCGACGACGCGTTACAAGAAGCGATGCTGGAGCTCGCGCGGTGCCAACCACAACCGAGTGATGCCGTGGCTTGGCTCTATACCACGACTAAACGACGCGCGATGAACATTGCCCGCGCTGACTCGCGTCGCCAAGCGCACCAGCGGCACGCGGCCGAAGAGCGGAGTGAATGGTTTACTGGCTCAAAAACTGGTGATCCGAGCAATGCCGATGCGGATTTAGCCGACGCCGTCGTGGCTGGTTTGGATACACTCGCCGATGACGAGCGCGAATTGATTGTAGCGCGTGTCTGGGGCAACTTGGCATTTGAACAACTTGGTGCATTGCTCGGGTGCTCCACCAGTTCGGCCCATCGTCGCTACCATGCGGCGTTGGTCAAACTGCGCAGCGTCGTCGAGGATACAGCCGAAGAAACAGCCGAGAAAACAGTCGAAGAAACAGCCGAGAAAACAGTCGACGAATCACAAGCCAATGATCGTGCACCGTTAGCGGAAAGCGGAGAACAGAAATGAACGACGATAGCCATGAGCAATCGGACCTGTCCGATTTTGAACAGCGACTCCGATCGCTGGCACCGCGCGCGCCGCTGGCAAATGGGCCACTGGCAAATGGGCCGCTGACTACCGGGCCGGTGCTGGAGGAATTCGACGAACAACCAAAAGTCGAGCTTCGCAGTCGCGACTGGCTGGACTCGCGCCATGGTCGCCGCGCGTTCTATCGGACAGTTGCACTATCCGGCGCGATGGGAGCTATGCTGGGAGCGGCTTGCATGCTGCTCATTGTGCGCTGGTCTGGTGTGACAACTCAATCCGAACAGGTCGCAGTCGTCCAGGCAGCTCAAGACATTCAACACACATCGGTGGAACTAAGCTCGCCGAATGGACCGCTTAAGCAGGCTGTGGTCGAAACGCCCGCACCCCGCATAAATCACACAGAAGTTGGCGCGGAATTACCAGCAGATTGGCTGGCGGAACTACGCGAATTGCGTCCCGGTACGTTGGGTGTTGGTACGCGGTTGGTCAGCCAACTGGGTAGACGACAGGGGGCGCATGAAAGTCGCGACCAAACTGCATTGAGCGGCGTGCAAGAAGTGCCTTCATACATAGACAACAATGTATCTGATCTTGACAGGCGCGAAGCGAGGGAGACGCAATCAACATTGCCGCAACGCCAGTGGATGCAGCGCATGCTGAGTTCTCCCAGAGAGTTTTTTTAATGCGTCACTGTGGGTAGCTGCCAGTTGCATGCCCCGCCCGGGCAAGCCGGACGGAAGCAAAGTTCACCAGATGTACGAAAGGTCAATTATGAAATGCATGTTCTCTATCCTGATGTCAGCCACTTGGCTGGCTTGTTTACTGGTGCTTGGCGCTGATCACCCTTTACCAGCCCAAGGGATTAGTTCATTGGCCGACGATGGACAAATTTCATCGACGCGCGAAGGGGAATGGCTGTGGACCAGGATGTCTAAATACTCGCTGGGCCAACGGCAAGTGAACCTCACTCCGCAAGCCGAGCCTAAACCGGCACTATCTGTTGTTTTGATCCCGAACGATTTCGATCTAATCGATGGCAACGCCGCCGTGCAGTATCTGCAGGCTATTGGCTATGCCGAACAATCCGCCGCACAACAAGCCATGCAGGTTTTCAATAGAAAGAGTCGGCAGGAAATGGAAGCCGCAGGTAAGGATTCGTCGCAGGCGGAACCGGATGTTTGGTTGCAAACAGCCCCCGCCGATCTGCCGCTGGAACGCGTCAAGGAATATCTAAACTACAGCAGTTTTCAGACGCGGTACTTGGAGCAAGCTGTGCAACGCCGACATTGCGACTTTGATCGCAATATTCGCGAGGTGGACAATCCCATTGGCTACTTGCTCCCCGAAGTGCAGGCGCTCCGCGACTTGGCGCGTTTACAAAGCATGCGTTTTCGCTTGGCCATCGTCGAAAATCGTCCGCGCGATGCGCTCCGTATTTTCGGGCAGCAACTAGCACTTGGGCATCATCTGGATGATGAAGAGTTCTTAGTGAGCAATTTGGTTGGCATCGCCTGTGCAGGGATCGGGATTCAGGATAGCCTCTACTTGTCCGAACAAGCTGAGGCACCGAATATGTACTGGGCCATTGCTGCGCTTCCACAACCGTTGGTCAGCATGGAGAAAGCGTTGGCCTACGAACGACAGTTTCTGTTTGAACAGTTCAAACAACTCCGCGATATTGACGAGACACCGCAACCGCCGATCTATTGGAAAAGGTTGTTGGAAAGTCTCGCTGTTGACATAGCACAGTGGGGTGAAATGCGACTCCCCGGTGGTGCTTATACCGCCGCTGGATTTACTGCTCTGGTAGCCACAGCGTATCCGGGAGCCAAGCTATTCCTGGTCGAAGAACTAAAGATGGAGGCGGACTTGGTCGAGGCGCTTCCCGTACCACAAGTCGTGGTGCTAGCGATGCGTCGCATCCATGAGCAATTGCGCGACGAGGTCTTTAAGATGCAATACGTGCCGCTGGCGCAACGCGACGGTTTCGCTTCTGAAAAAGCCATGCAACGCGTATTTAACAAGTACGGTGGTGTAGGAGCTTTGAGCGGCATGTTCCTACCAGCTATACAGGCTGCACTCGGGGCAAAAGATCGATTGCAACAGCAGCTCGCATTGTTGCAAACGATTGAAGCCATTCGTGATCACCTAGCCTCACACGCTGGCCAACTGCCTGAAGAGTTGAGCGAACTACGACTCCCCGCACCGCTCGATCCCCAAACGTCGCAACCGTTTGAATACCATCGCGAAGCTGGGCGCGCCAAGTTGTCCGGCGCAGTCGCCTCACACGTCAAGTACGAATTTGAGTTGGTCCCGACGATCAAATAATGCATTGTAGATGCATTGCATCTGGTTCCCAGGCTCTGCCTGGGAACCCAATGCATTGCAGGCTCCGCCTGCCGAAGCTTGGTGGGCTGCAAGGAGGCGGGAGGCGGGAGGCGGAGCCTCCAAGACAGTGCGTTCCCAGGCAGAGCCTGGGAACGAGCCTGGGAAACTGTCGCAAAACGACGGCATCGGCTAGGTGCCATAGTCGCGAAGCGACGACAGGTGACGATACCTCACGTTGGCAATACGCCTGCCGTCGCTTCGCGACTATTACCATTGGTTCTCTTGCTTTCCTGGGATTTACATCCCAGGCTAGCACCTGCCATCGCTACGCGATTCAAAACAAAAATTTCACGGATGATTCAACAACTAAACACAACAAAAAGAGACTAAACAATGAATCACCATCGCTCAATCAACCACGCTTACTGCATTAACCTACGTCCCTCACTATTGGCTCTTTGCCTAACGCTGCTAACTGCTTGGCACGCGGCCACGCAGGCTGTCGAACCCGAAGTGATCAAAACGATCGCCAACGGCACCACCACTTGTATCGTGACGATTGACACGGCTAGGATTCAACTGCCACAACTCGGACCAGCACAACAACTCAACTCGCTGCTTGACGAACTTCGTCAAGCGACAGGCAATCAACCACTATACGTGGCCATCGATCTACCCTTTCGAACTAATTCTAGCTTCGTTCGTCTGATGGCTAAAACGCGAGGGGTGGGCCAGGATCAACTCAAGCAATTTTTGCAAAAGGTCAACAATCGATTTGACGTGAGTGAGCCATCCCAAGTGGGCGAATGGACAGTAGTCGAATTACTCGATCCAGGCGCAAACAGCGACAGCCACGAGAGCCCGATCTCCAACGAACTCTTGCCACTGGACCTGGAGCGCTGGACCGCTGCCATCAACGATCTCGCTGATTACCCCGTTCAGTTAACAGTGGTCCCTCCGAGCTACTTCCGTCGCGCGTACCTAGAACTCGATCCTGAGTTCCCCGCCTCACTTGGTGGTGGATCTGGCCGCATGTTGGCCGAGGGATTGCAATGGCTACACTTCGCGTGCGATCCGCAAACCATGAAAGCCAAACTACTCGTTCAGTCTGAGGACGAACAAGCCGCCACAGCTTTGGCCAAACACGTACCGAAAATGCTGCGAGGGATGATTGAAGGTTTTGCTTCGCAGATGGAGTCTTCCAAAGGAATGTTGTTGGCGATGGTTGGACTGGTGCAACTGCAGGTCGAAGGGAGTCAGATTGCGTGGAATTTTGAAGAAGCCGAATCGACTGAAAACTTGTTGGCGCTTGGGAACTTGGTCATTCGTACGGGGGCCAGTCCAATAGCTACCAATCAGAGCTCCAACAACCTCAAGCAATTGGGGCTAGCCATCCACAATTACATCGATAATTCCAATGTGTTCCCTCCCAATGCCAAAGCGCGCGGAGCCGATGGTCACAGTGGATTGAGCTGGCGAGTTCATATTCTCCCGTACATTGACCAAGTGGAATTGTATCGTCGGTTTAAGCTCGACGAAGCTTGGGACAGTCCACACAACATTCAACTCCTCAAGGAGATGCCCCAGGTGTTTGCACCTGTAACAGTGCTCGGAGAGTCCAGCGGCGCAAAACCGTTCCATACACTCTATGCCGCACCTGTCGGGGAGAAGACAATCTTCGGCGGAGAAAAACCGGTTTCATTTTCAATGATTACCGATGGCACCAGCAATACCATTCTGTTTGTTGAATTAGCTCCGGAGCATGCGATTCCCTGGACATCGCCGGAGGAGTACCGTTTTGATCCCAAGGCTCCCGCCGCGAAGCTAAATGTCCGCGAGGGTAAAACACTGACCGGCTTCGCTGATGGCAGCGTTCGTCGATTGCAGCCTGACAACACGCCTGAGATCTGGAGGGCGTTGTTTTCGATGAGCGGGGGGGAGATGACCAAGGAGAAGTAAAGGTGAGTCGTGGGACGTAAAGCCAATGCCACTTACTTTTGCACGTAGGTCCGTCACTCCGAGACGAGCGATATATATGCTACGGAAGTTAGTTCCGAATTCGAACGCAACTTGCAATTTCTCTTCGGGCCGAAGGTCCAGCCGATTCTCTAGCCCAGGGCAAGCTCGCGCACGAAGAGCTCACCTAACCCCGCTTCAGCGCGATCTCCCATGCCGCGCAACCAACGACTGCTTGTTATGTCGGCGGCTGCTTCCGCAGGAAGATGTGGGGCGATGTCGCGCAGTAGCAATGGGAGAAAAGAAAGTTCGCAAGGCTCCAACGTCGTAAAGCCAACCGGAACTGTGGTCATTAACTGTTGCGTGGGATTAGACAACAGTAGTGTCCCACGAGCCATGCCACAGCCAAGTGGCAACGTCACCCGGCCGCATACAAATACGGTTCCGGCGATCAGCCGCGTGGCACAGCCCGCGGCCACATCCCCCAGCACAATCACTCGGCCACGGCGCATGCGCGTTGCCAGGAATTGATCGGCGGAACCACGAATTAGAAAATCGCCTCCAGACATACCGCGTGAAGCAAAAGGTACTGCCGCAGCAGCATGGCATCGCACGTCTCCCTCGACCGTAACTTGGCCAGCCCGCAACGAGCTGCAGGCGTAGTCCCCTGCGTTGCCGGTCACAACTACGCGTCCGCCTCGCATATTACTAGCGAGATAATTTCCCACGCTCCCTTCGATGATCAGCTCTCCAGAGCGCATTTCTCCTGCGACGTGATCGCAGTGGCTGAGGTCTCCACAGAGTACTAGTTGGTCACGCGTTCCATCGTGCACCGTGAACTCGTCAGAGATAGTGGACATCCCCGTTTCGGTTGCGATTGCGAGTGATTCAATTTCCGCAACGCTCATCGAAAGCAGTCGATCGGGGACGAGTCCGCTTAAATTGAGTCTCGCTGTAAAGTCGCTGATCGCTCCGCGATCAGTGCTTGGTTTTTGGGAGCGATCTACGACTCTTCGCGATTTCAAGTGTAGCGTCAATGAGGTCATGGTGAGGCTTTAGGTTTGAGGCTTGAATATTGAATTCGAGTGGTCTATCTTTTTGCCGCACATTTTTTTGTCTTCCGCATTTAGTGCTGGACGCCTCTGGGGCAAGTACTGTCGCGCGTCACATCGTATCCGTGGCACGTGATTTCGACAAAAAGATGTGCGGCAAAAAAATAATACGGAGTAAATGCACCCTGCATTGCCTCTCAAAACCTACGCTCTAGCACTCTTATGCGTAACCCTATGAAGCTCCTAAAACTTCATGCAGATGAAAATGATACTCACCCAGTTTGCCACCATAATTTCCACCAGTGATCCCGCGTAAACCATGCCGAGTGCCAGTTTCGCAAGCGGCCAAGATGCCGACGCGCATTGCGCGGGCGATATCTCCCTCAGTCAATCCATCAATAACCACTTCCAGCGCCGCTCCGACGCCAGGTGGGAGCAGTGACTTAGTTACTTGGCGAAGCGTGGGACAAAAGGCATCGTTGGTAGACGCGTTCAAGCCTTTGTACTTCGATCCTACCTTCGAACCACTGCGAGCGACTCCACCGGGGAAAGGCATGATGACGTTAGGAATCTGTCGCATGGCGTCCATGGCTGCTTCACAAGCCTTGAGCGCGCCACTGAGCGATTCACTAAGGACTAAGAAATTACCGCCGCCAACGGCGGATGTGCGGGAGGTCGACTCCTCAGCTACGAACTCGCCATCCATCACTGGAATTCGCCAATAGCGTTTTCCATCAACCACTTTGGAAATTTGAAAGCCATCGCCAAAGTACCTGAGATGACTCCCCAAGGCGACTCGCTTCTCCCCTTCCATACCAGCAAATACACTGGTCGATGGACAAGTGAGCACGCACTGACCAACTCGCCTGACGACTTGCTTTTCAAGCTCTTTGCCAGAAACGCTGAAGATCAAAACCGCGATACCAGGTCGACCATCGGGTGTGCGCTCGGGTGCTACTTCACGCTCAACCCCAGCTTCACAACCACAGGCAATCACGCTGGTCGCAAAGCCAGTCATCGACTCGGCGGCCCGCAAGGCCCAGAAGCGATCGGCGGCGGTGATGATCAACCGCGTGGCGGTCATTGGGAATGCTTCCGCAAACGTGTCCTCAATATCGATACCGTTAATCTGCATGTGGGAGCTCCACTGCGTTTTTAAATGTTTCGGTAGAGGAGACCTCGCGCGGTCGGCGTATCAAATCATCCATCTCGCCGCGACTGATCTCGAGAGCTTGCCACGGTGTGCGTAGCGCTTGTTCGATCGTAGGACCGATGCGGCTCATCAATCCGCGATCGTAAACAGGACGGGAGGTCAGCGTGCAACCCATCGACGCGCGAAAGTTTGCTGCGGAGTCAAGCAAACTGCCGTCGCGAAGTGTGATAGTTCCGTCTTTCATAAGCAGCGCAGCTTGTTTGAACGTCGCTTCCCAATTGTCCATGACAGGATAAACAGCCAGATCAGCAACCGCGTCGCGAGTCAGTCGGCCACGGTCGGGCAACCCTAGAATTCGCGCCGGAGCGGCGCGCGTCACGATCGCGACCTCGTCTAGCGTATACTCGCGCGTCAATTCGCGCAGCACTGAACCTTCAGCCGCGCGGGGATGGATCGTCTCCAGCATGGACTGCCGGTAGCTGCGATCCATTAACAAACGCAACAAATGAGGGTAGCTTGTAAAAGGTCCGCCATTGGGATGATCGGTGGTGAGAAAGACACGCCACGGGTCTTCAACCAACAGCATCAATTCCAATCCGATCGTCCATTGCAAACTATGCACATATTGACTGTCTTCGTACCGCATCGGGACCACGCCACAGCCCGCTTGGCATTCGAGGTCGCTGACGATCCAGCGATTCGGTTTTGCAAAGCGGTGATTGCGATATTGGGCTGCCGCATCGGCTGAAATCGTGACGGTTTGTCCAAACACGATCTGTCCCACATCAAGTGATACATTAGTGTGTGTGTTGACATACTTGGCCAACGCTTCCGCACCGCTCCCCATGCCGTATGGACCAACGGACGAATAGGCGTTGAACTGCGCGTGCGTGAGGTGAATTCGTTCTCCCTCGGCGGCGTCCAGCGTGGCCAGGGCCGAGTCGACATTGCCAGGCATCCCAAGATTGCTGGCATGCACGTGCAGTGGATGAGCGATACCGACGCGACGTACTGCGGCTGTCAGCCTGCGAATGATTTCGCGAGGTGTCACTCCCCAACGCACGTGCGGTTCGTCCACCGCTAGAGTGCGTTGTCCGAATTTAAAGGCGTCGATACCACCAGGATTAACAACCTTCACGGCTAAAGCTTGCGAGGCCTCGACCGACCAACCGACGATCGCCTCGAGCAGATTGTCATCGGCCTTCTCTGATAGAGCGCGCAATAGCCAATCTTCATTGCCGAGCACGACATAGGCACCTGCATCGATGCCCGGCGTATCGGCCAGTTCCAGATGTGTATGCCGCGCGCCGGACAATAACATCGCGGGCTCGAAACAAGCCGTATAGCCCATCTGATTGTAGAGTTCTCCAGTCCGCACGGTTGGCCACACGGCGGGAGGACGATTGTCCAAGGCGGGCATCAACAGCCGGGCAAGATTGACTTTACCACCGCCAATGTGCGTATGAATGTCGATCCCACCTGCCAGCACTAGCCCTCCCTGCAAATCGATCGACTGGTCAATCGTACTCGGCATGCGCGGTGGATCGACGAAACGTCCATCGCGCACAAAGAGGCTCGCCACCTGGCCGTTGAGTGGATGTTGCGGGTCAACGATGAGGCCATTTTTTAATTCGATCAAAACGCGGCACTCACTTCTTGGTTGAGTTGGGCGCGCACTGCGTCGAGGACCTCAGCGGCGGTCGGCGGGGAGTTTTCTCGAGTGCTGGATGGTTCCACTTGGCAGAGCATCGTCGTGGCGCGGTCACCGCGAAACAGATGGCCAGCGGACTGAACACCCACGGTGGCGATGGTCGTTCGTCGTTGGGGATCGATAGCGCTACCGGCCATCGTTCTAGCCGCAGTTCTACACGCCGGGAGTAAATAATGTGCAGCGGTTATGTCTGGGAGAGGTTTCAACGCGGGGACCGATTCGATCAAAAGAATCGAATCAAATCGAGCTTGCCAATCATGCAGAGAGAAATTTGCTACTCCAGCGGGGCGTTCCCAACACCGCTGCTGTGGGTCATAACTCGTTGTTGAGCCGCAACCGGTCAACCACAGCAGGGTTTCATGCGCGGTAACACGACCTACGTTTGCATCCAAGCATAGCAGCGCACATCTGGCGCGCGTGGATAGTACACGACAGATCCCTAGCAGACGGCGAATCGTTAATTCGTCGATTGCATCACAAAACTCATCGGCATCCCATAGCCAAACGATGTTCTTCGATTGCAGCAGAGCAGCACACAGTGCCTGTAGGTCGGGCGAAGCGGAAATACCACCCGCGTTGGTTTGTAGCTCTATAAGTAGTGCAGTCAGCAGATCGTACCACTCTCCCCGAGGTAAGTGCAGGCTCCCTTGGGGTATCACTTGGGACGTCGAGCCAAGCGTGGATGACGCGTGCGAAGTGATATGGAGCCACTGAGCGCGATCGGCGTCGAGCGCAGGCTGAAGGAATCGCTCGACCAACAGCGGTGCTTCGGAAAGAATGCCATCGCCAAGTGTCACAACGAGATCGGCACGGGAAGCAACTTCAGCCAGCGATGTTCCCAGCCAACCTTCGCTGGTCAAAACTCGCTGGGTAAGTTCCGAACCGGTACTCTCACCCACATGCAGCGTCGCACCGCTGGCTTGCGCCAACGCCACAGCAGCGCGGGTGGTGTTGACGTCGACAGCTTCTAGCCAGATCAATGCCCTGCGCTCAGGCTGAAGCAACTCCGCAATCGGCCCGATATCCGTCCGCCATGGTCGATCGTCGTTGCTCGACAAGCTGCGCGAGCTGCTCAGCCACGACTGTCGACGGGGACAAAGTGCCGCCAATGTCGGAGTTATCGCGCAGCCTAGACCGCATAAGCAGCAATAATTGGTGGCTTCCGACATGGTGTGTGATCAGGGAGGGATAGGTGGGTCTTTAGTGGGTCGCTACTAGAAACCCAGTGCTTCGCCGAAGCGATCGCGTTCGTGCTGAGTCAAGCGATACATGTCATGCAGCAATTGCATGTCGCACGGACGCTGTTCTACCTTGCGCCGCGAGAACATTCGCTGTTGCGTGGCAATCATGACCTCGGGTGGCAGCGTGGTCATCTGTCCAAACAGTCTAGCGTAATTCACGTAGCTCGGCACGTTGCTGGTGACAAAACCATACATCATGCTACAAACGCCGATGACCTTGCCGGTAAAAATCCCTGTATTGATGGCTGTCTTGCTGTAGTCCCCCATCACACAACCCAGAAACTGCATCCCCGTGGCCGCCTTGCCGAACGGATATTCCATATTGACCGTGCCGTAGGTGTTTTTTAGATCGGAGTTGCAGGTGCCCGCTCCTAGGTTGATCCAGCTCCCTAAATAGCTGTGCCCCAGAAAGCCATGGTGTTGTTTATTGGAAAACGGCTCCACCACCGAGGCTTCGACTTCACCGCCGATCTTTGTAGTATGCCCGATTGACACAGCATCTTTAATCGCCGCGTGTTCCAAGATGCGTGATTTGGGGCCAATGTAAATCGGTCCACGCAACAGCGTGTAGGGACCGACCGACGCGTCTTCGTCAATTATGATCGGTCCCCCGGCTGTTTCGGTAAGCACATACTCGCCGAGTTTCGCGCCACGCGCCATGAAGAGACCATCTTGTCGCTGCTGATAGTCCCCCGCTTCAATGCGTCGTTGGAGATTGCTGCCGATGTTGCGCATGTTGGCAGCGATGACTTCATGCGGAAAGGAGAGTAGCTCGATCGCGTAGTCGAGCTTCGGGAGCGCATGTGCGGAGAGGAGCAGAGTCTCCACTCCTGAATCTGTGGAGGCGCGAATTGTCTCCCAAGTCCAGTTGGGATGCACCACCGCCGCCACTTGATCCCCGCTCCAGACGATTCCTGGTTGGTCGGCTGGTAGAGCTAATAGACTTTCAATCGCGGCAATTGTCTGTAGGCTGGGAGTCGCCCGCGCATTGAGGGCCAGTCGCGGTCGCTGGTTGGGCGATAGCGATTCGTTGTCGAGTTGCTTTAGATTTGGCAGGTCAAGAGCGCAGAGGCCACGCAAGTAGGGACGCAACCAGGCTACTAATTCAGCATCCAGCGATTGCAGTAGATCAATCAAGCGATACGAGCCGACGGTCACGGCGCACGCCGCACGCGCCGTCGTGATCGGGCTGAGTTGTGATACCAGTGAATCTTCAAAAATTAGAATGGACATAAAACATCATGTTTCTAGTTGGACAGCGCCACTTTGAACGCTTGGA
>JBGSJT010000428.1:0-18732 GCA_041741715.1 Pirellulaceae bacterium | reverse complement strand
TTGCCATTTCTACAATCTCCCGCATGCTTCAGCTCTGCCGACGGCAGAGTGGCTGGTTGTTTCAGGTTTCTTGTATTTGTGGAGTATCAAAAATGTCGCGTGGAAATCGTGGACGCATTACCGCGTTTACACTCGTTGAGTTGCTCGTGGTCATTGCCATTATCGGCATCTTGGTTGGCCTGCTATTGCCTGCTGTCCAAGCGGCACGCGAAGCAGCCCGCAGAATGCAGTGCTCTAACAATCTCAAGCAGATGGGATTGGCTTTGCATAACTACGAAAGTACTTACAAGAAACTCCCGGTAGCGTTAATGGCCAATCCTAACGGCTCCGCACTCGACGACGACGGCTTTGGTTGGGCGGTAAGCATACTGCCATTCATCGAGCAGACGAATCTCTACAACCAGATAAATCCCAATGGGACCCCTGGGATTCTTGGTGAACAAGCTATCTTTGATCGATTCTATCCGGGACTAACGAGGGTGCCTGGTGGAGATACAAAAATTGCCACCTATCGTTGTCCCTCGTCTGCGTTGCCCGACGTTGTGCCAGCCACTTTTAGCATTCCCGGTGCTCCCAACGCGGCTCCAACGCAATTTCCAAGGTCGATTGGCTACGCGACCAACGACTATAAGGCGGCTGGCGGTGCTTGTCCTCCCTACGGAGACGACGGCATCATGCACAAAATTCGCGAGCAGCGCCACATCGGCTTCGGTCAAATTACAGACGGGCTGAGCAATACGGTTGCGCTTGGCGAGTCATCCTACGTCAGCAGCAATGTTGGTGAAGGAGCTGGGCGTCGCCAGAACCCACCTACGCCTGTAACGAACTTTCGCGACTGGCCCACGTGGATTGGCGCCTTCGGTAGCGGGCAAGACGAGACGGTGCGCTTCAATGGTCGCACCACTGCACCCATCAATTGCCAATGCAAGCCAAGCGCGATGTACCAAGCGCTCAGCGACGACTGCGCCTTCAGTTACCATACCGGCGGAGTTCAAGTCGCGTTTGCTGACGGTTCCATACATTTCCTATCTGAGAACATCGCCATTGAAACTTGGTGTCATCTCAACGCCAAGACCGACGGTCAAGTTCTTGGACAATGGGAGTAACCCATGCCGACCGCAGGCACGCTAAGCAATCAGCTGACGAGTGAATCAAGGCTTTCAAAAAAAGTGGAAGCCCTTCCAGCTCAATACTCCTTGCGGCCCCGTAGAACGGCATCACTGCGCCTCGAAAACACATTAAAGAAAGCGAACGAATCTTAGCGCAATCCTAACCTGCAGCTAACGCAATGTTAACGAAATGGAATCTTAGAGCCCTAAAATGACGAAGAATTGTTACTGCACCGTTAGAGAGCGGTGTTTCCTGTCTACTTAAAAGGGGTTTGAGATGTCAAAGAGTTTTAGCGTTCGACCAGCGTTTACTCTGGTCGAGCTGTTGGTAGTGATTGCGATCATCGGGATTTTAGTTGGCTTGTTGCTGCCAGCGGTACAGGCTGCTCGCGAAGCGGCTCGCCGAATGCAGTGCTCAAATAATCTGAAGCAGATGGGACTAGCTTTGCATAATTACGAGAGTACCTACAAGAAGCTACCCGTGGCGTTGATGGCCAATCCCAACGGATCGGCGCTAGACGACGATGGGTTTGGCTGGGCAGTGAGTCTGCTCCCCTTTATCGAACAGACGAATCTCTACAACCAGATAAATCCCAATGGAACGCCTGGGATTCTTGGTCAGCAAGCCATTTTTGACCAGTTCTATCCAGGGCTCACAATGGTGCCAGGGGGCGATACGAAAATTGCGACCTATCGTTGTCCCTCCTCTGCTATGCCCGACGTTGTGCCAGCCACTTTCAGTATTCCAGGAGCTCCAAACGCGGCGCCAACGCAATTTCCAAGGTCGGTTGGCTACGCGACCAACGACTACAAGGCCGCTGGCGGTGCTTGTCCTCCCTACGGAGATGATGGCGTGATGCACAAAATTCGCGAGCAGCGACACATTGGCTTCGGGCAGATTACAGATGGATTGAGCAATACGCTGGCGATAGCCGAGTCGTCTTACGTTAGTAGCAACGTCGGTGGGGGGGCTGGGCGTCGGCAGAACCCGCCGACACCCGTGACGAACTTTCGCGACTGGCCCACATGGATCGGGGCCTTTGGTAGTGGGCAGGATGAGACAGTGCGGTTCAATGGTCGCACGACTGCACCTGTGAATTGTCAATGCAAGCCCAGTACGATGTACCAAGCGATCAGCGATGACTGCGCCTTTAGTTACCATACAGGCGGAGTACAGGTAGTGTTCTGCGATGGTTCCGTGCATTTTATTTCAGAGAACATCGCCGTTGAAACTTGGTGCCATCTCAATGCCAAGTCTGATGGCCAAGTTCTAGGGCAATGGGAGTAAGCAATGAAATCGCCTCGTACAAATTGGTCCTGTTGTGTCACCCGGCCGGTGACATCGCGCTTCACGTGGCTCGCTGGTCTGCTGGGCACTTTGTGTCTAGCAGTGGCGGGTTGCGGAGAAGGGGACTTTCCGATCGCCAAAGTTAAAGGCGTCGTGCTGTGCAACGGGAAGCCAGTCGCCAATGCTTCGATCTTTTTCGAACCTATTCAGGCTGCTGGATCGGAAAACCCGTTGGTCGGGAAGCAAGCCATTGCCTTCTCGGATGCCGAAGGCAAGTTCACGCTCTCCACCTACGGTACCGACGATGGTGCGGTAGTTGGCCAGCATCGCGTACGAGTTAGTGGCATGGGAATCAAATGCGACTGCAGCCTCAATGCGGAGCGTGATGTCATGCAAGCCGATGTCAAATCGGGGCAAATCAACGAATTCACCGTAGAGTTGCCTCCGGCCACCAGCGCCGACCGTAGGCGTGCGAACCAAGCAGTTGACGAGTGAACGGGAGGCAATCGCCGACAATGCAAGTTAGTTCCAAAATAGATCCTTCCCAAAAATCGAATTTGGGTAAAGTGCTCGACACAGCCATCCGGCCAATCGATAACGCGAGTACGACTTTCTTTCGAGTCGCATTTGGGTTGATGATGGCCGCATGGGCTTGGGACTATCTTGCGTCCGGTCGGGTAACTCGACTGTACGTCAAAGCACCGTTCAACTTCAGCTACTACGGATTCGACTGGATCACACCTTGGCCGGGAAATGGGATGTATTTTCATTTCCTGGTCTTGATGGTGTTGGCTATGGGCATTGCGGCTGGCTTCTACTACCGCCTGTGCAGCGCTCTATTTGCTCTGGGCTTCACCTATTTCTTTCTGCTTGATCGCACCAATTATCAGAATCACTATTATCTGATCGCTCTGATTGGCTGGTGCTTACCGCTGCTCCCTTTGCACCACAACGTCTCTGTCGACGCGTGGCGCAAACCAGCCATACGATCCCAGACGCTGAGCGCGTGGCAGCTTTGGGTTCTCCAATTTCATATTGGTCTGCCGTACTTCTTCGGCGGAATCGCAAAACTCACGCCGGATTGGCTTCTGGGTCAGCCGATGGGCATGATGCTGGCCACCCAAGGCGATTTTCCAGTGCTCGGAAGCTGGCTGGCCTGGGGACCAATGGGACTCTTCTTCTCTTGGTTTGGCCTGCTGTTCGACTTGCTGATTGTCCCTGCGCTTATCTGGAAAAAAACTCGATCAATCGCATTTGTGTTGGCAGTACTGTTCCACTTGGGCAACTCGGTGCTGTTCAACATTCATGTATTTCCATGGTTCATGATAGTGGCCACGACGCTCTTTTTTGCGCCCAATTGGCCGCGAACGCTGCTAGCAGGCGCGGCACAAGAAAGCAGCGAAAGTGCAGTACTTGCCGAGGAAGGGAATTGGCGCTGGGGAGCCAGGCAAATGCTGCTGTTCGGTCTGCTGTTTATCTATGCCACATTTCACTGTGTGTGGCCACTGCGTCACAATCTTTATGGGGGTGAAACAAGTTGGAATGAGCGCGGACACTTTTTTTCATGGCGGATGATGTTGCGGTTGAAGGAGGTTGGTCTCGGATACGCAGTTCGCGATCCGCGCGATGGGACCGTTGCAAATGTCGACCACAAGCATTTCTTAGATCCCGAGCAGGCTGAAAAGTTCCCACGCGACCCCGCGATGATCTTGCAACTGGCGCATCACATGGCCGACGAGTTCGAGAAGTCAACTCAGCGACGCCCGGAAGTTTACGCGTTTGTGGTGGCTTCGCTCAATGGCCGCAAGCCTCAACTGATGATCGATCCGAATTGCAATTTAGCCGCCGAGCCTCGCGATTTCTTTAACGCACGGGATTATGTTATCCCTTTGGAAGAACCCTTGCGCTCGCCACCTTGGGATATTCCTGTTGAGCAGTGGCGCGCGCATATTGACTTGCCAGAGTTCGAGTTTATGAAACAGCGGCGCGTTTATGCGACTTCGGACGATGCCTCACACTAGAGTTCCATTTTCGTACCTGACCCTTTTTCGAATAGATTTCCCTATGAGACGAACGTTGTTGAGTCTTGCGTTGGTTGGTCTGAATTCTCAAGCGTACTTTGATGACCTGGCGACGGCCCACGAGGGGCACGAGCACGCTGTAGCAGAAGTCAAGCCAGCCGCAATGTACAAGCCCACGGCAATGCCCGACCGCATCGTGCTAACGCTCAGCGGTGACCCACGCACAACGCAATCCGTTACCTGGCGAACTTCAACGGAGGTTCAACACGGCATTGCGGAAATCGTGGTAGCCGAAGCCAATCCCTACTTCTCCGAAAAGTCCACGCAGCACGCTGCGACCACACAGCCGCTTAAGACCGACATCAACGAAGCGCACTTTCACACGGTGACCTTTACCGATTTGAAGCCTGGCACTAAGTACGCTTACCGCGTCGGCGACGGCACGAACTGGAGCGAATGGTTCCATATCAGTACGGCGGCTGCTACGAACGAAGCATTTTCCTTCATCTACTTTGGCGACGCTCAAAACAACATCCGCTCGATGTGGTCGCGCGTCATTCGCGAAGCCTACTCGGACGCACCCAAGGCGGCGTTTCTGTTACACGCAGGCGATTTAATCAACTCGGCCGAAGCTGACGGCGAGTGGGGCGAGTGGTGTGGTGCCGGTGCATGGCTCAACGCCATGATGCCAAACCTCGCCATCCCCGGAAATCATGAACAGGCTAAACATGACGATGGTGCAAAACTATCCCATCATTGGCGACCACAGTTCGAGTTCCCCACCAATGGACCTGAAGGCTTGGAAGAGAGCTGCTTTACTCTCGTCTATCACAACGTGCGGTTCATCGGTCTGAACAGCAATGAACAACAGGAACTACAAGCCGATTGGCTCGAGGATGTGTTGGCGAAAAACGAGAGTGAGTGGGTGGTGTGCACTTTCCACCATCCGATTTTCTCGACGGGCAAAGACCGAGATAACGCGGAACTACGAGCGCTGTGGAAACCAATTTTCGACAAATACAAAGTCGACCTGGTACTGCAAGGCCACGATCACACCTACGGTCGTTCGGGCCTGCAAGTTCCGAGTGAGCCCAAGTCATCCGCAAAAGTGCCTGCTCAAGCAGTCACCAGCTCGACCGCCAGACCAGGTGTTCAACTAGCTTCCGCGACACAAGTCCCCGAAACCATTGCCAACGTGGCCACAGGTGTACAACAACTTGAACCTGACACAGGCACGATTTACGTCGTGTCGGTAAGCGGACCGAAAATGTACGACAACCAGCGACCCGAATTTATGAAGCGACTGGCCGAAGATACGCAGCTCTACCAGATCATCCATATCGATGGCGACAAGCTGCGTTTTGAAGCTAGGACTGCCATCGGCGAACTGTACGATGCGTTTGAGCTTACCAAGCAGCCTGGCAAGATCAACCAAATCGTGGAGATTGATCCGGAAGTTCCACAGCACCTGCGACCTGCAAAGTAGATGCTAGTTGCTAGTTGCTAGTTGCTAGTTGCTAGGGGCGTGAACCTCAGGGGGTAGTCTGCGGGACGCCCACGGCTAGCGCCTGAGGTTCACAGCGCGCGATCGACATCACAGGCTGGATGCCTACACCACTAAAAATAGTCAATATGGGAATCGACTGATGCTGTCACTGAACACACGTTTGCTACTAGCGTGCTGGATTGTTTCATGGTGCGTAGGAACTTCGGCTGATGAGCCGAGCAAACCTGCAGATGAAAAGAGTAGATCCGTTTCGTTCCAGCAGGCTGTCAATGGCTATCAGGGCACAGTTGATACCGAAGTTTGGGCTTTGGCTTCCAAAACTATTCTCAACGAAAACCCGAACGCATCCAGCGACGCCAACAACGACGGAGGCGAAAGCCAAGTCGTGATGCGTTTCGATGGAATCATCGGCAACGAACCCAATCAAATTCCGCCGCGATGCACTGTTCTCTCTGCGAAGTTGACGGTGAGCGCCTTCGATCAGGGTTCGACCGTAAATTTGCACCGAATGCTTGTTCCTTTTGATGCGGCCGCGACTTGGGATAGCCTGATCTCAGGCGTGTCGGCCGATGGCTTCGAAGCCTCGCGGCACAAAGACGGGTTTACTTTCGGCAAGATCGCAGCCAGCACATCGGGAGCGATCTTCGATGTGACCGACACGGTTCAGACCTGGGTCAATGGCCAAGCCAACCACGGCTGGGCTTTTCTCAACACGGGTGGCAACGGCTGGGATTTCTACGCGTCCGAATTCGACAAAATCGAACAGCGTCCAAAATTGGAGGTTGTGTACAAAACGTTGCACAGCTTCAAAACGCTGCGCAGCGGCGAATCGGTTTTGACGAAGTCGCAAGTGGCAAAATGAAGAGCAATAGTTAACCAGTACCAAACATATTGATAAGGATGATCTTGAAATGACACATGCTCCAGGGACTTGGCATTCTGATCCGGCTCACTTCCAACCTCGTCGGCGCGATGTTCTGCGAGTCGGCTGGCTAGGTGGGATCGGCTTGACGCTCGGAAACTACTTTCAACTGCAAGCCGCTGCAGCAACCAGTGCAGGTTCGACGAAAGAGCCTAAAGCGAAAAATGTAATTCACATCTATCTGCAAGGTGGCTTTGCGCACATGGATAGTTTCGACCCCAAGCCCGATGCACCGGTTGAGTATCGCGGCATCCTGGGAACGGTCAAAACGAAACTGCCGGGAGTACATTTCAGCAGTCACATGCAGGCCACCGCTGACATCGCTGACAAGATCACCGTGGTTCGTAGCATGACGCATACGGAAGTCGATCACAGTCGCGGGGAGCATAGCATGTTTACCGGTTATCGCCCCAGTCCGGCGCTGGTCTATCCCAGCATGGGGAGCGTGGTCGCTCATGAATTGGGACCGCGTGGAGCGATGCCTCCCTATGTTGTTGTTCCCAATCAGGGAAGCCAGTTTCTTGGGAGCGGCTACTTGAGTAACGCCTATGGTCCATTTGCACTTGGTGGCGACCCAGCGCGGCCGGGTTTTACAGTCCGCGATTTGAGCTTGCCGGAGGGTGTCGATGAAGCGCGCTTCGAACGCCGCAAGTCATGGAAGGAGTTGGTCGACAATCACTTTGCCAATACTCAGCACGACGACAAATTGGCGACGATGGATTCGTTCTACGGACGCGCCTACGACTTGCTGGCTTCTAAGGAATCGAAAGAGGCGTTTAGCTTAAAGGGGGAAAGCGATGCGACAAAGACACTGTACGGTATGCAGCCCTGGGGGCCAGTCATTCGGCCTCGCGCAGGTGCTAGCTTCCTAACCGCGCGACGTCTGGTCGAAGCTGGTGCGCGCTTCGTCACTGTAACCTACGGAGCCTGGGATACGCACGCTTATCACTATCGCGGCATCGAAACTCAGTTGCCTGATTTGGATCGGGCTTACGCTGGACTGATCACGGATTTGGATCAACGCGGCCTATTGGACTCAACATTGGTACTGGTTACCAGCGAGTTTGGCCGAACTCCGCGAGTCAACGCTGGCGGCGGTCGCGACCATTGGCCGCGCGTCTTCAGCGTGGTGTTGGCTGGAGGTGGTGTGAAACGAGGTACCGTCTATGGCGCGTCCGATGCGTTGGCTGCCGAGCCTGCCGACAATCCGCTCAGCGTCCAAGATTATTCAACGACGCTCTATCACTTGCTCGGTATCGATGCCCGCAAGGACTTGATGTCGCCCGGTGATCGCCCCCAGGCCATCGTGATGAACGGCCAAGTCGTCCAATCTCTGCTGGCATAGCAACACCAACCCGGAGGTATCGAAGTGAATGACACCAGTTGGAACAAATGCTCTGTGGCCCGGCCTCAGTATATACCCTGGTCAAGTAGGGTAGCTCTATTGACGTCTGTCCTCGGAGCTATGCTTGTCGCTCAGCAGACACACGCAGAGTCGCCTTCGATTGAATCGTTTTCGCCCGCCGTCGTTGAGCGTGGTCGCGAGGTCGACATCAAGCTCGAGGGGGCGGGCTTCGCAGGAGCTCGCGATTTGGTCTTCTATTCGGAGCATCTCACATGCAAAAGCATTGAAGTAATATCAGATTACGAGCTAGTCGCGAAAGTGGCTGTGGCCGCAGCATGCCAACTACGCAACGAACCGTTTCGGCTGCTAGGTCGCGACGGCTTTTCCGAACTGAAGACATTGCGCGTGACCCCTTTTCCTGTCATTGAAGAACCCCCTCGGAAATCGCGCGAACAAGCGATTGAAATTGACGCAACCAACCAAACGATTCTGGGAACACTGGAAGATGGCGACCACGACCGCTACAGCCTCGAGCTTCAAGCGGGCACGCAATTGACGGTCGAGGTCGAGGCAGTGCGACTGGGTAGCGAACTACTCGATACCGTTTTATCAATTGCAGACCCTGATGGAAAAGTAATTCAACAAGTCGACGATAGTTCCCTGTTCAATCAAGATCCCATCGCGTCTGTGCGTGTCCCAAGTTCTGGACGCTACGTTATCGAAGTGCATGAATCCAGCTACAGCGGTGGAGCGCATAGCTTCTACGCGCTGCACGTCGGCAACTTTCCCGCGCCATGCATTGCCTATCCCGCCGGCGGACCAGCGGGCCACGAAGTTGTCGTGAATTTTATCGGTAAGGAGCAAACTTTGGAGCAGACGGTCGCCTTGCCAGCGGATGGTAGCGAGTTACAGTTGTTTGCTGGGAGCGGTGCAACAACCGGTCCGTCCAGTGTTCCGTTTCGAGTGAGCAATTTCCCGAATGTTCTGGAGTCCGAACCGAACGACGATTCTGCTCCGCGACACTCCACTACTGCTCCGGTCGCTTTTAATGGCATACTGCAGCAACCCGGCGATGTCGATCGTTTCAGATTGACTGCTGTCGCCAATGAACGCCTGAGTATTGAAGTCTTCGCCCAACGCTTGGGCTCGCCCGCAGACTCGCTTCTGTCAGTGCTCGATGACACTGGCGAACTGTTAGCCAGAAACGACGACTGGGGATCGCACGATAGTAGGCTCGATTTCGAAGTCCCTTGGACAGGCGAGTTTATTGTGGAGATAACGGACAAACTAGCGGCTGGTAGTTCCGACGCAGTCGTTCGCATCGAGATTACTCCGGTGCAGCCCAATATTAGTTCTTTTTTGCCGCGTCCAGATCGGCTGTCGCAAAGCGGGCAATCGATCACCGTGGCCCAAGGTAATCGCAGCCTCGCTCGAATCGGCGTGCGGCGCGAGTTGGTCGATGGCGCGACGCAGGTACTATTTGAAAACTTGCCGAGCGGCGTGCATGCCTCGCCAGTGTTGATACCAGCCGATCAATTCTGGGGACTGGCCTTGCTGCAAGCTGACGAAGATGCTGAGCTGTCCGGCAGGCTCTCATCGGTCACAGCTCGTTGCACCGTCGGAGGCTCTCAAATCGCTGGTGGATTCGAACAAGTGGTAGACTTAGTCACCGATAGCGCGGACCAACTTTTCATCGGCGTTACGCTGGACAGATTGCCAGTAGCAGTAGCGCCGCCGATCCCATTTTCAGTTCATCTGGATGCACCCACGACGCCGTTGTCTGCCAGTGGTAGTCTTGAGATGCGAATCAAGGTGGATCGCGAGGAAGGTTTTACCGGACCGATCCGAATCGGGTTTCCGTTCCTGCCGGCTTGGGTCGTCGGCGAACCGAGCATTGTCATTCCAGCCAATGAAACAGAGGGCCGCTATCGTCTGGAAGCTCGCGAGCAAGTGGAACACCGCGTCTGGCCGATCGCCGCTGTGGCAAGCGTCGACCTTCTGTCGGCCACCGATGACGCCGAAAAGCTACAGGCTCTCAAGGGCCGGGAAGCCGCTTCCGAATTGGTGAATCTCAATATTGGCGGAACTCCAGTCGTCGGCCAGTTCGAGACGATGGCTGGCGAACTCGGTGATCAGCTTCAAATTATTTGCAATTTGTCAGTCAGCGGTGAGCTGCCTGAACGAATGCTCGCGACTTTAGATGGCTTACCCAACCGAGTCTCAGCGGAACCAGTGGAGATTCGCAACTCCGACAAAAAGATTCAATTCAAATTGCAACTCGAACCCGATGCTCCCGTGGGGACGTTCGAGAATGTCATCTGCCGCTTGTCGGGTGAACTGCGTGGCTGGAAAGTCAGCTACGACGTAGCCGCCAATTCGCGTTTGCAAATCAAGGCACCTGGGACATTGTTGCGCGGTGAAGATGGTCGCGTACTGAGTCGCCTAGAAGCGCTCCGTCAGAAAACAAATCAGTAGACGAGTCCTGCCGCATAGTCGCTGACCGCTTCGCCGGTCAGTCGCTTTGGCGTTGCTAATTAGGTGGACGCTAGCGATAGGCCATTCGCGAAAAGCACTTACCGACGAAGCGATCAGCGACTATCCCGTGAACGGTTACAAAATTCGTTAAATAAATTCGCTCTCCATAAGGTCTCGCTGTGAACGTATACTCGAAAACAATGCTGCAGTACTTGTGCTGGCTAACCGCCGTCCACGTTGGGCAAACGGTAGTAACAGCGAATGAGCCGACCACGAGATCGTCGGCTTCGATTCGCGCTGAAGCGGTTTCACTCTCGGCGTTTCCAGAGTCGATCGCTTTCCAGTACCCGACGGATCAGCAGCAGATTTTGGTCCAAGCACATTTCTCCGACGGCAGTACGCTCGACGTTACTTCGCAAATTTGCGCTTCGCTTTCGGAATCAACAGTCGTGACGTTTGAGTCGGGCGTGGTAAAACCACTGGCTGCGGGAGAGACAGCTCTAACATTTGCTTGGAACGGATTATCGTGCGAAGTGGCGGTGCGCGTCATCGGTACAGACGTTCCAAGACCACTTCGCTTTCGCAATGATATTCTCCCCGTGTTAACTCGAGCTGGCTGTAATGCGGGCAAATGTCATGGTTCTGCTTCGGGCAAAGATGGGTTTCGATTGAGTCTGTATGGCTTTGATCCCGCAGGCGACTTTTTCCGATTGACGCGCGAAGCCAGTGGCCGTCGTATCAATTTGGCAAAACCCGACGACTGCTTGCTGGTAAACAAAGCTGTCGGCAGAGTACCGCATACAGGCGGAGTGTGCATTGAACCAGGTAGCCCGGCCTATCGCAAGCTGGTGAGCTGGATCGCCTTGGGCGCTGCGCCAGATCCTGACGATACGCCGCTGCCGATTCGCATCGATGTGTTTCCGAAGCGAAGCGTCATGAGTCGGCCAAGCCAGTCGCAACAGATGTTAGTCATGGCGCAATATAGCGACGGTACGCAACGCGACGTAACCTCGCTGGCCGTGTTTTTGAGCAACAACGATTCGACGGCGACTGTGTCTCCCGAAGGGATGGTCAACGGAACGGGACCAGGAGCCGCATTCATGCTGGCCCGATTCGACCAGTTTACCTCTGGCACGTCCATCGTGGTTCGTTCGGGGCGCGAGTATCCCGCAACCGAGTTTGCTCCCAACAACTACATCGACGAACTCGCGCTGGCGCGATGGCACGACTTGCACGTGCTACCCTCGGATGTGTGCACGGACGAAGTCTTTGTGCGTCGGATTTATCTCGATACGATCGGTTTACTGCCAACTCGTGAGCAACGCGATGCGTTTGTCAACGATCAAGCGTCAGACAAGCGAGAGACGCTGATCAATCAGTTAACGAACAGCCCCGACTTTCTCGAGATGTGGACGATGAAGCTGGCTGAGTTACTACAGATTCGCCGCACCAATGGCTTGAGTTCCAAAGGGCTGCAACTGTACGACGCTTGGCTCCGCGACAAAGTGCGATCGGGGTTGACGGTTGACAAGATCCTGCGCGAGCTAATTCCGGCTAGCGGCAGCACGTTCGAAAATCCGGCGAGCAGCTACTATCAGACCGAGACCACTCCACAGTTGTTGGCTGAGAATATCGCTCAGGCTTTTCTTGGTACTCGCATTCAATGTGCGCAGTGTCACAACCATCCATTCGACCGCTGGACGATGGACGACTACTATGGCTTTGCCGCGTTCGTCAGCCAAGTTGGCTACAAACAGGCCAAAGATCCACGCGAGATCACAGTCTACAACCTCGGGACGGGATCGCTGCAACACCCGATCGCTGGTCGCGAAGTACAAGCCAAGTTCCTTGGCGGCGATGTTCCGCAACTCGAAGAGGGGAGTGACTATCGCGAAGCGCTGGCCGCTTGGTTGACGTCGCCGGACAATGCTGCCTTCTCAAACAATATCGCCAACGTGCTCTGGGCTCACTACCTGGGCATGGGAATTGTCGACGCGGTGGACGATGTGCGAGTCAGCAACCCACCGTCGAATCCAGAACTACTCAATGCACTTGGGAAAAATTTAGTCGAGTACGACTTCGACGTCCGTCGCTTGGCGCAAGACATTCTGAATTCGAAGACGTACCAGTTAGAGACACAGTCAACCGAGTGGAACGAATGGGATGATCGCAACTTTAGCCATGCTAAGATTCGCAGATTGCGTGCCGAAGTGCTGCTGGACTGTATCAATCAGGTGACGCTGGGGAGCGATTCGTTGGCTGGACTGCCGCTGGGCGGGCGAGCGATTCAAGTCCCCGATGCGCTGTCGAATAACTATTTTCTTGAAACTTTCGGGCGCGCTTCGCGCAACACGCCCTGTAGCTGTGAAGTCAGCACGGCACCCACGCTCTCGCAGGCTCTGCACTTAATGAACGGCGAGAACACGTCGGGGAAAATTCAGACTGGCGGATGGATCAATAGTCTCCTGGCGAACGGGCAAACTCCAATGCAAATCGCTGAGTCGATCTACTTGGCTTGCTACTCGCGCCGACCGTTACCTGAAGAACGCGAGCATTTGGTCGTGCGTTTAGAAGCTTCCGATGACATTGAGTCTGAGTTGAGCGATCTATTTTGGGCAGCCCTCAATTCCAATGAGTTTTTTTTCAATCATTAAAGCGCCGGTACCGCTCACAAACCAAGTGATAAATATGCTGAATATGCAAGTTTACTATCGGGTTCTAATACTGATCGTTTGCTCTGTCTCGACATCTCGAGCACAAACGATGATGCAAACCACTGCGGACGAATCCCCTCAGAGTGTCGGCTACGATCAGGTGCGTGAAATTTTGCGCAAACGCTGCGTTACTTGTCACAATCCAGATGAGATGCGTGGCGATCTGGACTTGAAGAACATGCAGGCCATCCAGGCAGGTTCGTCGTCGGGCCCGGTCGTTGTAGCTGGCAAGTCGAACTTAAGTCTGCTGTATACCTCGGCGGCACATCTGGCTGATCCCAAAATGCCGCCGAACAGTCCGAAAATTCCGGCTAGGGAACTAGATCTACTTCGCCGCTGGATCGACGGCGGACTCGTTGAAAAACTAGAGGATAAATCTGCACCGTCGACAACTGTCGAAGACGAACACATCGCTGAAACAAGCAGCTCCGCTAATTTTGTACCCGTCCGCAAAGGACTGCGACCAACGGCGATTGTGGCCATGGACGCTCATCCTCTGAACGACTTGGTTGCAATTGCTGGTAATGGACAGACAGTGTTGATGAAAGCCAGTACTGGCAAAATAGTTGGAGCCATTGATTTCCCCGAGGGCGACGTCACTGCGATTCGTTTCTCAAAAGATGGCACGACCCTGGTTGTCGGCGGCGGAGTGCCAGCCCTTACCGGCAAGGTCATCGGCTTTGACGTTGCATCTGGACGAAAACTTTTCGAACTTGCCGACGAAACCGATTCGATACTAGCGCTCGACATCTCACCCGATGGTAGCCGAGTGGCAGTGGGGGGACCAAGTAAAGTGGTGCGCATCTATCGCGTGTCGGATGGCAAAGTCATTCACACGCTCCGCAAGCATACCGATTGGTTGCTGTCCGTACGTTTCAGTCCCGATGGATTGCTGCTGGCTAGCGGAGATCGTTTTGGTGGTTTGTTCGTATGGAATCCTGAAACGGGCGAAGAGTTCCATGCGCTCAAAGGTCACACTGGGCCTGTTAGTTCGGTCGCTTGGGATGTCGATAGCGAAACGCTGATCTCAGCAGGCGACGACGGAATTATTCGAACGTGGAACATGCATCATAGTGAGCTGACCAGCCACTGGAACGCCGGAGCCGGTGCAGTGTTGTCGATGGCTCGCAGCTCGGAAGTAACCTACTGCGGTGGTCGCGACCGAAAGCTGGTCGCATGGCAGTCGCCGGAAATCCAGATCGCTGTAGCGGAGTTTGCGGATCAAATTGACCAGATCGTGACGTTGCCAGCAAGCGAATGTGTCGTCGCCAGTGATGCCAGCGGAGCGATCCAGGTGCTGGATGCGAACACACTCCAAGTAAAACATAAGATCCGTTTGCCGACTTCTCCAGAGTTGATGGACGCTGTCCTTGTGAGGCTTGATTCTGCCGAACAAGAGTTCGCTGCTCGCGAATCTGAACGAATGGAATCCGAACAGCTTGCTGCGTCTGTTGCAAATATGCAGTCTCAAGCAGGCATAGACCTAGCCACGGCAGTTGAGCGCGGCGCGAGTGCGGAACCATTGGATCAGCAACTGTTCGTTCAGCAATTGTTCTCTCAACAATTAGAGTTGGCCACCCAGCAAGTACAACAACTAGAATCTGCTGTGGCCCAATCGACTCACAGTGCTTCAACTCTCACCGACGCGCTCGCGACGCTGGAAGCTGCCAAGTCGTTGGCCGAGAGTCAGCTCGAATCGCAGACGCAACAATTGAATCAGGCTCGACGGCTAGTTCAGAGTTTGCGGTCGTTCAGTTCCAATCATCGCTCGGCGTTGTTGGAGGCCCAGTCACAACAGGAGCAACTACTGCAAGCTGCCACGGCATTACGTTCGCAACTAAAAGGGTCGCCAGGAGTCGCCGTAGCTTCGTCGCGAGCCGATTCCCTGCTAGCTGAACTGGTCACCGAGTTCGAACAGTCGCTGGCTGTGACAAAGGCGACATTGATGAAAGACGTTTCGCTGTCTCAGACACAAAGCAATACTAATGCACAGTAGTTCTACATGGTTCAAGAGCATCCTGTTTTTGGGCATTCTCTATTCCGGCTCTATGATCCATGCAGACGACTGGCCTGGCTGGCGTGGGCCCCGCCAGGATGGCACAAGTATCGAAACGAACGTCCCGCTCGAATGGAGCGAATCGAAGAACGTGCACTGGAGAATTTCTATTCCGGGCGTCGGTCATTCGTCTCCGATTGTATGGAGAGATTCGATCTTTGTCACCACCGCGTTGGCTGACGCACAGACTAGGCACTTGCTTAAGATCGATCGCGAGTCGGGCGACATCGTGTGGAATCGCGTTTACCGTTGCTACACAGCAGCGACAGGAGAATTGCTCAAGGAACTGCGGGGGGTGGGCGCAATCCGAGCTTCGATGGTGTCGACGACCGACCGCATTTACATGGTGGCCGAAAGCGGGCGAACCACGGTTATTGCTAATGACTCAAGTTGGAACGTACTGGCCAGAAACGAAATTGGTGAAGAGGTCGTCGCTTCGCCCGCCATCTCGAATGGAGATCTGATCATTCGCTCAAAGTCGAGTCTACTTTTGATCCGCGATATGAAGAGGTAGAGCCAAAGGGGACACTGCACACTCGGGGTATCCGTTGGGCACCACGCTCCAGCTTCGTTACTCAGCGCCAGGGTTTTTCTCAACCCAATCTTCTGGCCATTACAAAAATGAAAGTTTGATGAAGTTGACTGCCGATGTACCCGATCTGTCGTTCAACCTTCTATGATGTGGGCGATTTCTGCGGTTACACTCGTGATCAATTCTGCGACAAAATATTGACAGCGATTCGTGTGTGCTTCCTTTGACTGAAATTGAAAGTTGTAGGTGTAGCTTGTTTCGTTGCTTGCATCGATTCTGTTGTCCGATCCTCTTCCACTGGATCATAGTCGGTACTGCGGCCATTTCGCTGTGGGATACTCGCTCCTGCGCTCAAGACGAACCGAAAGATCTTGTTCAGGACTCCGTCTCGGAAGAACTTCGAGCTGCCAGGTTCCTGTTCACGCTGCCGAAGCATGATAGGCTCGAACCGCTACCTTTTCCGGAAAGAGAGGTTCTGTCGGATTCCTTGGGTGGTGGCAGCAAGGCGACTGCACGAATTGGGTATTTCGACACAGGCTACCCTGGCGTGCAAAGGAGAGAATCAATCCTGGAACTTGAGAACAGTCCACTCGCCGTTGATAATTCCTTTACATTTGTTGCTTGGTTTGCACAACGCGACGAGGCGATCGGCGGCTCGACCTATCTACTTCGCGTCGGCGACGCCAGAGCGCGCCATGATTGGTCACTCTATTTTACAAACCGTGGCACCTTGCGAATGGAGTACGGCGATGATCGGGCTACCGCAGAAGTTCTGCAAGCGGCACTGACGGCGAGACCTGGTCCGCTCAATTTTTTGGCGATTCGATATGACGCTGACTCGGATCCACAGAATTGCCACGTAGTTGTTGGCAATGAAATCCTAAAACTTCCAGTCGGTCCGATTCGAAAGGCCACAGCACGTTTGCAACTTGGAGGCGGGAACGCCGAGCCAACTCAGATTGCAATGTTTGATTCGGCTATCGAAGATCAGCAACTAGCGAACCTTGCCCATTTTCCAGAACTCAAGCCAGTCGAGATTGCTCAGGTCGTCAACCGCGACCGCGAGCGAGCTGGAGCAATTCAGCTTGAAAAGGTTGCGGAGCTGAAGGGGCCCAAGCGGCCAATTGACGCTATCTGTTTCAGTCCTGACAGCAAATCGATCTATGCCGTCGCCGGAGATCCGGCTTTGTTTTGCTGGGACGTTGACACACAGCAACTCACATACTCTGCTGAAATCCCACCTTCTCCACGTGGCTTGGAAGTCTCCGTGGATGGTATGTATGTAGCCGCCACAGGGCATTCAGGGCAGAGTATACATTTCTCCAACGATGGCAGTCGGGCTACTGCTCAAACCAACGGTCAGGAGTTGCATGCCTCTGGCCATGCACTTGTGTTCCTACCCGAAGGTCAGGGTGTGGCGTATTCGATTGGCGGTGAGCTACACAAATTTTCATTGGCTGCTCCCGATTCGATTGAAATAGTAAATGCGGGGGCTGGAGACATCCGCGCACTGAAACTCAGCCCCAATCAAAAGCTACTTATCACGGCACATAATGCAGCAAAGGCGATAGTTTGGGACAGCCAGTCGCTAGACATCGTTCAGACTTTTGAAGAACATCGAGGGAAGGTCTACGATGTCGATATTTCTCCGAACAACCTGTTCGCGGTGTCAGCATCGGAAGACCGCACTGCCAGAATCTGGGAAGTTAACAATGGCAAGTCGGTGCATGTCCTAACTGGTCATGCCGATGGAGTAAAATCGGCGGTATTCGTCGACGGGGGTAAGTACGTTGCAACAGGCAGCTATGACGGCTCGCTTAGGATTTGGGATGTCAACTCGGGGGAGATGGTTCTAAGCCGAGCAGGACTCGGCGCAAATTACGTCCGCGCTTCTCCGGACGGATGCTTATTGGCTTGTGCCGGTATCAACATCTCGCGTAGCCAACCAATTGCTGAGCAGTCATCCGATCTAGTGACCGTATTCAAAATCAAGTAGATGAGCCTCTGGCGGAGATGCTCACGTTAACAACAACGTCATCTACATCTAGTAATTGATTGCGAACAATCCATTCTACTCGAACTGACAATTCGTTGGCGTCAACTTGGCCATCCGTTTGAATGTGCAATGACCAAATTGTCTGCTCGCCATTGCAATGCACCTCTGCTGAGCTTACATCTCTAGTCCGAGGGACAATGCTGCTTAAGAGAAATCAAAGGGGTCATGAGAAATCAAAGGGGTCAGCGACGGTCATAATGTTTGGCAATAGCTGATTCAAAATTATTTTTGAATTCCGTTTTTCCGCAAGTTGGTTTGTGCTGCGTGCGTTGGATTTTTTGAGGCATATCTCGGGTGTTCACTGGTTACGTGTAATGTTCGGACATGGTTTAAATTGTGCGTTCCGCGAAACGGAGCAAAGCTCTGTGGGGACACAACTTTGTCAGGGATAGCGGAGCCGAGGGTGAGTCAATGGACTCTGGAGAAGCGTTTCAGTTATTTGCTGGAACGCTTTCTTCGTTTCTCCATAGCTGGTTGGTTTTGGTGAAATCAAAGGGGTCAGGCTTATTTGATTTCAGAAATCAAAGGGGTCAGGCTTATTTGATTTACTTTTGTCACGGGAACGACATCAAAGAGGCCTAGTATCTACGATTAGACCATGATTCCACGCATGTTGATTAGAATCTAAAGTGGAAACAGATGCTTCCAAACATCTTGTAGATCGTATAGGCCTTGGTACTTGAGACCGTGGGTCAGCAGGATCGCAA
>JBGSJT010000427.1:0-29170 GCA_041741715.1 Pirellulaceae bacterium | reverse complement strand
CACTCTGCGCCGACTCAAGCAATTCATTGATATACCGGCGTCATGCCAAAAAAAATCCCACACCCCTGTCACAAAAATGAATCGGAAAATTTAAAATTTCCGATCTGAAGCTTGACTTGGACTTAGACCATCGCTCGCCCCAGGCAATACCAACCCGCAAGGCATTGCCGATCCACCGCCACCTGGAACTCAGCTCCAATCAGCGCCAGCTAGTTTAACGCCTGCTCCGATGTCGCTCGCTCCGAATTTTGACGAGTCCACTCCGCCGGTGACGGCGTTTGCGGCAGCCAACCTCCGCGCTTCCGATTCACGTCGCGCTGAGCGAGCTTCACGGGTCGACCTAGGCCTAGTAATAGCTGGACCCACCAAGCTCGTGGTACGCGACTCGAATGTCTCGGCAGTCCCGCCAGTCAGATCTGAACGCCTGGCACGCACTGACAAAGATGATGCCCGCCAAGCATTCGACGAAGCCTTGCTCGATGTACTGGCAGAAGCAGATCTAGTAAGTTACGCGAGTGACTTTGGAAGTTGATTTCGACCCGGCAAGGTCTCAATGCTCCCCACTTGATACCTGTGCCGCGACCTACCACATTTCCCACAGCCGTCGGGTGCGCGACTCCCGACGGTTTTCGGGTGTTTTTGCCAAATTGCCAGAAGTTGTTTAACAGAGATAAATTGCCGTACGACGTGCGGGTCGTGTGAGGCGGCATTTGTTGGGATTGATGTCGCCACGGCGAAACTCCGAAACCGTGGATTTGATCCGTCAACAATCTATAGGATGAGTTTCTGCGGGCCTTCGTGACAACTCGTGCCAGAGATAGGACGAGAGGAGATTCGTGAGATTCTTCAAGGTAACTATCGACTCGTTTACAGAGTTTGAAATTCTCGAGTCGATATTCTTACGGTCTTTCACGGAGCGCAGATTTTTAGTGAGTCTGATCTCTAGCAGTTTGGGCCGCGCAGCCTTGTGAGACGCTATCATCATCTGGCGTGTGCTGTTTCGCGATCACATGTTCGATATGAAACGTGATGAACGGAGTGGCATGCTGAGGAAGATGACAATACTCGCAGCGATCGCCCGCTCTTTGCCGAACCAAGTCCTTCGTCGCCGCATCCATGTCAGGAACTATGACGAGCCAAGAAACGTCGGGCTTTCGATTGGATGATGGATATCACATCAGCCGCTTCGACAAAGTCCCTGTATGCAGCCTCCTCTTCGATAGTCAGCTTACCTTCGTTCGCTCTCTCGCGAAGTCGTTGCACCTCAGCTTCTGTTTCGGGATCGACACGAAGGTTAGCAATGACGCGTGCGACGTCAGGCGTCAACGCCTCGGTCATTGGATCAAGAAATCGATCGAGATAGGTTGTTGTAGTCATGATCTAATTCTATCACAGAAGACGAAACGAAAGCCAGATTACTTACCAGCACTCCACTAAATGACAGCCAGTTGTTTGCGTCTTACCGCCACTCGACGCCGTAAAGCAGCCTGCGAGCCGGTTTCGGCCAACGTGCGTCACGAGGCATATTCCGAGGGCTGAACTGCCGATTCGTCCTTGTGGTGAATACTGCAGATTTCAAGTTTCCATCCTGAAAGGCCCTTGGTCGAGCAATTGGATTTTCGAAAACAACTGAAGCGGTGCGTTATCAAGGACGGTTCTCGATTTCCGCAAGGCAAGATTCTTCGCGCCACCGCTTTCAATTTAGAAAATCGCGAATTTCGATCGGGCGCGATCTCAGCGGGTTATAGCGACGAAAAAGAAGCAAAAGGCGAGATCTCTTAGGTGGAAACTTGGGAATCGCGGGATGCTACAATTTGGTGATTCATCTGTTCTCTCTATCAAAGTCAAATTTCAATGTCCGACGTTACGCAAGTCATGTCACGGATTGCGACTGGCGATCCGTCGGCTGCCGCGCAATTGTTGCCGCTGGTTTATGAGGAGCTTCGAAAGCTGGCGTCCGTCAAGATCTCGGCTGAAAGATCTGGCCAGACCTTTCAGCCAACGGCCCTGGTCCACGAAGCATACCTACGAATTGTTGGTAACGGTCCGTCTCTGACTTGGGACTCCCGAGGACATTTCTTTGCTGCCGCTGCCGAGGCAATGCGGCGAATTCTGGTGGATCGAGCTCGGGAAAAGCGAGCGATCAAGCGAGGC
The DNA here is from genome assembly GCA_041741715.1 of Pirellulaceae bacterium. Taxonomy (GTDB): domain Bacteria; phylum Planctomycetota; class Planctomycetia; order Pirellulales; family Pirellulaceae; genus Aureliella. Next base: position 27,016 of record JBGSJT010000427.1, on the reverse strand, counting down.
GGTGGCATGCACCGGGTTGAACTCGATGCGGATAGGGTCCTAGCAGAAGAACAAGCTCAAGATGAACAATTGCTAACGCTGGATCTTGCACTGGAAGCACTCGAAAAACATGATGAAATCAAAGCCAAGCTGGTGAAACTGCGATATTTCGCCGGGCTGTCCGGTGCTCAAGCTGCGCAAGCCTTGGGAATAGGCGAATCTACAGCAGAAAAGTACTGGGCCCATGCCAAAGTCTGGCTGCGTTCCGAAATGAAGCGAATTGATGGATGCGGGCGCTAGTGCTTTGTCACAGTGAAGAATTAGGGCTGGCAAAATCAAGCTCTGAAATGACTCTAGCCAAAAACCTGCAAAAAAATCTGGGAATGCGGTAGGGAATCGGCACTCGAATTCCGCATTGTCTTCCAGAGGCGCCTTTCATTGATGTTTTTTTGCTTCGGGAGTTCTAAAGTGAGTGGCCTGCAAATTAGCGAGGAACTGGTTTTTGACACCGCCCGCCGAATCGGCGACAAAGCAGTAAGGGCGGATTACGTTGAGCAGGTTTGTTTGAGTAATCGGGCGATCAAAGCGCGAGTATTGGAGTTGCTTGCGCTCCACGATGAAGAAGTTAGCCTTTTTGATCGCCCCGCGAGTGGCCTGCCGCAAACGCTCGTTGCAAATCAAGTCTCGGAGTCGGCTGGTACTCAGGTTGGCCCCTACAAGCTGCTGCAAAAAATCGGCGAAGGCGGTATGGGTGTCGTTTATATGGCCGAGCAATCCAAACCGGTCGAGCGCAGGGTAGCGCTGAAGATCATCAAGCCAGGCATGGACACAAATCAGGTCATTGCCCGTTTTGAAGCCGAAAGACAGGCCCTGGCCATGATGGATCATCCGAATATCGCCAAGGTTTTGGACGCAGGTGAAACCGACAATGGTCGTCCCTACTTTGTGATGGAACTCGTTAAAGGTGTACCCATCACCGAGTACTGCGACGAACACCACCTGACACCCAAAGAGCGACTTGAACTCTTTCTTGCTGTTCTGCATGCGGTTCAACACGCTCATCAAAAAGGGATTATTCATCGCGATTTAAAGCCATCGAATGTTCTCGTCGCCGAATACGACCACCAAGCAGTTCCCAAGGTCATCGATTTTGGAGTTGCCAAGGCGACCAACCAAAGACTGACCGACAAGACGATGTTCACTCAGTACGGTCAATTGGTCGGAACATTTGAATACATGAGTCCAGAGCAGGCCAAGCTCAATCAGATGGACATCGACACGCGCAGCGACATTTATTCGCTGGGTGTATTGCTCTATGAATTGCTCACCGGAGATACACCCTTTGATCGCTTGCGGCTTCGCTCGGCAGCCTTCGATGAACTGCTGCGTATCATTCGCGAAGAGGAGCCACCGATCCCCAGCACTCGGCTCAGTACCAGCGCATCGCTGCCTGCTCTGTCAGCCAATCGCAGTACCGACTCCAAGAAGCTTAGCACACTCATGCGAGGCGAACTCGACTGGATTGTGATGAAAGCCATCGAAAAAGAGCGGTCACGTCGCTACGAAACCCCCAACGCTTTCGCTGACGATATCCAACGCTACTTGAATCAAGAAGCCATCGTTGCTCGGCCAGCGTCGACGGCCTATCGACTCAAGAAATTTACACAACGCAACTTCGCGGCTGTCGCCTCAGGGTTCGCAATTGCCGCTGCTCTGCTGCTTGGGACTTTTGCAAGTACGTGGATGGCCATCCGAGAATACAACGCCAACACGCTTGCTCAAAAAATGGCAGCGGAAGCCGACGCTCAGTTCAAGAACGCGGTGAGTGCCAAGGTCGACGCAGAAAACGAGCGCACGGCCGCTGAGAAGCTGAGCTTGGAGTTAATAGGAAAAAACGAAGAGCTAAAGGAGCAAAAAGATGCACAACGTCGCACCGCCTATATCGGACAAATGAACTTAATCCAGAAAGCCTGGGATGCAAACCAATTCGATCGAGTCCGCGACTTGCTCAATGCCACTCGTCCCGGGCCTGGAGAATCGGATGAACGTGGCTTGGAATGGTACTTCTGGCAACGAAGAATTCACCCTGAAGAAGACGCGGTAAAAGTAGCGACCAGAATTAAGGCAAGTACATTTAGTCCCGATGCTCGTTTGTTTGCCTACGTTGATTATGATCACATGCCGACGTGGAAAATTGTGGTCATGGAAACCACCACTGGTAAAGTTGTGTTTGAAAAGGAAATGGAACGACATCCAATGTCAAGCGCTGAACTAGTTCATGTCGATGACAGCCGAGTCGCCGTTGCAATGACGCCAAAGCAAGCCTCACGTGGTGGCACCACCGGCACCGCAACGTTGTCGGTCTTTCGTATGGACAACATGGAACTTGCGATGTCGATTCAAGCGAAATCCTATCATGAGTACGACGATTCATTTTTCTTTAGCCGAGATGGCCAACGAGTCGCTGCCGCGATGGAGGAGCCAATCGTTCAGGTCTGGGACACCAGTTCAGGTGAATCGGTCGCACAAGTGCCGGTTCCGACTTCGTCTACTTCTCCGCTAGAAAGTTTGTTTGTCACCCTCAATCATGACGGGACCAAGGTAGCTATCAAACCAGTTGCCAAGATTGGTTCCAATGCTCCCATGATTGGAATATCCATCGTCGAACTTTCGACGGGAGCGACAGTCCTTACTCCCCCTGTCGTTGGGACAGATGGATTCGGATCATCAGATCTATATTTCACCCCGAATGGCAAGCATGTCCTATCAAGCGACCGGCGGACCGTATCGACCTTCGACGCCATTTCTGGAAACAAACTGCGTACATTCGAACATGTCGGCGAATTCTCATCTAACAGCATAAGTCCGGACGGCCGCTGGTTCGCTCTGGAGGTGAGACAAACCGCATGGATGGCGGGAGAAAAGACCGCTCAGCCTTGGATCGAGATCGTCGATGCCACAACAGGTGAAGTCGTAGATGTGATCACAGGATACGCGGGCTTTACAGGCAGCTACGCCTTTAGTGCCGATTCATCACGGTTACTTTCCGATCATCCACAAGGAAAAGGAGTAGTAACTTGGCCTTTGCAATGTGCGTTTTCGAGCGATTCGGAAAACGAAACTGCCCCAAGTTGGGCTTGGCGTGTGATGAGTTCGGAGGAGGGGGGACGCTGGCAAACCCAAGTGAACGATTCATCTGGTTTACCGATGACAGCAACTACAGATCCGAGTCAATTCGCATCTGAGGTCACCTTGATCGACAACACAGGAGCGAATGAAGCTCGCAAGCTTCCAATTGCTGATCATCGCGCAATGAAAATATTTAGCCCTGACGGTCAGTATCTTGTAACCATCTGTGCAGATCAGAGGGCAGAACTCTTAAATGCTGGTGAACTAAAGATTTGGGAAACAAAAACTGGAAAAAACATCCTAATCACGCGCCTAGGAGCTCATTCTTTCGTTAGCGGCTCTGAGTTTAAATTTCCCTGGATTGCTTATAGAAAACACATTGCCTTTTCGCCCGATAGCCGACAAATCGCGGTCGCTTTTCCCAACGTTCTCGAGTCTGGGCAACAAGGGCCAATGAAAATTCGAATCTGGGACTTGGTCTCTGGAGCCGAACTTACCCCGCGCGATTCGACGCTAAACGTAGACTTTAAAAATCGGATTGCATTCAGTACCAATGGTGAGAAACTGTTGGTGCTACCGGAGTTACCAGTAAATTCGCGGCGTGACGTCAAGCAGACCACGACCGCCTTCGACACCAAAACTGGAAAAATACTCTGGGAACATGATATCGTCTGTTATGGATCCATTTGCACGGCCAATAATACTTTAGTGGTTTCGATAGTGGATGAGGATGGTGAAACATCTGCCGTGGGATGGGAGCCCGAAACCGGCATGGAGGTCTTTAGGTCGCCATGGTTTGCAGACAATAATCTCTCGTTCGTCGCAATCGACGACCGCCGTACTCGAGTCGCATTGGTCAGTGACGGGAAAACCCAAATCATTGACGCCAAATCAGGTAAGAAATCCTTAGTGCTCGAAGGTACTGGTGAGGAAGTCCTCGATGTTACCTTTAGTGCTGAAGGCCATCGAATCGTCACCTGTTTGGGATCTGCGATAACGGAATTGGCACAAGTTCGAAGCGCCATTACACGCTCGGCACTGAGTCAACGTCCCAGAGGATTTGCGATCTGGGATGGACGATCGGGCCAGGAACTGCTCACAGTGCGATTGCCAGCCGCAGTTAAGACATGGTCAACTCAATCGGCGTCAATCGAGCAGAATCAAAACTTGATACGAATCGGAGGACGATTTCATTGGAGCACAGCGCCACTCTCCGCAGAAACCGAAGCCAACGAATTGCTTGGTGCGGCCAGGTCCCTTTTGTTGGCTTCCAATTCAAACCTAGCGAGCCAGGAACGAGCAGTCCATTTTCTGAATGAAGCCCTTCGCTTGGATCCCCACATCCGTGATGCACGCAGTCTGATGGCTTTGGGACAACTTCAGATGGGAAGACTGGTCGAAGCGTTGAGTTCCGTAGGCGTCAATGGAACTGAATCCAAAACAACCGCGTCGAGCACCGCAGAGGAGTTGACGCTACGAGCCCTTGCAATGCACCAACGCGGTCAACAAGCCGAAGCCAAACAACTGTTGGAAAAGGCACAGCGAACGGTCAGCGACAGCGAAACTGTTTGGCAATTGTTAGTTCAACAGGCCAAACAGCAATTGGAGATCCCGCCCGCCGAGCAAAACCCACAAGCTTGGATCGGTCATAAGTTCGTGCCGCGTACATTTACGTCGATCCCGATGCCCTATCTGATCAGCAAAGTGAAGGGGGATCGCCTTTGGGTCGGCAACGAATCGATCGCCTCTTCGGAAGTGGTATCGCTCGGTTACTCGATTGAATACTACGCAAGCCTGATCGCGACTAATCCGAAGTCCGCCGTGTGGTGGAATTATCGGGGTGCCGCATATGAACTGCTGGGCGAATACGACAAAGCGATCGACGACTACACTAAAGCAATTGAACTCTATCCGGATGCCGCCTACTTGGTAAATCGCGGCAACTTGTATGTTCGGGAGAAGAAGTCGTATGCGTTGGCAATGGCCGATTTCGAGCAAGCGATTGCGATTCAACCGACGTATACATGGGCTCATGCGTCGATGATCTGCACGTTGCGTCGCATAGGCAAGCCGGAACAAGCGCTCGAGAAGGCGAACGAAGCCATCCGTGTCGAGCCAACTTATGGTACTTCCAGAAATGGTATTAACCATTGCGAACGGGCGTATGTACAAGCCGCACTGGGAAACCTCGAATCCATGCGAGCTGACTTCGAGGAAGCCATCCGTCTAAGTCCGGACGATAGGAACATGTGGCTGGCAAAGGCTTGGTTGTTGTCGACTTCTACGGATGACTCACACCGCGATGGCAAACAAGCGATTGAAGCCGCGACCAAGGCTTGCGAGTTGACGTTTTGGAAAGACGAAGACGCGCTCGGGCACCTCGCTGCCGCCTACGCTGAGTCGGGTGACTTTGCCAAAGCGGTCGAATGGCAAACCAAGGCTATCGAGTACGCTCCACCCGCCAAACGCCCCAAATTGGAGTTGCGTCGCAATCTATATTCGGATGGAAAGCCCTACCGAGAGTCACTTATGGACTAGTAGCGATGTCCCCCGTATAGTCGATTGACATTTTTTACGAACAGATTTTAGATGGGGAGTTGCTTCTTCCACATTTTTGATAATGAAAAAAGATCGGTTTCCAGCCAGGATTGCAATTTTTCCCGAGCAGCAATCTTCATCTCTATGTCACGTCGGTGGGGCACACCGGTGCGCCGAACTACCCAGTTTGGCGCATCGATCAAATCACTGAAGGCAGTCCGCTGCTTTGTGGACTGAAAAAGGATGGTGCTTCCCGAAAATCATTCTGACTGCGCGGAAGGGTTGATTTCTGGGCCCGATGGCGATCGTCGTTCGTGACCCAGGTCGAACCGTCATTGTGCGTAAGGACACGCCCACATGTGCGCGCTGGAGCATTGGCGGTGTTGTCGAATTGACCGCTCAATCCGCGAGGTTCCTGAAGGGAAGAGGTATTGAGTTAAAATCGCGTCCGATGAGGTCCACGTCCAAACTTGGCTTCGAAGCCAAGCGACTGTGGGCACAGCAATCCAGCAATGAAGCGCCTTGGCGTTGAAGGTATGACGGCATTTCCTAGTAACTACTATCCAACCACGCATGGTGAAGCCATACATGAACGGATAAGGTGGAAAGCTTTGGCAAGATCCACTACTTATCGCTGACCAAAAGTGGCGGCATGGGGCAGTCCAAGAGATCGGAAATACCACGCAACAGCTCAGCTTCTTGCCAGGTGACGTGATCGTCGGCACAAATAGCCGCGGCACAAGCGTCGACCACTCTGCCTCGCTGTTTGGCTACCACGGTGGATAGTGTACCAAGGGCGACTCGTAGTTTCTCGAAAGCGTCTTCACCGCCAGGATGCTGGACTAACTGCAACTCGGGCAGGTGATCGGCTCCACGGGCGAACGATAGTTTCGCAACGTCCTCGGCGTTGCCTACGGAAGCGACGACGGACAAGAGCGTGGAGCACTGCTGTCCGAGCTGTTTCAAATTGTAGTAGTTGGTCCGGGTTGGTCGGGCCGGTTCAAATTGAGGCTTCAAATGCCGCATGAGGACTTGCGATAGCGTCCATTCAAACAGGTCGATTTTGCCGTCCGCCTTGGCCAGATGGACGAAACAGTTCTTGAATTCGATGTATTGCGACTGGCACATCGCTCGCAAGCTAGGTATGGCCAGGTCAATAATGGGCAGTCGAGTTCTTACGTCGAGGCCATTCACGATGGGATGCAATTTGTGTACTAGGGCCACCACGTCCGGCTTGGCCTGCTGGGCGAGTATCTGCAGTTGGCGGGCTCGAATTTTGGAGTCGGTAGCCAGCAGCAAGCAGTACACAACCGCTCGAGCTGAGTAGGGCTCATGCAAATTGTTGATGATTGCCTCGGGCAGAGAGGCAATCAAGTCTGCCGCGTAGTCGCGGTGCCGTGGGCCGGGATCACCTACATGTTCCACAGCGCGATCGACGATGGATACCGGAACTTCGGTGCTGAGTGGGATTGGCTTGGCTTGGATCGCCTGTCCGGCAAAACCGGCCGCACCTAGCCCGAAGCTGGCTGCGGATTGACTCTGACTTTCTAGGTAGCCGCCCTTCCAGCTGGGCTCAATGGCTCGGATTCGCTTTTTCAGTGGCGGGTGCGTGGCCCATAACCCCGTGATACCTTCCCAGACGCCCTGCGCAAAATACATGTGGCTGGCTTCCGCAGCATGCGGGGCCTTGAGCCTCGAGCCTTCAGCGAACCCCCCAATCCGTTTAAGTGCATCAGCGATCCCGGAGGGGTTGCGAGTAAACTGGACAGCAGAGGCGTCAGCTAAGTACTCGCGCTGGCGAGAAACGGCTGCTTTGATCAAGTTGCCAAAGAAGGTGCCTACAAAGCCTAGGATGAGCAGCGAAACACCAACGACCAGGATAACTATGATGATTTGACCACCGCTATTGCCACTCTTACTGCTTCGCTGGCGGCCACTCCCCGAATAGATGAAAAGCCTGAAGATCAGTTGTCCGGTGAGCCCGATTAGCAAGATGCCATGCAGCATACCGATCAGACGAATACTCATCCGCATGTCGCCGTTGAGCACATGACTGAACTCGTGCGCTACCACGCCTTGAAGCTCATCTCGAGTCAATTGTTCAGCACATCCTCGGGTGATTCCCAGAACGGCATCGCTGGGCGAATAGCCCGCAGCGAATGCGTTGATGCCGGGTTCTTCGAGCAAGAAGACTGGTGGCACGGGCGTGCCGGAGGCGAGCGCCATCTCCTCGACGACATTCAGCACGCGACGTTCGACTCGGTCGGTGGTGTTGGGATATATCCGCCTTCCGCCCAGACTCTCAGCCACACTCGTTCCGCCGCCGCTCTGCAGTTGGGCGACTTTAAAGAGTGTGCCACCGATAACGATAAGCAGTGCGACGACGCCAGCGATCAGCGGCACCATCACCTGTTCGGGATGATCAGCAATCGAAGGACGGTCGCCTCTGAATTGCATCTGCATGACGATCGCCGCCACTAAGACCACAATGCCCACGATGCTGATGACGGACAAGCAGAACATGCTTACTAGCCATGTCGTACTACGGCGAGCGTCAGACTGTCTCTCAAAAAAATCTGTTGCCATGAATCCACACACGCAAAAGAACAAGCGGATAAGCACCGTAGCCGCTGCGAAGAGTTGGACGCAACTTCGCCCTTCTGAACCGTTGCACTAGATTAGAACGAAACCTTGGGTGCCGCTTGAATCTCAGCACTGTCTGCGAACTCCAGCAGGTTTGCGTCTTGGCCATGCCCAAATATGCCCGCAACAAAAACCGGTGGGAATGTCTCCTTGTAGATGTTGTAGGCAGTCACGGAGTCGTTATAGGCTTGGCGAGCGAATGCGACTTTATTTTCCGTCGAGGTGATCTCTTCGGTCAACTGAGCCATGTTCTGATTGGCCTTCAGATCGGGATAAGATTCTGAGAGTGCGAACAGCTTGCTTAGTGCTCCGGTCAGACCTTGCTCAGCGCCCGCCAGCGACTGCATGGCAGCTGGATTGGTTATATCCGCAGAAGCCTGTTGAAGACCGGTAACAGCTTGATTACGCGCTTTGATTACCGCTTCGAGCGTGTCTTTTTCGTGCGCCATGTAGCCTTTGACCGTTTCAACCAAATTGGGAATCAAGTCATACCGTCGCTTGAGTTGAACTTCGATTTGCGAAAAGGCGTTATCAACCCGACCTTTTAATGTCACCAGTTTGTTGTAAATGCCGACAACCAGCATACCGAAAATGAACATCAGACCGACAATTGCGGCCAATAAAATTACAATCCAACCCATAATTCAGCTCCAGATACTGTGAAGTTTTGCAAACCAGGCGACCCCAAGTGCGAGTCGCACTGCGGATGGCATTTGAAATCTAATTTTTGCCGCGCCACGCGCTCGTTCACCGGAAACCGGTCGAGTCAAACTGTTGTGACTGTTGTGAACGTGTTTTCTACATATCTGTAGCATAGTGTATAGCGGCCTACAAACCTATTGCGGCAGGACCTCCAATCTCAACGGCAGAGAATAAGCCAATGCTGGGCGCTGTCTCGAACGGAATTGTGCGTCGGAACTGCTAGATTTCACGATCATTTTGGCAGGCTAGGATTCGTGATTCAAGCTCCATTTCTACCGCTACGTGGGCGGTGTTGCTCTATAGTTTGGGCTCCATAGCAGAATCAGTGGGTAACAACCCCGGGCGCCAGGTTTTCGGAGGCATGGCAGGGCAAAAAGAATATCGTGGTTGCGTTTCGTTTCCACAGCCGCATTGGATCGGTTGCACTGAATCTGCCCAACGAAACGGAGGTAGGCTCTGCTGAGGAGTGGGCCTGCCAAGGGATAACTGGGTCAGGGCGAGAAGAATAACTCGCTTGGCCTCGGTAGGACTCATGTTTTACCGAGGTTTAGTTTTTGGATATCAAGTGATTTTCGCCTAAAACCATTCTTTTTGCCATGCCATGCCTTAAACAAACCTATCAGAGTTGTTTCTTGAATCGATTGGCCCGCTACTGAGAATCCTGTCGGTGCTCGGACTTGAAGGCGACTATCTGCAGATCGCCAGCGACGATGATGCAGCGGGCGGAAGCGGAACGCGCTCGACAACAACGGATTAAATCTAAACATTTCCGAGACGGACAATTCGCAGAGTTTGTAGCTGGCTCGCGAAGTCGCCGAGTTCTTCCGACGGGACCAATCTGAGTCCGACCAAATCATCGACCAAGTTCGTGACGCTGCCTCTCAATGGCGCGACGAGGCGACGAATATGGATATACCGCGCCACGAGCAGCAAATGCTGGCGGTTGCGTCGTCCACAATCTGGAAGGAATTACCGAAACTCGCACCGGGAAAATCAACCGATTGCAGCTTGGGAAGTATTCAAAGTGACGCCAACTGACAGTCGCCTTGGATTACGGATCTTGGAGCCCCGATTCACGGATCTTTCGAATCCGCTTCATCGAAGTCCCAATTCGGAAGGCCAGCGACTCAATGGTCACCTTGTGCTTGCGCATCAAGGCTACCAATTCCTTGCCGGTGAGCGAACTTGGCAATGCAATCTTCGAAGGAACTTCGCCGGTGGTACGAGTAAAGCCACTCGTTACCCCGACATATTCCTTAAAGTTCAATCGATGTTGCTCAACACACTGCTCGACCAACAATCGACCGCTGGCGGCAGGCATTTTTCGCAGCGACTGGTAGCCGTCACGCAACTTGGATATCACGTGCCGGGCTCGCAAGGCAAAGCACAGGAGTGAAAAACCCTGGCAAACCGCGTTAACCCCGGGGGGAATAACAATAGATAGCGGATGGGGAGGGATTCGAACCCCCGGTACCTTGCGGTACAGCGGTTTTCAAGACCGCCGCAATCGTCCACTCTGCCACCCATCCGACGCTAGAAAACAAGGGTTTGCGAGGCTTTCCCTCCCGCCGTTTGTACGCTGAACAACCGTATTGTTCAGCGATTGGTTTTAGCGGGCTTGATGGAGTGCTAAAACACTCCCAGGCCCGAAAGGGCCACAATCTGTTTCCGAAGTGGCCCGCGTAAGAAATTCTACAAAGAAAAAGTGTCTCGAACTAGGCGACATTCCAAGGGATTTTGATAGAAAGAGCTTCAGAGGCCAATATCATTGATGCATTTCGCAGAGCGAACGAGTCCAATCGCGCATGCAGACTGAAAGTCCACTGGTGCGATTCGGAAGAAATTACGCGAGGATGACTTCGATTTTGAAAAGCACTGCATGCTGTCTTTCGATGTCCCATAAGTTCCCGGTAGACGCTGGTGAGGAGTGTATTCGAGCGCTCAAGCGGGCGGGGTTCATTATCGTGCCGTCGACGGGCGGGCATTTATCTTTTTGCCGCACATTTTTTTGTCGGTCTGTCTTAGTACCTGACGACTGCGAGCCGGACAGAATTGGTCGGTCGTTCCCTGTCTGCCGCTAGCATCCAACAAGGAAACCTCGTATCTTCCGACAAAAAAATGTGCGGCAAAAAAATGAAGCACTCAACTGCATTCATGCTTGTCTACCGTGCGCATGTTTAATTGAGTCGGTTTGAATCGTGGGGCGGATCGGGGAGTTCGCGTACTTCGGTGGCGTCGATAATGGGGCCGTCGCTACTTCCGTATCCGCCAGTCTCCGACCAGTTGCCCTGGTTATATGGTCCTGATTGAGTGGGCCAACTACGGACTTGCCAACCCGCAAAGCCGCCTCCGGCTGGTGAGAATCCGCCACCTGGTACTCCTTGTCCGGCGGCGCGAATCCGTGCGGCCATCAATTCGGCGGTACCGGCTAGAAAAATGAATACGGCCAAGAGCACTAGTCCGAATGAATAAAACAGCCCCAGCAATCCGAAAAACAGCGCCATCCAACGACCGACTCGAGCGGCGATTTCCGTGGCGCGCAAGTGATTCATGCGCATGGCCAACAGACTACGCAGCACTCGGCCGCCGTCCATTGGAAAAGCAGGGAGCAAGTTGAAGATGGCCAAAATTAGATTGGCAGCCAACAGTTGCTCTGTGAAACTCAGTTCACGCGTCACAGATTCCGTTGCGATGGCAGATTGTTCGAGCAGCATCACCGCTGGTAGCAGAACACCGGCAATGACGAAATTGACGGCGGGTCCGGCGAGCGCGATCACCAACTCTTGGTAGGGCTTGTCTGGCAAACTCTGCAGTCGCGCCACTCCGCCGATAGGCAATAATGTAATGTCGATTGTTCGAATACCGAAGTAGGCAGCCGCCCCGGCGTGTCCAAATTCGTGCAGCGCCACACATGCGAATACGCTCAACACAAAACCGACAGCCAACAATCCAGCCGTCAGACCTTGGTCGGTGCCGACTGAAACCAAATAGAATGCAATCAGTAGCCAAAATGTCCAGTGAATGTGGACATCAACGCCACCCCATTTCCCTAATTTCATGTCTGTCCCAGTTTGGATTCGCCACGAGTTCAATGAGCGAATCGGTTCGCACCTGCTGCAATCAGCGTTGATACCGCTCTTAGTACATGATACTCCCGAATCGAGTTCTTGACTAAGCATCGTGCGGGGAATAACTGTCCGAACTTAAACGTAGCTGCGGTCGCCAGACCGCAGGGAATCGACGTTCTGGCGAACGTAGCTACGACAGCTATTTCCCGCACGATGCTAAGCGGGCAAGCGCAAGAGTCCTAAGCGCGTTCGGGAAACAACGGTCGGATTTTAAACGTAGCTGCGGTCGCCAGACCGCAGGGAGTCTGCGTTCTGGCGAACGTAGCTACGACACTTATTCCCCGCTCGATGTTTAGCGGCACTCAAGACTAATTAAGAACTGCTCCATACGATCGTAGTACTCGGCTGGCCAGGGGGCATTGTGAGTCAGTGGTTCCGTGGCGACGAATTGTTTATTCTCAGAGGGACAAACGGCGAATAAATCCTGCGCCAAGCAAAATGGGACCACTTCATCCTGCTCTCCATGGAATTGAAGCAACGGTCCACCGTAAGTGGCAATTTTAGTACTCGAAAGATAGCGATTCCGCAGCAGCCATCGAACAGGGAGCCACGGGAAGTGGCTGGCGGCGACATCCACCATCGAGCTAAAAGTACGATCGAGCACTAGACCACCCGCACCCTGCTTGGCAGCCACATGCACGGCCACGGCTCCACCTAAGGATCGGCCGTAAAGGACAATGTTGTTGGTGGATTGTCCAGTGCGTTCGGCCAACCAGCGCTGGGCAGCTTCGCCATCGGCCAACACACCTGCTTCGTCGGGCCGCCCTTCGCTTTGGCCGTAGCCACGATAATCAAAAGCGAAGACGTTGGCTTGAAAGCGTTCCCGGAAACATTCCAGTTCGTCGGCCAGGTCTGCAACATGTTCGCCATTGCCATGACAGATGAGGATCGTGTGAAGTGGTAATGCATGTTCGCAATACCAGCCGTGGAGCGCAGTGCCATCTGCTGACTTGAAGCGGACATCGTCGTGAGCCAGCCTCGTCGCGTTCCAATCCCCCGAGTCACGCGGTGGTGCGGGATAGATGAGACTAGTCTCGAAAAACATCAGCACTAGTAGCACACCTAAATACAGACTTGCCAAGAAGATTAAAAGTTTGCGGAGTTTAATGAGCATGATATCGTTCAATCGAGCTGAGCAATAATCTCAGCGGCGAGAAAAAATGAGCCAGTGGCGTAAACAACTCCACCCGTGGTGGTTAACTCGCGTGCGCGTTGCCAGGCTTGACCGGGACTGGCGGCCGTTTCAAAGCTGGGATGTGGTTGGCGCGACGTGTTTGCGGAGGCAACCAATTGGCCAGCCGCTGCGGAGAGCTCGTCAACTGCAAGTCCACGGGGGTTTTCGAGGTAGGCTGTCAGTATTAGATGTTCGGCCCGCGACATCAACAACTCAAGCATTTTGCGCCAATCCTTGTCGCGGCTAGCGGCAAAGACAATCGTTCGTGGGCGTCCGGGAAAATGATCGGCCAGAGCATCTAACCCCGCCAGGATGGATGCCGGATTGTGGGCGCTATCAATGATTGATAGTGGGGAAGCGTCGACCACTTCTAACCGGGCTCTAGGTTGAGTTAGCGAGATCGAGTTCTTCAGCTTCTCTGTCGGTAACGTCCAGCCACGATCGCGGAGCACATCGATTACCGCTAGTGCGGCACCAATGTTGTCTGCTTGATGTCGCCCCAACATCCGCGTCGTCCACGGGCTTGGGGCTCGGCTATCTTGCGACAAGCCAACATAGCTGGACTGCATCACGACTTCGGCCCGTGCATCAGGCAGCGCTGGGTTCCAAGGAAGTGGTCGCCACTGGACTGAGTATTCGCGATCGATCAAGCTACAGTTGGCTTTGCGGCTGGTGGCCACTTCGGTAATTGCAGCCCGCGCATCAGGATCGCGAGCCGAGCAGATCAGAGGTATGCCTGGTTTGATGATGCCAGCTTTCTCGCGCGCTATAGCGTCGATCGTGTCACCCAATTGTGCTTGATGGTCCAAGCTAATGGAAGTGATCACCGTTGCTATTGGCGCGCAAACATTGGTGCTGTCCAAACGACCGCCGAGCCCGACTTCGAGCACCACCGCTTCGGCCTGACAATGAGCGAAATGCAACATGCTCATAGCGGTGGTCATCTCGAAAAACGTGGCGCGGCCAGCACCTCGCTCCTCCAGTTGACTGGCGGCTAGACGGACATGCCGCGTTAGTTCGATGATTTCTTGGGGAGTGCAGGGAGTGCCTTGAAACTGGGTGCGTTCCTCAAGCCGCAAGAGGTGGGGGGAGGTATACAGTCCAGTTCGCAGCCCGCACCCGACCAAACAATCCGAGATCAGGGTCGAGGTGGTCCCTTTTCCCTTTGTTCCGGCCACATGCACGATATCGTAGGCTTGATGTGGATTTCCGAGAATCTCGAGCAATTGACGCATGCGGTCCAAGCGATAATTGCCCTGTGTATAGGGCGTGTAGCCAATCTTTTCGTAGTTGATTCGACTGTACAGGTAGTCCAAAGCTTCCGTGTAGGCGGGATCGACCTGCGGCGGACTGGAGAGTTGAGAATCGACATTGCGGGGCATGCAGGGGGCTATCTTGTTAATAAACGGCGCAAAAAGCGGAAGTGTTGCTTCTGCTCGCGGACATTTTCGCGCATATTTATAGTGCTCACACGCGAGCAGGGCAAATCGTAGTGAACCTCGATTGGACGACATTCGTAAAAATTGAGGCCGTGGCTCCCTGCGATTGGCTCCCGAGCAAACTTTTTCCCTCGCGATTTCTTCCTTATTAAAGACGCATTACAAGGAATTCCTCACCTCATGAGCGCCTCGACCGTTGCCGAAGCCGAAAAATCGGCTGCTCCCGACGTTGCGTCGGACGTTGTCATTGAAACTCGTAATCTGGGTAAGATCTACCGTGACTTTTGGGGACGCAAGAAAGTTTCCGCCCTGAAAGCACTCGACATCGAAGTCAAAAAAGGGGAGATCTTCGGATTGCTGGGACCGAACGGTTCGGGCAAATCGACGACGATCAAACTGATCCAGGGGCTGCTTTTCCCCACCTCAGGGCGGGCCTTCGTGTTCGGCAAGGATGCCCGCGATGTGACTAAGAACGAGCGCATCGGCTACTTGCCCGAAGAGTCGTACCTCTACAAATTTCTCAATGCCGAAGAGACACTTGATTTCTACGGCAGGTTGTTTGACATGCCCGCTGAAGTCCGTCGACAACGCAGCGAGCAACTGATCAAGATGGTTGGCTTGACGCACGCCCGTCGCCGACAATTAAAAGAGTATTCGAAGGGCATGACCCGACGTATTGGTCTGGCCCAAGCCATGATCAATGAGCCCGATTTGCTGATTTTGGATGAACCCACAACCGGCATGGATCCGATCGGCAGTCGCGAGATGAAGGATTTGATCGTTCGACTTCGCGACGAAGGTAAAACGATTTTGATGTGCTCGCACCAATTGGCAGACGTGCAAGACGTGTGCGACCGAGTTGCGATTTTGCACCAAGGTGAATTGCGTGAATTGGGGCGCGTCGATAGCCTACTCAAGGTTCGCGATGTGACCGAAGTACATGCTAAGGGATTGTCGGATGAGACCAAGCAAAAGATTGCCGATCTGATTCGCGCCGAGGGTGGCGAAGTGGTTTCCATGGATAATCCGACGACCACTATGGAAGAGCTCTTCCTGGACATTGTGCAAGAGGATCGGCCCGGCCAACGTCCCTCACACAAGTAGATAAGACGTAGCTGCGGTCGCCAGACCGCAGGGAGTTGACGTGCTGGCGAACGTTGCTACGACAGTTGACGTGCTGGCGAACTTGGCTACGACAGTTGACGTTCTGGCGAACGTAGCTACGACCAGTTATTCTCCGCTTTACAACAAAATCGCTTTCAACTTTCCCGTTTCACCTGCATCACTTGCTAAAAATATCGCCGTCAAATGCGCATTGAACCTGAACAAATGTGGGGCTACTTCGAGTGGCTCATCTTCAAATTTGGATTGTTGCAGGGTCTCGCGGTGGCCGCAGCCCTGGCTGTGTTGGGCTTTGTGGCTTGCTACTTAGTCTCCATGGCCCGCTATGGACCCAGTGAAGGCTTCTATCATGTGACCCGTGTGATATATGAGTTGATCGCACGCGATCTGCCGGGGACTTCGTGGCGTCGCATCTACGCTTTGGGACGCTTGGCTTTTCAAGAAGCCATTCGTCGCCGCGTGTTGGTCGTGATGGCGGTGTTTATCGTCGGAATTCTCTTCGCTGGTTGGTTCCTCGATCCAAGTTCCGACAATGTGGCGCGCCTCTACATCAGCTTCGTGATGACCGGCACCAGCTACTTAATCTTGCTGTTGGGATTGTTCCTGAGTTGCTTCAGTCTCCCTGCCGACGTGAAAAACAAGACGATTCAAACGATCACGACCAAGCCAGTGCGAAGTACCGAGATAGTGTTGGGCCGCATCTTGGGTTTTACTGCCGTGGGGACCATGCTCCTGGCTGGGATGGGACTGCTCAGTTACATTTTCGTGGTGCGTGGCATTCGACACGAACACGAGATCAAGGACGTGGCCGCCAATGGCCTAAGTGGTACCACGTCGTATGACGCCAAGCACCAGCATACTTTCGAGGTGATCGAGAATGCCGATGGAAGCTTGGGGGGTACCACCGACGAACAGAAGGGGCACCGCCACGAAGTCATCGTCAGCGAAGTGGCTGGTAAAAAAGTTTTTAAACTTGGGCAACCCGATGGTTTGATCGGTGCGCGGATTCCAGTCTTCGGCACGCTTCAAATGACCGATCGAGCTGGGAATATCGGGGGTGGTTTGAACGTCGGTTACGAATCGGAGTACCAGAAATACATCGAAGGCAACTCACTGATGTCGGCGATTTGGACCTTCGATAACGTCTGGCCCAGTCGCTTTGACGGTGGTGAATCGTTGCCGCTGGAGCTGAGCTTGAAAGCCTTCCGAACTTTTAAGGGAGACATCGTCACTGGCGTGCAGGGAGAAATCATTCTCAAAAATCCTAATGGTCGCGTCGAAAGTGCGCGGAAAGGGTTTGTGGTCAGGGAATTTGCCGTGGATCGCATCGAACTGCCACGTAAAATGTCCGGTTCGCGCGATGGTCAACCGGTCGAGGTCGATATCTTCGATGACTTGGTCTCAGAGGATGGAAAGCTGCAAGTGATCATACGTTGCAAAGACGCCGGGCAATATTTTGGCATGGCCCCTCCAGACTTGTATCTGCGAGCTGGAGATAGCACATTCGGTTGGAATATATTTAAAGGCTTCCTCGGCATCTGGATGCAAATGGTTCTGATCATTTGCTTGGGAGTAATGTTTAGCACATTCCTTAGCGGTCCGGTGGCGATGGTAGCCACCATGACGTGTCTGATGCTTGGTTTCTTCGGCAACTTGGCGTTCGACGTGGCGACGGGGCAAACCCCAGGGGGTGGACCCATTGAGTCATTGATTCGCATGCCGCTGCAAACTGGCGCTATGGTGGATCTGGATTTAGGGAACAAGGCGTTGGAAACTGTGATCAAGGTCACTGACCAGGGTATCATGTATACATTGGTTTCGGTGTTCCAAGCCATTCCACGGTTCGGTCAATTCAACACAGCCGACTTTGTGGCTTATGGCTTTAACATTTCGGGTGGCTTGGTAGCTAGGCACCTGACGATGACCATTGCCTACTTTATTTTGACTAGCCTTATCGCATACTTCTTCCTCAAAACACGGGAGCTGGCGGCAGCATGAATATTGTTGTCCTACGTCGTCGACTGTTTTACATCTGCGCCATGGTCGTATTGTTGGTCCCCCTCTACTTCTTGGGGAATCCATCGGTCCGCGAGCCAGATGGTTCAGTCAAACAGCCAGGTGGAACGCTCGCTCAAATTCGTACCGCCTATGATTTGGGCCAAGGTGATTTGGGGGAGATTGACCCGGCCAGCGAATCGATGCGTCTGGCCACGCTGGGGCTCCGCGGAGTGGCGGCCACGATCTTGTGGCAAAAGGCCGAATACTACAAGAAGGAGCAGTTCTGGGATCGCCTCTCAGCCACGCTCAATCAGATCGCCGTCCTGCAGCCCCACTTTGTCGAAGTGTGGGAGTTTCAGTCACACAATCTGTCCTACAACGTGTCGGCTGAGTTCGATGACTATCGCCAACGCTACCAGTGGGTTAAGCGCGGCATCGACTATTTGATCAAAGGGAGCAAGTTCAATAAGCGGCGCACCGAAATGCCGTTTGAGCTGGGGCAGTTTTTCGGAAGCAAAATGGGTGTGGCTGACGAAAAGAAGCAGTTTCGTGCTCTGTATCGTGACGACGAAAATTTCCATAAGGAGGTCTTCGATCGAACCGGTCTCGATTTGCGCCAGCCTGATGGCATGGGCCCCGACCGTAAGCCTGATAATTGGTTAAGCGGTCGCCTTTGGTATTTGAAGGCCTATCAAATGGTCGATGCTGGTTCCGCACCCGCCCGCAGCGCGATGATGTTTTACCTAAAGGGACCACAGTGGCTGATGAAGTACGCCGAAGCGTTGCAGACCGAAGGGACCTTAGATGAACCGGCCCGCTACGCTTGGCGGACCGCCGATCGGGATTGGAAAGAATTTGGCGAGCGCAATATCGTGACAACGTTCGGTGACACAATTTACTTAACCGAATTGGAACGGGCCAATGCGGACTATCAGAAACTGAGAGAAGAATTCGAGACATTCAGCGGAGAGGCATTCCAAAAGCTTCGCGATGAAAGAATTGCCAAACTCACGCCCGAAGAAATTGCGGCTTGGACCAAACCCGCCATCGAGCGAACGTTCAATGAAATCTTGATGGCTGAGCGGGCTGATGGCTACATGTCAATTCCTCCGCTAGACATTGCCAAGGCCTCCCCGCCAGAAAAGCGAGTTGAGGCGTTACAATTAGCCAAACGCTTGGAAACCGCCAAAGAAAAGATTTCACATGTCGAGATCTACCGCAATCAAATCAATTACCCCTACTGGGCCGAGCGCTGCAAAGCTGAGCAAGAGGATTCGGCCATCTTGGCGCGAACGAGTATGTATGAGGCCAATCAACTACTGGATCGCGGTGAGTTGGATGCGGCGATTGACAAGTATGACGTGGCCTGGAACGCCTGGGCTGATCTATTCAATAAATTCCCGGCGATGATGATCGATGACGCGGCCGATGAAGTGCTACAGTCGATCGAGCGCTACCGCCGCCTGCTCGACCAACCTGACTTGCCACCAGATTTTGGACTCAGTGGCTTTCTCAAGTTTCGAGAGCTGCGCGAGTCGGACCTTGCCGATCCTGCCATTATGAACGTCATTGGCGATTGGCGTAAAGTCTACCCCGATCGCGACTTCGTGACTGAATTGCTGCGCAAGAGTAGCGAAGCGGAGGAAGCATCCGCGCCGGACGCGACTGACGATGGAAACGTAACATCAGATAGCGCGGCAAGCGTCATCGAAGTTACCGCGCCCGACGAGGGTGGTGCTCCCGCGCCTAAACCGAAAGTCGATGCGCCCGCTGTAAACAACGCTGAGAGTGCACAGTCAGTACCTCCTGCTCAACCCGAAAGCACTAACGACAGCCAGTCTAGTTCTGGTGCAAGTGCTGAGATCAATATCGAACAACCCGCAGAAGGTACAGCACCTAGCCCCAAAGCTGAATAGCTGAGTCTAAACCTAGTGCTTTGTCTAACTTTAATTTTGGGGTTTGGAGAGTAGAGCGATTGTCCCAATCGCTTGAGAAACGATTGGGACAATCGTTCTACTCTGAGCGCTGCCAACCCCACTTTTTAATCTGGACGAAGCACTAGCTACTATTTGGACCTCGAGTAATTGCATTCTGATCAGCCTGGATGCAAGATTCATTGCTGCAAGATTCATTGCTCCAAGATTCATTGCTGCAAGGATAAGACAAAACGATAGACAGCAAGACTTTCTGCATAGCGATCCCCCTTCAGAATGCCGAGACGATTGACGAGTTTCGCTACAAAAAATCTCTGTAACCGTTCACGCATCAGAACGAAACATTGGAAAGTTACCACAGATAACAGCAAGGAACACTGACTAATCTCTCCAATCGATCTGTGTTCAATTGTGTGCATCTGTGGTTAGAACGTTCATTCTCGGAAAGAGGCGAGACCTGACAATGCCTATGACAGAGCCATTCGATAAATCGATGTCGCGAAGTGGCGCTGTCTAAAATAAGGAAGGCAATTTCCGATGGAGTTTTTTGCGTGCGTAGCGGGCGGGCTGGCGCTGATTGGCTGCGGAGTGGGACTATTTTCGATGCGCGCTCCCAGTTGGCCGCAAGACGATTCTTTGTCGGACGACTCACGCCTCTCCATCGCCCGCTGGTCTAAATTGCAACGCGCAGTCCGTTATTTGAACAACGGCCTGCTGATTGTGACGGGGACATTGATCTTTGGCACCGCTTGGGCACAGCATGGTCGCTTCTGGATGCTGTTGTGGGCCGCTATTCTTCTGATGCTCATGATCAGTGTCGCGTTGGCATTCCTGGACGCACTCGCTTCCCTATCGGGATACCGCCAAGCATTACCGCACGCGGCGCGTCGTGCACTGGGTAACGATCCCGATTCCAAAGATTGATTGGCCGAAAAAGGTGCTTCTAAAAAAAGAGGTAACCGTTCACGGAATTGCCCGAACGGTTACAAAAAAAGGCAAACTCACTAGTAAGCCAACAGGTTCTTTCGACAAAAAAGATGTGCGGCAAAAAGAAAAACACGCAGTAGCATAAATGTAACTAACACACACAACTATCTACCACCCAAACATCAATTAATCGAGAGATTCGCTAGTGCAAACAGCCTCGCTGGGGATCGTGATCGTAAAGCGTGCTCCTCCCAACGGACTATCAGATACGCTCACTTCTCCTCCTAGTCGGTGACAAATGCGGCGGACCAGCGCTAGGCCGAGACCGATGCCAGGTTGAGTGTTGGACGTCAATCGTTTGAATGGCTCGAAGACGGTTTCGCGATCTTGCACGCCGATCCCCGGACCATCATCTTCAACGACAATGAGTAATTTTGAGTGTTCCTGAGTCGCAGTCACCAATACGCGCTCGTGGCAATATTTCCCGGCGTTGCTCAGCAGATTACCGAGTGCCCGCAACAGTGCGCGGCGGTAGGTCGAGACACTCAGAACTGGGTCAGCTAGACTGATTGAAAACTCTTTCTGCGGATGGAGCGATGCATAGATGCCGACCGATTCGGCAATCAGCGGCTCTATTTCGAATGTTTCCCCTTCGCCGGTTTCCGTCTCTGCGTCCAGCCGCACATAGGTCAGCAACTCCCCCACTAGATCATCCAGTTGGTCGGTGGCTTCATCGATGGCTGCCAATCGCTTGTCGCGTGATTCTTGATCGGTGGCGGTGTGCAACAATTCTGTGGCGAATTTGATTCTAGTCAGCGGAGTCCGCAGTTCATGCGATACAGCTTGCAACAATTCCTTTTGTGATCTCAGCAATTGTTGGACTCGATCCGCCATGGAATTAAACGCACCCGCGAAGGGAACACTCCGTTTGGGGCCACTGGTATCAATACGCGCCGACAAGTCACCGTCCGCGATAGCGAGGGCTGTTTGTTCAACGGAGCGGAGTTGCGTTACCAGGGGACGTAGCAATATCGCGATGGCCAGCGCCGTGAGTAGAAAAACACTCCCCAGGCCAATGGTAATATCGGTCTGAGTGGGGCCTGCAAATCTTGGGAGCGGCCCTAGCTCCAACAATCTCTCATGCTCCGGAAAAATGAGATAAAGGTGGCTTCCGTTGAGTACTACTTCCCCGGCGTCGATCCGCTGAATCATAGCCAGTGGCAAGCGGACTTGTGCGCGCTGGACAACTTGTATCGGAAAATCAAACTTGGATTGCAACCGCTCTATGGTCTGTGAAAAATCTTCCTTAGCTTCCACCGACAATTCATCGCGGGCTAGGCGCGCGCCTCCTCCCAAGGCATCTTCGATCACGGTGATATTGTTTTCGATCGAGGTTCGCCTAAACACGTAGGCCTGAATCAGCCACGCTGCAATGAGGATAACGATGACTGCAAGATAGAAACGCAAGAACAGGCGAGTCATGATTGTTGTCTAGCCAGCAAGTAACCAACGCCCCGGATCGACTTGATCCGCGCCGGGGTATTCGGATCGTCACCCAATTTGCGACGCAACCGTGAAACGCGTAGATCGATGGAGCGATCGAGTCCATCGTAGGGTATTTCCAGCAGCTCCAGGTAAATCTCCTTACGCGAGACAACTTGTCCCGCACGTCGCGCCAAATACTCGAGCAGATCGAACTCTGCAGTGCTTAGTTCGATGGACTCGCCCGCCAAATGGACACTACGATTGGCTGGCGTGACAGACAGATCGTCGACTACCACTTCGTCCGCTGGCTCGGTGCTATGGGGCGTTTCGCTCCGCCGCAAATGACTCTTGAGCCGTGCCAGTAGTGCTCTGGGCCGTACCGGCTTGCGGACGAAATCGTCAGCCCCGACTTCCAGGGCCACCACTTCGTCCATTTCATCCCCCCGTGCGGTGAGGACAATTATAGGACCGGCAAAGTGTGGTCGCACGCTACGGCAAACGTCGAAACCATCCATGCCAGGGAGTCCAATGTCGAGTACTACAGCATCATAAGTAGCGCCCGCGATGCGCTGCACTGCAGCTGCTCCGTTTTCCTCGATCGATATCCGATACCCCTCACCACTCAAGAACTCCTTTACCATTTCGGCAAGTTGAGCATCATCTTCGACCAGTAAAATATGGTTTGTCAATGTTCGCTAACTCCCAAGTGGCCTTGTTGCCAAACGCACAGATCCGTTTTGATAACCATCTTAGTGATTCGCGTCATCTCTCGATAGCCGATGGGTCAGCCCCTGAACCGGCTCCAAATGAGCAAGGGGATCTTGGGAAGCCCAGGGGGATTGTTGTAATTGATAGGCGAGTGCGTAGACTTGCTTCCATTGAATTGCATAACCAAGCAATTCATCTCCCTCGGCACAGATGGGTTTCAAAGCATCGTCGCCAGCGCATAACAAAATAAGCCCACTGGGTGACGATCCAGAGTGAGGCACCACAGTCGACTCAGTGACCTCCACGCGATATGTGGCCAGACCATTAATTTCGGCGGGTGCCCGCAGCCCCACGAGTGCCACCGGCGCAGTTGATCTTGGTTGTAATAGTAGAAGGCTTCGTAGGGCGAGACCGCCCCCGCTTCGCCTAACAGTTGGGCGTAATTTCATGACCATCGAGCTTGCGATCGGTTGCAAGCTCTTATCGACGCCCAAGCGACTGACCGGCGGAGCGGTCAGCGACTATCATGCGAACGGGTGAAAGATCACTACAATCGCTTGACTTTAAAACTACGATATGCGACTGGGTCATTGTGGCCAGCAAACCCAATGTGCCCGGTACGATTGTCGAGTCCCTTGGGTGGATGCTCAATCTGACTGCGATCCAACTGGTCGATGTCAACGTCCAGGATCTTGGTGCCGTTAAGCGTGACTTTAATGCGTTGACCACGCACCTCCACCTCTTGATAATTCCACTCGCCGATCGGGCGCAGGTATCCGTGCTTGGCACCCACACAATGGTAGAGCGAACCGTGGTACTGATAGGGCTGCAATTGTCTCTCTGGATTTTTTGCGTTGTAGCCATCGCTATCGATAACTTGTAGCTCCAATCCATCGGACGAAGAATGCCCACCGGTCGGAGTGCGGAGCGCGATGCCGTTGTTCCCTGCCGGTGGCAAGCGGAATTCGCATCGTAAAGTGAAATCGGTGTATTCGTCATTGGTCAATAGGTCGCCCCCTTTGCCTTGCTTGCAGACCACTGAGCCGTCTTTGACTTCATAGTTGTCGACAGCTCCTTGCCAGTTACTCAGATCGCGACCGTTGATGAGCTCGGTAAAACCATCCGCATCTCGGGAGGCAAGCAATAGATTGGCTTCGTCTGCGGGGATCTCGCGAATGAAAACATTTCGCCAACGAATTTCGCTGCCGTGAGTTTGCAGTTGAATGGGGCCCTTGGCATATACTGGATCAAGCATATAACCGTTGGGAAGTTTTGGTTTGTCCGATTCGGCGGCGTCACCAGCATCGCGATAGGCCAAATAGCCACTTTTCTGATTGGCGAAAAAGTTTTGCAACGGGGCGTTGTCGACGACAACTTGATCATTGAAAACCACCGTCACCAATTCGCCGACCATGGTGATCTTAAGACTATTCCATTCTCCCAGCGGCTTGTCCATTTTCTTCAGTGGATCTTTGCCGGGAGAGCCCTTGCGGTTATTCCACAATCCACCCGATCCTAAGGCGCGGCCCAACCCCTTGGGATCGGGCTCGGCTGGGTCCCAAATCTGGACTTGTGGAATGCCACGCAGATAGACGCCACTGTCTCCAAGTGGTAGCGCTTTGTACTCGACATGGAATTCAAAGTCGCCGTAGTCCTGGTCGGTCGTCAAGTACAATCCATGACCATCGTTGACCAGTTCACCATTTTCTACCGACCAGTGCGCATTGAGATGCTCATCGCTGGGCTTATTATTCTTATCGAGCAGTCCCCCTGAGATGGATTGCTGTTTGTACTTGGCTTGCTCCTCGGGAGACATGTTCCACAATTCTTGCGGATCGCGCGTCGTCCAACCGTACCACCCCGACAAATCAGCACTATTGAACAGAGCGGTAAAGCCTGGGGGTGGGGTCGGTGATTGAGAGAACCCGACCAGACTGTGACTGCCAAGCAGTGACAGCAGTAGGCACATTGAAAATAGGTTCGGTCGCATTGTAGCAGGACGCGAATGCATGTTGTGGAACTCGGCAGGAAAGGGAGTGGGGTGAAGCTTTTGGCGTCCCGCTATTGTCCACTCTCAAAGTCGCTGCGTCAATCTTGGACCGGACCGACCAAAGTCTTGCGTTTTGGGCTACGGTAAAAAAAGCGTAACCGTTCACCCGAAACTCGCCTAGAAATCGAACTGTAGTCGACTAGCGACAGTGTTCGAGATACTTTCGCCGACACCGGGGCGGTTCAGGTCTCCGTTGATCCATTCGAAAACGCACTTGGCATTATTCCACCAATACCAGTTCATCCCCAAGCTGCTAGTGTCCAAACGCCCCGTCGGCCCAGTAACACTCGGCAATCCAAAGAGTGGATTGAGATTGAGGGTGCTAAGTTGAGCGACGACCTCCCAAGCTCCCCAGCTACCGGCCGCGAAGTCCAAGGGGGAATTCGGTTTGACCCTACCAAAGACTCCACCTGCTCGATTGTAGGGAATTACTTCGCCGGTCAGCATGTGACGAACGGTGATGTAGCCACCTTGCACTGTCGTCTTCTCCCCAGTCGGCAATGAAATGCGCGACCAACGATGTTCGGCTTGAACCAGTGAATGCCCCAACGACCAAGCCCCTTCTAAATTAAATAGATTCGCATGGTCGACATCAAATACGCCTGTGTTGACAAAGGGGGGGACAAAAACAATTGGCAATACACTCAGCCCGCCTGGACCAAGCGTTGGCTGCTGGCCAACAAACACTTCGTCCTGACTGGCTAACTGCAACTGATTGCGAGCGGGGTCCACGTAGCTGTGATCCATACCGATGTGAATCAAGTTGGAATCACCGCAGTCGCGCACCAGCCAAGTCAGCCGCTCGGCTGTTCCCAAGCCAGTGCTGTCACCGTAGACGTTTCCAAAATTGTCGGACAGCGCACGAAAGCCAGATACGGCCCACGTTGCGCGTTCATCAAGTGCGGTATCGGAAAACATGATGCCGGTTTGTCGAAAGGGTGAAAGTGAAAACAACGAAGGCCGCTCCAGCAATGGCATGTCACGTATGCTCGTCAACTCTGTCATACCGAACGGTTGTCGAAAGCGACCGATGCGCATGTTCCCTAACGGAGTATCCGTCACTTGTCCCCATACGTCGACGAATCGCGCTTGGCCCTGCGCCATGTCGAATTCCATCATGTATGAGCCACGCTCGGAAATATTTCCTGTCGCCGCCAATCGAGCACGACGAAAGCCAGTGCCGTCCTGGATATCTCCTAGCACCGCTCGGCTCTCATCGGATTGACCAAAACGGGCCGTATCTAAGTGAAAAAATCCAGTGAGCTTAAAATCGGGGTACGTCTTCTCAACAGGCTTGGCGGCCGCAGCGGATGTGGACGCAGTGGGTTGCGGAAAGGCAACTGCATGCTGAGGAACCGTGGGAACCCCCTGCAAGTTGGCAGACGGTGGCGCAGTCTGATACCAAACTGGTCGACCCGCCACACTGGCAGGTTGCGTGTTAGTCCGCAGTTGATCGAGTTGTTGTTGCAACAATTCAATCTCTTGAGAGGTGGAAATCTGTGCCTGCGCGCATTGAACGTTTGCTAGCGTTAACAGAGCAAGGACATACGCCGATAGCGTTTTGGGAAACATAAATCGCTTCATGGCTGGCCATTCCCAGGTTTAATTCGTCAGCGCAGCAGCCGATTGGCTTCACACTCCCCTTAATATCGGCACAAGCAGCAAAGTTTCTGTAATCGCTACAGATTGAAATGGCGAAGAATTCTCGCACGCGTTAGTGCTTTGTGACAGCTCGCCACGTCGACGATACCGGTCATAGCGTCGAGAAGGGGGGCACGCGCCGTTTTGTCGTGGCCCGCAAAATTGACTTTTTGCCAAACACCGCGCAGGGCAGAAATCATTCCCATCCGCATATCGAGGCTGTGCATGGTCTCGGCGATTTGAAGTTGCTGCTCAACGGAGCGATCTTTCATCCCGTTGTAAGTCAACTGGGAATCGTTTCCAGTCGCAATAAATCTTCGGCTGTTTCACGACGGCGAATCTCTTTCAATTCCCCACCCTCGATCAGCACTTCAGGCGCGCGATACTTGCTGTTGTAGTTGCTGGCCATGGCGTAACCG
>JBGSJT010000426.1:0-6354 GCA_041741715.1 Pirellulaceae bacterium | reverse complement strand
CGCGGATTCTTTTCGTGCTTTGCTTATGCCCGAGTGGCTTGGCGACCGGTTGTGACGGTGGCCAAGCGGTTATTCCGTGGGCGCCTTTAGGCTGGGCGCAGCCGCGTAGGGGTGTGTTCCGGCCAAGCCAGTTTGGAGTCGATAGAAAAGTTTGTCTTCAGCGGCTAGACGCTTCGCCTCGATACGATCGTGGTGCACGTGTTCGGGATGGTTTGCAGCCCAGCGATCCGGCAGTAAGCTCTTCAGCAGTGGCGAGCCAAGCTTCAGATCCTGCGGGTTGTTTTGCGAAGCTTGGGAGAGCTTCAAAAAAATGTCGTTCAGGTAGTCGTGAACTGACAAGCAGTGACGCTGTGCACTGCTGACGATGCTGAAGAGTTTCATGCGTCCTGGCGCGGCCTCTACCGAACCGAGAAACATCCAGTTCTTGCGACCAATCGTAAGCGGACGAATAACTCGCTCGGAATGATTGTTATCAATGGGTAGTCGTCCATCGCTTAAGTAACGCCGTAGAGCGTCCCATTGATTGCGAAGATAACCGGCCGCTTCTCCAATATCGCTTTTCGGCAACAGTCGTTTGACTTCATCTTGGTCGAGCCAAGCCCGCATGCGTTGCCAGATTGGAACCGCATCACGCTGACGCAGTTCCAATCGTTCGGCAACACTCAGCAACGCAGCGCGATATTCAATGGCGTAGAGTTGTCGATACATGGCGATCATCTGCGAAGCCAAGACCGTATCATTGGACTGGGCTTTCACGAAGTAGCGCCGTGCGTGCGCGTTGCAGCTTTGATGAGTTATACGATTGCATCCACTCCGCGGGGCCAAGTTCGCGTTGGCGCCTGTCGCATCGCCTACGAAGGTGCCTTGGAAACTAGCAAGATGTTCATCGATTACCGAGTGTTTCTGGGTGAGCGACCAATGGAAAATGTTGTAGGGAGCGTATTGCCAAAGTGGATCATCAAAGTCCGGTAGCGGTCGATCGGGCAGTGGTATGCTTAAATCTGGCAGCAATTCGTTGGGAGCATCCAGTCCACTGTAAAGCCAGGCATAGCTTGTGGCCGAACCGCTCTTGTTTGCCTTATTCACGGCCCACTTGGCCCGCTTGGATTGCTTGTCGTTTAACTTGGCAGCAAGTTCCTTATGACGATTCTTAGCACGCGCGTCGAGCGTCTGCTGGTCGTCATCGCTGGGTGTCTCTCGCAGCAGTACGGTGAGCACGGTAGCGTCACCAAGCACAACGGGTTGCTCCATCAAGCATTGTGTCATCTGCTCAAACAATGGCTCGATACATTCGACGGAATAGTTGATAAGATCGTTGCAGGTCGAGCGACTTGGAAACCAACCGCTTTGGCCGAAGAACTCTTGTTCGCGATAGGTCGGCATGTGGAACGCGAACTTCATGCAAACGATGGCTGCGATGATACTAAAGTCATACTTGCAACCTTCGACAATCGATGGCAACGTAGGTGCCGCGACGATCGGCGAAGTGCCTGGATCAATCGCATTATCTTTCACATAAAGATGACGAACGACACGTTCGACATAGACAGTTGGTTTTTCGAATCGCATACGTTCAAAAACTTTGGTACCGAATGGTTTAAGTCCAACTTTTTGTTCATCGGTCAAATCCAATATAATCTCGCGGCGTTCCAGGTGCGCGGGGAATGTTTCACGCGTCGCTTGAGCTCTTTGACGTGCCTTGCGAGCTTTACGACGTGCCTCCAGTTCTGCCAACTTGGCTGCGTCGTAAGCGGCCTGCGCGGCCGCTTGAGCTGCGATAATTTCTGGACCAAGCACTTCACTAGTGGCCTTGGAGAGGTCCTGTAGGTCATCGCCAAAGTCGAGCC
Source organism: Pirellulaceae bacterium (assembly GCA_041741715.1). Taxonomy (GTDB): domain Bacteria; phylum Planctomycetota; class Planctomycetia; order Pirellulales; family Pirellulaceae; genus Aureliella. The sequence continues at coordinate 4,507 of JBGSJT010000426.1, read as the reverse complement.
GGGGTGAGTTCGAGATATCCAGTCGTCGTTCGCTACGACGGCCCCAGAGCATGTCAGCCAGCTTCTTATTGGATGCCTCTAACTCGGCTACCTTCAGCTTCAGTGCATCGCGTTCAGCGTTTACTGCATTGATCGTTTGTGCGAGGGCAAGATACTGTGCGTTCTGTGCCGAGTAGTCGCGCTGAAGCGTCTCGTAGGACGCGCGCATTGCTTCATTCTCACTTCGAAGCGCAGCGACTGATTGCGTTAAGTGGACGAGTGCTTCTTCGAGTTGCTGGGGAGTCATCATGCCCCAAATCGTAGCACAACAATCAAGAAAGCAAGGAGCTATTAAAAGAAAAAGGCCGAATGATTCAGACTGTGAAAAGTGTGTTTCATTCGGCCTACTTAAACCACCTTGTAACGCACCCTCAAGAGTGCCTCAGGCTGCAGAAGGCTGGTCTGTAGTAAATCGCTTCCGCCGTTTCGCAGTGCCTAAATCAATGCCGCTCAAGACGAGTGTCAGTGTGGTAGCGTCGACTTCGATCGCCAAGCCCTGGCCATCGTATGGAACTCGCTGAAAGCAGCCTTGCTCCAAACGTTTGTAAAAAAGGATCAAACCGTCTCGGTCCCAAAGCAAAATCTTGCAACGATCGAGCACTCGATTGAAGAACACAAAGTAGTCGCCTTGCAAGATGTCCATCTGGAAGTCGCCTTTGACAATGCCACATAACCCGTCGAAGCTCTTACGCATGTCGGTTGGTAAGGCATGGATGAATATTCGGGACTGACTCGATAGGCTAAGCATGTCGAGACTCCCGATGTGAACCATTCAAACTTCTCAGCACCGTTTCGAGCGCTGCTAGATTCGAAGCCGGTACACGCACTACCAAACCATCGGCCAGAGAAACCTCGATCCACGATGCCCCGCTAGCGGGCGCAGCCAACGTTGGCAACGGCAGCTGCACGAAAGCCTGCAGTTTCTGATTGCCAGCAGCCCGCTTGTCTGCACCAAGGGGCGACTGGCTACTTAACTTGGCGAATCGATGCCGCCATGCATGGAAATTGACTTCATGCAACCCATTGTCGCGACAAAACTGAGCCACCGACAATCCGCTCGCCCGCTGCTTACGAATCCACTCCCGACGCTCTTCCCAAACCGATTCCTCAACACGACCAGCCATAACCACGATTCCTTCACATGAGTTGGAAATTCAAAACCAACCCACTAGACTAAACCCGCCGTCAAGCCTGTCTTACTCGGACGCTTACTGAATCCCGAAGCAAAGGCCTCGCCAAATTTGCTTACGTCCGTGTCGCTTGGTCGGCTAGGCTGCTGACTTCAGTTTCGGTATCAAAACCAGGAACCCTGCCGTTGCAGGAAAGTTGGCGGTGGTGGCGACTTTTTCAATGGAAAGCAGCTCTCGCCAACTTCGTGAACGCCAACGTTCCACCGCAGCCCCCAGTAAAGTCTCCGAAGGCTTGATCGTCCCCGACCCACCCCCCAACCAATACCGTTTGACGGCTTCCCCTCCAGCCTCCAGCCTCACTCCTCCCGCCTGTTCGAGCCACCGGCGAGTTTCGTGGCGGAACCTTAGGCACGGCCCGTGAGTATCCGCGACCGAGGAGATGATTTCCCGATGACATTGCGTGTCACCGAGGTCGCAATGGCGGGCTTGAAGCCTCACCAAACGAAAAAAGGGCGAGATCTATGAAAAGATCTCGCCCTAGGAAGCCTTCCGATTTGCCTATTCTGAAGGTAGACTACTTCTTGCGGCCCAAAGCACGGATGAATGGCAAGCCAGCCAAGGCGAGGAAAATCGCCGGTGGCACTGGTACTGGTACGGGAACATTTCCAGATGCGGTTGTGGGGGATCGCAGGCTACCAACGTTTGCCAGTTCTGGACGATTCGACGCAACGAAGAACATGATGTCGCTGTACTGACCAACTTTGATCGGTGCTCCGGCGACTTGGAAATTCCAGTAAATTTCCGAAACCGTGGTGTCGAATGGTAACGGACGCAACGAACCGCCACCCGGCGCGACCGTTGTTGTATCCGGTTCGTCGTCAAGTCGTTTTCCTGCAACAGTTCCCTGGGAGAGCGTTGCGTAGGTCCCAGCGATCGAGAAGTTCTCAATCGATTGACTTGGGGACATGTTTTTCACCTGGTAGAAGTAACCCCACTCGCCAGCTCCCAAAGTCACACCGTACTTGCTGGTGTTCCAGACTTCGTACTTAAGTACACCAACTACTTTCGCACCCTGAGCATTAGGGCTCAGTGGGTTTGGAAAGTTCTCAAGTGTTACACTGCCGCTCAAAAATGCCGCTTGTGTAACACTCTGCAACATGGCCACGGTGGCCAGCAGCGCAATCGCTAAAACCTTGATTCTCACTGGAATCCCCTTCTCGAAAGACAAACAAACCGAAACAGCCGTAACTGGCTAAACGTCAAACTCTGTGCTTCGATCGTACTTACGACTTGATTTTAAAGCAAGCCAATGGTGGTAATTTACATAAAAGACGAAAACTAATTCGAAGGCTCCGATTGTACATTCGGACCGCTCGATTTGCCTGATAGCGATCTGCGCAAAATTCACGCAACTCAGCCTGGTAAACCGATTTCACGCCACTGTGACTTTAGGGCACCTAGGGCGGGTTTAGCGGTTGTTTGATTCCCAAAGTCGCGGCGCGAGGACGACCAGCTCTCAGGTCGGCCCACCCGTTCGGAACCCCAGATTCCGAATTCTTGCGGAAGATTAGAGTTATTTTACTTCATTGGAAATTCAAGAATAAATTTCGACGATCTCGCGTTTTCTGCGGCAGGAACTCGCAGCTCATTTAGCCGCTAACGTGGGAAAGTCGTTGATCGATCCGCCGATCAAATGCCTTTTTCCAGCTTCTCCGTCGATCAAATGCTCACTTTCCAACCGCTCCTGCGTTCACGCAAGAAACTGCTTGAAATCTCCGTCGATCAAATCACCCGCTCGATGGCCCTTCTTCGCGGAAGGCCATAATTTCGATTGGAATTCTTCCGTCGAGGGCGTGATCGTCGGTAAAAGCGAGTCCACTGCGAAATCTAGGCCGGTTCGATCAACGCCAGTAGTCTCCTTGGCAAGTCACTTTGCTCGCACAGCGCAGCCCCAACAGTCATGAGATTGGACGCGATACGCGATGGGGAGTAAGTAGCGTGCGAGATGCGATGGCGAAAGCAAATCCACGCCACCGGATAGTTTGCTCTCACGCGCATTTCCCGCAGCATACAGACTTAGATGTACCCATCAAAGCACCGATTGCAGATTTATCCGATCCGGCTCCGAGCATAGAGCGCGGTGCAGCACCGTCGATAAACCACCCACGTTACTTTATCTGCTGGAATGGGCTCACTGTTTTCCGAGTAGAAATCCATCCAACTCGAGGTTCGGGCGTAATTGGGCCAGTCGACTGTTAGAATCGAGGTATCTTTCGTTGAACGCGCTGCGCACAACGCTGCTCACTGGCTCGTATCCGCGAAAGCAGGCACGGAACCAGTTTGATCGCGACAGCTTTCCGAAAGCTCGAATTGTAAATCGAGAAGCGAACCCTAAATTGAGGATGGGATAGGGATTCAAGGCGTCGCGTCGAAAATAGTTCAGCCTGCGAGTCACAGGAACAATTTGTTCCCGGTCCGATACACCGCTTGCATTGTCGTGTGGGACGGTTATCCGAGCATCGGGCAAACCACTGAATTGCCCAAGTTGGCCAACGAATCGCGCGCGATCTTTGGCGAGCGTACGTTGATTCAGAACCAACACGTTTCCAGTTCCGAACAACCGATCGTAACATTCAACCAATCGATCGTACTCAAGAAACGTAGGGTCAAAAGCGTGGTAACCGAGCGGTTCGTTGGGTTTAAAAAAATGGCGCGGCGCGGCTTGTCCCCCTCTTCGTACGAATTGCATGTAGATCGAGGTCAAAATTTCCTGTTGTGGGCGAACTGTCATTACAATCTTTGCGTTCGGAGCAATTTGATGAATCCGCTCCGCAAACATGAACGCCTCGCGCCCACCGAAGAAGGGTTGGCCGCACAGTAATTCCGACGAGACAACTGGAATGAGGCTCGTTGGTTGTTTTGCTTGCCGATGCTCCAAGAGTGCCGCAGTTGGCGCTGATTGAAAGACAAAAGGGTGAGGTCTTGTGATGAATTGGTCAACCTCTTCGTGGGTCATCAAGGGGCCGTATCCGCACTCCGGGATGAAGAGGCTTCGCTGCAACCAACTCGTGGCCGTCTTGTGATAGCCGATATGAAAAATTAATTGCATGTGGAGAGTTAGTCTTTTAGGGAGTCGACAGAAATAGGCCGTTTGTCTGCGTCGGCACCAGCTGACTTGATTGACCGCTTGCACTTACTGAAGTGGACCCCAATATTAGGACCATGGCTGCGCGTTTCTTAGATAGAGGGAACGTCGCGTTTTAGCCGTCCACTACGGTACACTTCTGCTGGCGTTTGGCGGTCCAGCGAAGTGTGCTTGCGTACTGAGGTGTAGTGGT
>JBGSJT010000425.1:0-1556 GCA_041741715.1 Pirellulaceae bacterium | reverse complement strand
GCTTCAAACAGATTGTGAATTGGCGTTTCGCGCACAATCGTAAAGCAAGTACAAGTATAGCTCCAGTACGCTTGCGCTTCGAGAGCAAGTACTACGCATATCATTCCTTCTGCGGGAAACGACGGTAACCGACTAGCCATTTGAAACTGCGGCAATGCTCAGGGGGCGCAGTAAATGATCGAAACCGAATCCCCCGGGCGGAGAATTCCGTCAGTCCACCCCTGCAATTTTGATAAACTGCTGTGTGCCCGCTAATGTGCACGAGAAAGAGAAAAGGATCGATTTGATGAACATGCTACGCTTAGTCGCTGTTGTTCTATTGCTTCATGGCAGCCAAGTGACGATAGCAGAGAACACCGAACATCAGCTTGGAGCGGATTCAGTCAAGGTGGCGGCTGTTCAGATCAGTGGTTACGACAAGGGCGATCTTCCAAGGGAAGGATATGATCCAACCGACGCGATAATTCCATACATTAACCAGGCTGGAAATGATGGAGCACAACTGGTTGTTTTCCCCGAGTATGTACTCGGAAGAATTGCGGTACCTGGACCAACAACGGAGAAGTTGGCAGCCGCCGCTGCCGCGAATCAGATTTACGTGATCATCGGTTGCTGGGAGGTCTACGACGATGACTCTTTTGCAAATACAGCATTGATCTTTGGTCGCGATGGCAAGATCGAAGGCAAGTACCACAAGACGCATGCTGCTGTCGACAACTACGAAGGCAATCCTCCGTGGTCTAAGCCACCGAGCGGAAAGGACAAGGCTTGGTTTGTCGAAAATGATCCCGAGTGGATAATGAATAGGGGAAATGAGATTCCGGTCTTCCAATTCGACTTTGGAAAGGTCGGCATCATGACCTGCTACGACGGTTGGTTTCCTGAACCCCCTCGAATCATGTCGCTCAAAGGCGCGGAATTGATTGTCTGGATCAACGGACGCGGGGGTAGTGTGGAGGACTTCATTATAAAGTCCATCATGTTTCAGAGTCATGTCGCAATGATTTCAACGAATCAAGCATACGGAAGCGGGACAATGATCGCTGACTGGCCCACACAGATTGTCGCGAGGTGCCCAGACAAGAGTGAGTCCTATATTTCCGCTACCATCGATTTGACGCGAATTCGTCAACGACGGACACAGAGCAGAAACTTCCAACAGCGCCGCCCCGATCTTTACGACGATATCGTTAGGCCAATTGCTATTGGTCCGTGATTTTCTGGTTGACATTAAATCCAGACATGTTGCATCGCAAGCAGGAGGTAATTGAACAGAAAACAAACTTGAGTTCCGCCACTTATGCCAAAATCTCACGTGAGACCTAGAACCAACAGCGTAGTCGATGCAAACCGAGATGCTAAAGACTTGATTTAGTGCTTTATCGGTAGTCAATCAATGGCGTATCGTCGGTCGTAGTTTGACGATCTGGCTCGTCCTGATTGTTGCCGAGATCGCTCACGGCATTCTTCGAGCGATTGTCCTCGTGCCTGTCGTCGGTGAGTTCCGCTCGAATCAGATTGGCGTGTTCACTGGTTCGGCGATCATCCTTGCAATT